>CAJUQU010000197.1 GCA_910588595.1 uncultured Lachnospiraceae bacterium | reverse complement strand
GCAGATCGGTGATCTGGCGGCGTCCGCCATCAAGCGCAATTATGAGATTAAGGATTATGGAAAACTGATTCCGGGACATGGCGGTATTATGGATAGATTTGACAGTGTCATTTTTACCGCTCCGATCACGTATTTTTTGATCATATCATTTATGCGTTAAGGGGTTGTGATATCATTCTGATACGTGTTTGATTTTCATATAATGATTATGGGAAAGGATTGGTTTTATGAAAAAAATAGCAATACTTGGTTCCACAGGCTCGATCGGCACACAGACACTTGAGATCGTTCGTGACAATCCGGATCTGCAGGTGGTAGGTCTGGCAGCGGGAGCCAATATTGATCTGATGGAGAAACAGGTGCGGGAGTTCAAGCCAAGGCTGGTGTCGCTCAGGAGTGAGGCGGATTGCAGGGAGTTAAAGGCGAGGCTGGCTGACATGGAAGTGCAGGTTATACCGGATATGGAGGGATTGATCAGTATCGCTGAGATGGAGGAGGCGGAAATCCTGGTGACTGCGATCGTTGGCATGATCGGTATCAGACCCACGATCGCAGCGATCAACAAGAAGAAAGATATCGCCCTTGCCAACAAGGAAACGCTTGTGACAGCTGGTCACATTATCATGCCGCTTGCTGCCAAAATGGGTGTGTCGATCCTTCCTGTTGACAGTGAGCACAGTGCCATTTTCCAGTCTATGCAGGGTGAGAACAAGGACAGGGTGAGCAAATTGCTGATCACGGCATCGGGCGGACCGTTCCGGGGGTGGACCAGACAGCAATTGGAGACTGTGCAGCTCGAAGATGCGCTGAAGCACCCGAACTGGGCAATGGGGTCTAAGATCACGATCGATTCCGCAACACTGGTGAACAAAGGACTTGAGGTCATGGAGGCGAAGTGGCTTTTCAATGTGGATCTGGATCGGATTCAGGTGGTGGTACATCCGCAGAGCATCATTCACTCTATGGTTGAGTATGTAGACGGGGGGATCATGGCTCAGCTCGGTATGCCTGATATGAAGCTGCCGATACAGTATGCCCTGTTTTATCCTGACAGGCGTCCGATGGCAGGTAAGAGGGTTGATTTTTACGAGCTTGGCAGTATTACATTTGAGAGACCTGACATGGAGACATTTGCAGGACTCAGACTTGCAATGAGGGCTGCCGCGGCGGGTGGAAGTGTGCCGACTGTGTTCAATGCTGCAAATGAGAAGGCGGTGAGCCTGTTCCAGAATAGAAAGATCCGGTTTTTGCAGATCCCGGAGATCATAGAGATGTGCATGGATCATCATAGGAAGATAGAGAATCCTGATGTGGAGGAAATCCTGAGTACAGAACAGGAAACTTATGAGCTGATTCGGTCAAAGTTTTGATCTGATGTAAGTGACGATTTTAATACGGTATAAAGGGAGGAAAAAGTAGGGAATGGTTGTCACGATTATAGTGTTTGTGCTGGTATTTGGGGTGGTTGTGATCGCGCATGAGCTGGGGCATTTTCTGATCGCGAAGCTCAACGGTATTAAAGTGGTACAGTTTTCGATCGGTATGGGACCAGATATCATCAAGTTTACAAAGGGTGAGACGAAGTATGTGCTAAAGCTGCTGCCGATTGGCGGCGCCTGTATGTTTGAGGGGGAGGACGGTATATACTCGACGGATCAGAACAGCGATGTGAAGGAGCGTCAAAAACAGGAGGGTGCTTTTAACGATGCAAATGTATGGTCGAGGATCGCGACCGTTTTTGCAGGACCATTTTTTAACATCATATTGGCATTTTTGCTGTCTTTGATTGTGGTCGGTTTTTCCGGGGAGTCCATCCCGATGATCAATGCATTGACGGAGGGATATCCGGCGGAAGCAGCGGGACTTAGGGAAGGCGATATTATCACAAAAATAGACGGGGAGCGGATCTATCTGCAGGGTGAAGTCACATTTGTGTCTGCGCTGAGCAGCGGGGAACCGATGGAGATCGAGTATAAGCGCGACGGAAAGAAATATGCGACTGTCATCACGCCAAAGTTCAGCGAGCAGGACAATCGGTATTATCTTGGTTTTGCTATTGGAGAGACGGTGCAGTGCAAAGGATTAGATCTGATCAAATACAGTGCATACGAGGTTCGCTATTGGCTGAAAGCGACGGTCAAGAGCCTTCTGATGCTGGTACAGGGAAAACTTTCCGCCAATGACCTGTCTGGTCCGGTGGGGATCGCCGTGATGATCGACGAGACGATCGAGGTGACAAAGCCGTACGGACTGCCGACAGTTGTGATCAACATGATCAATTTCGCAGTGCTGCTCAGCGTGAACCTCGGAGTCATGAATCTGCTCCCGCTCCCGGCACTCGACGGGGGAAGGCTTCTGTTCATGTTTATCGAGGTGGTGCGCGGCAAACCGGTATCTCCTGAAAAGGAAGGTATCGTGCATTTTGTCGGCTTTGTAGCACTGATGATACTGATGGTGTTCGTGTTGTATAATGATATATCCAGAATGTTTGTTCATTAGTTGCTGTCATTAAAGCGGCAGAGAGGTGACAGATGCAGAGTGCACAGAAAATTTTTGCAGGTTTTTCTGGGAAACGGCAGATTCTGACATTGATGGAGGAAATGTATGTATAGAGACAATACAAAAGTGGTTCGTATTGGGGACCGGGTGATCGGCGGGGGAAATCCGATCCTGATCCAGTCCATGACAAATACAAAGACAGGGGATGTGGAGGCTACGCTGGCACAGATCCGGCGTCTAACCGAAGCCGGGTGTGACATTGTGCGGTGCACAGTGCCCGATATGGAGGCGGCGAGGGCGATCACGCGCATCAGGAGGGAGATATCGATCCCCCTGGTAGCGGATATCCACTTTGACTATAAGATGGCGATCGCAGCGATGGAGAACGGTGCGGATAAGATACGCATCAACCCTGGAAATATAGGCGGCAGAGACAAAGTTGCCGAAGTGGTAAAGGTGGCTAAAGAGCGCAATATACCGATACGGGTTGGCGTCAACAGCGGCTCGCTCGAGAGGGAGCTGGTGGAGAAATACGGCGGTGTCACCGCTGAGGGGATCGTGGAGAGCGCACTTGACAAGGTTCATATCATTGAAGATTTGGATTATGACAATATGGTGATCAGTATCAAGTCCTCCGACGTGATGATGTGCGTCAAGGCGCATGAACTGCTCGCTGACAAGACACGGTATCCGCTGCATGTGGGTATCACGGAGGCCGGCACGGTGACGAGCGGCAATATCAAGTCGGCAGTCGGTCTCGGGATCATCTTGAATCAGGGGATCGGCGACACGATCAGGGTGTCTCTCACGGGGGATCCGGTCGAGGAGATCAAGTCAGCGAAATTGATCCTGCGCACGCTCGGACTGCGAAGGGGCGGTATTGAGGTAGTCTCTTGTCCTACGTGCGGAAGGACAAATATTGACCTGATCGGGCTGGCAAACCAGGTCGAGACGATGGTGCAGGGGTATGATCTGGACATCAAGGTTGCCGTGATGGGCTGTGCCGTAAACGGACCGGGGGAAGCAAAAGAGGCGGATATCGGCATCGCAGGAGGTATCGGGGAAGGACTGCTCATCAAGAAGGGTGAGATCGTCAGAAAAGTACCTGAGAGTGAGTTGCTGAGCACGCTGAAGTATGAGTTGGATCACTGGGTGGGATAGCGATGGAAAAGAGTTTTTTTGAGGCGTTTCCGAACCTCAAGCTGGACGGTGTGCGCAAGGATCTGTTTGAACAGGTAGTGGTGGAGCGGATCACTACTACCAAACGCAAAGATCTGCTTCGCATCTATATCAGAAGCGGGAGACTGATCGAGAAGGAACATATCTATTCTGTGGAAAAGGAGATCAAGAATCAATTCTTCCCGCGGGAGTATATGGTCATAAAGATCTATGAAAAGTTCGTGCTTTCGGAGCAGTATAATCCCGAAAAACTGATGGAGTTGTACCGGGAGAGCATTCTGACGGAGATCAGGGGGTGTGATCACATGCTCTACACGATGTTTCGCCAGGCGGATGTGCAGTTTCCGGAGGAAAATGTAATGGAGCTTGTTCTCGAGGACAGCGTGATCGCAAAGTCCAAGGAAGATGAGCTCGTCGGTATACTGGATAAGGTATTGAACGAGAGGTGCGGTTTTCAGGTAAAGTTTCAGACTGCGTACAAGGAAGCGCAGACAGGCAAGTACCGGGAGGACGATGAGCTGCGGATCCGGAAGATCGTTGAAGGGATCAGTATGCGCTTTGGAGGTGCAGTCGTCAGGGGGAACGATGTTGTTGCCGCTGCGGAGGAAACAGCGCCGCCGGTAACTTTGGAGGTGCAGTCGATCGTTGACCCGGCGAAGATGACAGTTTCTGCAAAGCAGAAGGAGACAACAGCAGCGCCAAAAACAGCAGGTAAGACATACGAAAAGAAGACATATGAAAAGAAAACACATGAAAAGAAGTCTTATGGCAGCCTTCAGAAAAGAGCGCTCAAGCGTTCAGACAATCCAAATGTCATATTCGGCAGGGACTTTGAGGACGAGAGTATCAATATTGAAGAAATCTGGGGCGAGATGGGCGAGGTCACGATCAGGGGCAAGGTTCGTGCCCTCGAGACTCGCGAGATCCGCAATGAGAGGACGATCGTAAGCTTTGAGATCACGGATTTCACAGATACGATCAAGGTCAAGATGTTCGTACATAATGAGCAGCTCGCGGAGCTGACAGGGGACTTGAAAGTCGGCGCGTTCCTGAAACTCAAAGGAGTCACGGTCAATGACACGTTTGACAGGGAACTCACGATCGGATCGGTCGTCGGCGTGATGAAGATACCGGATTTCACGACGGCCCGCATGGACAACAGCGCCAGGAAGCGCGTGGAGCTGCACTGCCACACGAAGATGAGCGACATGGACGGCGTGTCCGATGTCAAGGATATCATCAGGCGCGCGAAGAAGTGGGGGCACAGGGCGCTCGCGATCACGGACCATGGCTGTGTACAGGCTTTTCCGGATGCGAACCACGCGCTGGATCACGGTGATGACTTCAAGGTAATCTACGGTGTGGAGGGGTATCTGGTAGACGACCTGAAAGAGATCGTGACGGATGGAAAAGGGCAGACGCTGGATGCGGCTTATGTGGTTTTTGACATCGAGACGACCGGATTTTCTCCGGTGACGAACCGGATCATAGAGATCGGTGCGGTCAAGGTCGAGAGCGGACAGATCACAGACCGCTTTTCCGCGTTTGTAAACCCGCAGGTGCCGATCCCGTTTGAGATCGAAAAGCTGACGGGCATCAGCGACAGCATGGTGATCGACGCTGATACCATAGAGGTCGTATTGCCCCGCTTCCTCGAGTTTGTGGGGGATGCGGCGCTGGTGGCGCACAATGCGGGCTTTGACGTGGGCTTTATCAAGGAGAATGCAAAGCGGCAGAATATTCCGGTGGATTTTACTTATGTGGATACCGTGGGGATTGCGCGGACACTGCTCACAGGGCAGGCAAAGTACACGCTGGATGCGGTGGCAAAGACATTGAAGATCTCACTCGAGAACCATCACCGGGCGGTCGATGACGCGGAGTGCACGGCGGAGATCTTCCTGAAATTTATCGAGATGCTGAAAAAGGATGATATATATACCCTGGAGGCGCTCAATGAGCTGGGAAAGGCGAGCGTCGATGCGGTCAGGAAGCTTCATTCCTACCACATTATCATACTGGCAAAGAACCAGACGGGGCGCATCAACCTCTATAAGCTGATATCCGAGTCCCATCTGAAATATTTTTACAAGAGGCCATTGATCCCAAAGAGCCTGATCCAGAAGTACAGGGAAGGTCTGATCCTGGGCAGCGCCTGCGAGGCGGGGGAGCTGTTTGGTGCCATGCTCGACGGACAGGGCGACGAGCAGATCGCCCGCATTGTGGAGTTCTATGACTATCTGGAGATCCAGCCGATCGGCAACAACCGGTTTATGATTGAATCGGAGCGGCTGCGGGATATCAACTCCGAGGATGATCTGATCGCGCTGAACAAGAGGGTGGTGAAGCTCGGGGAGCAGTTTCGGAAACCCGTGGTCGCCACGTGCGACGTGCATTTCCTGGATCCGGAGGATGAGGTCTACAGGCGCATTATCATGACGGGGAAAGGGTTCAAGGACGCTGATAATCAGGCGCCGCTGTACCTGCGCACGACGGAGGAGATGCTCGACGAGTTCGCCTATTATCTGGGCAGCGAGAAGGCGGAGGAGGTCGTCATCACGAACACGAACATGATCGCGGATATGTGTGACCGGATCGCGCCGGTGCGCCCGGACAAGTGCCCGCCTGTCATAGAGAACAGCGACCAGCAGCTGCGGGATATCTGTTATCGAAAGGCGCACGAGATGTACGGCGATGATCTTCCCGACATCGTGGAGGCGCGGTTGAAACGGGAGCTGGACTCGATCATCAGCAACGGGTTTGCCGTGATGTACATCATCGCACAGAAGCTTGTGTGGAAGTCGGTGGAGGACGGCTATCTGGTCGGCTCGCGGGGGTCTGTCGGGTCCTCGTTTGTGGCGACGATGGCGGGGATCACGGAGGTGAATCCGCTGAGCCCGCACTATTACTGCAAAAACCGCCATTACAGCGATTTTTACTCGGATGAGGTCAGGAAGTTTGCGGGGATGGCGGGCTGCGATATGCCGGACAAGTACTGCCCTGTCTGCGGCGAGAAGCTCATCAAGGACGGCTTTGACATTCCGTTCGAGACGTTTTTGGGGTTCAAGGGAAACAAGGAGCCGGACATCGACCTGAACTTTTCGGGCGAATACCAGAGTAAGGCGCACAAGTATACGGAGGTTATCTTCGGATATGGCCAGACATTCCGCGCCGGGACGATCGGCACGCTGGCGGACAAGACGGCGTTTGGCTATGTCAAGAACTACTATGAGGAGCGCGGAAAGCACAAGCGGACGAGTGAGATCAATCGCATCGTGGAGGGGTGCGTGGGTGTGCGGCGCACTACAGGACAGCACCCGGGCGGTATCGTGGTGCTGCCGGTGGGGGAGGAGATCGATTCCTTCACGCCGGTGCAGCATCCGGCGAACGACATGACGACGGACACGATCACGACACACTTTGACTATCATTCGATCGACCACAATCTGTTGAAGCTCGACATTCTCGGGCACGACGATCCGACGATGATCCGCATGCTCCAGGATCTGACGGGGATCGATCCGACGACCATACCGCTCGACGACAAGGAGGTGATGTCGCTTTTCCAGAACACTTCGGCGCTGGGCATCACACCGGAGGATATCGGCGGATGCAGGCTTGGGTGTCTCGGGATCCCCGAGTTTGGCACGGATTTTGCGATGCAGATGGTCATCGA
>CAJUQU010000196.1 GCA_910588595.1 uncultured Lachnospiraceae bacterium | reverse complement strand
GAGATCTTCACAAAGCATATTTTGAAGAATGCGGCGATTCCGATCATCCATGGTATTCCGGGAAGTGTGCTTGGATGTCTGACGGGTGCGATTATCACGGAGCGCGTGTATGTGGTGCCTGGTGCCGGTAATTTGCTGACAGAGGCGATCAATAAGTACGATAACGGCGTTATTGTCGGCGTTTCCTTATTTTATGCAGTTCTGAGTGTAGTAGCCATTATTTTGGGTGATATTCTGATGTCCATGGTAGATCCTCGGATTTCCTTCTCAAGTAAGGCGAGGTAGCACATCCGGCAAGAAAGGGAGTTAGTATGAATGTAGATTTTAAGATGGGGAAACATGTGACAGTGGAAGTGGACAATCTGGAGGAGGCTGATCCGACAGTGGGATTATCGGACGCGGAACTTTTTCAGGTGATCAACCACAGTGATCTGGAGTCGGAGAAGATCACGGCGCCCAGATATTCCTATTGGCATTCTGTTTTCCGTGTATTTTTTAGGAAAAAGATCAATATCATAATGCTGGGGCTGCTGGCTTTTATCATATTGATGGCATATCTGTATCCGGTTTTTGTGGAGTATGACAGATATGGCAATCTTTTGAATCCGGACGCAAAGCATCTGATGCCATCTGCGGCTTTCAAACAGTTTGGGTACAATATTCATTGGATCCTGGGAGCAGGCGCAGCCGGACAATCCACCTTTGACGCGATCTGGTACGGTTCACAGATCTCAATCTCGCTGGCGTTGGTAGTTGCGCTGATCAATATGACAGTCGGTGTGATCGTCGGTGCGGTCTGGGGATTTTCCAAGAAGGTCGACAACGTGATGATGATCGTCTATAACGTCATTGCGAACCTTCCGTATATCCTGGTGATCTCGGTTATGGTCATGATCTTTACGGCAGGGTTTTGGACGATGGTATTTGCGATGACTGTCACAGGCTGGCTGTTTATCGCCTACTTTATCCGCACACAGGTTGTCATCATACGAGACAGGGAATACAATCTGGCGTCGAGATGTCTGGGAACATCGACGATCCGCATCGCGATGAAGAATATTCTGCCATTTATGACTTCTGTTGTGGTGACAATGGCAGCGACTGAGATCCCGTCGTATATCTCCTACGAAGTATTTCTGGCTTATATCGGAATGGGACTCAAAGAAATGTCACTTGGTAGGCTGATCTACGAGGCGGAGAGTGCGATGCTGACGCCGGGGTGGGGCTTTGAGTTCTGGAGTCCGGTCGCGGTCGCTTCGATCATCACGATTGTATTGTATGTGGTTGGACAGAATCTTGGTGATGCGTCCGATCCGAGAACACACATGTAAGCGGGGGACAGAATGGAAGATAAAAAGGTATTATTATCAATCAAAGATCTGGTAGTGAAGTTTCGTGTGCGCGGAAAACAGCTGACAGCGATCCGCGGCGTTTCGCTTGACATTTATGAGAACGAGTCGATAGCGATCGTTGGGGAGTCGGGTTCAGGTAAGTCCGTTTTTACGAAAACTTTTGCCGGAATGCTTGACAGTAACGGATTTATTGATAACGGCAGTATTTTATTCAATGATGCAGAACTGGCTGATACAGTTGTCAGAAGAAATACTGTCTCTGATAAAATGATCAGCTATGCGCTGACAAAGTTGAACAAATATTCTCAATACGAGCTTGGAATTGATATCTATAATGAGATGAAGGCTCTGAAAGCAGAGCGTTCTGAAAAAGAAAAGATCAGCAGAGACCAGAGCGAGGCAAGTGACCAGGCGATCGCAGATCTTGGCATCAGAAAGACAGAAGCCTTTAATCTGAAGCAGACGCTGGATCCAAAGACTGACAAGGCGAAGATCAAAGAATTGTCCCAATCCATAAAGGACATGGAAAGGGAGATCAAAAAGCTGTTAAAAGACAGAATGGCGATGGAGCTTGAAGCATCCCAAAAAGTCAAAAATGATACAGCGTATATAAGCAAGTATGATACCAATATGTCAGAGCTGAAAGCAAAGTATGACGCGGCAGTTAAGGGAACTATCTCCGAGGAGACGAAAAAGCGCAACGAGATCCTTGCCAAAGAAGTATATCTCTCGATCGGAAGATATAGTTTCTTTAAGCGCGCACAGCTTTTGATGATGCTTTTGGCTGCATTGAAACAGGCGATGATAACAGGCGTGGATCTCGCGGATGATGAACAGAGGAATGCGGTGTTTGACAAGGTGGCATTTCGCGTGAAGTATCTTGACGAGACAGCGGACAAATTTCATGGAATTTGTGTTCTGAACCTTGCAAATGTCAAATATGCGAAAGACTGGTATCAGATTCGCGGGAAGAAGATCGCGACGGTATTCCAGGATCCTATGACATCATTGAACCCGATCATCACGATCGGAAAACAGATCACTTCGATCATTATGAAACATCAGGACGTGACGGAGGCGGAGGCGAGGGCACAGGCGCTGGATCTGATGAAGAAGGTGGGGATCCCAAATGCGGAGGCGCGATTTGATGATTATCCTTTTCAGTATTCCGGCGGTATGCGGCAGAGGATCGTCATCGCGATCGCATTGTCATGCCGGCCGAAGATCCTGATCTGTGACGAGCCGACGACGGCGCTTGACGTTACGATCCAGGCACAGATTTTAAAGCTCCTCAAGGATTTGCAGAAGGAATTTAATTATACGATTGTCTTTATCACACACGACCTTGGTGTAGTGGCTAATATTGCGGATCGTGTTGCAGTTGTGTATGCTGGTCAGATCATCGAGCTCGCCTCGGTCGATGAGATATTCTATGATCCAAGGCATCCATATACGTGGGCACTGCTGTCGTCCATGCCGCAGCTTGCCGAGAAGAATACAAAGTTATATTCCATCACAGGAACACCGCCTTCACTGTACAATAAGGTGGTGGGGGATGCGTTCGCACCGCGGAATCCGTACTGTATGAAGATCGATACGCTGAAGGAGCCTCCGATGTTCAAGGTTACGGATACACACTATGCCAAGACATGGCTGTTGGATCCCCGTTCACCGAAGATCGAGAAACCAGAGGCTATTCAGAACATTCATGAGAAACTGTTGAAAGCATTTAACATATAAAGACTTTATGATCAAAGACTTTAGATAGGAGATTTAGAACGTGTCAAACCTAAATCAGGAAAAATCAGGACGTGTATCTCATTTGCCGGAGCATGGTCCAATTGATGAAAAAAATGGCAAAGAGATTTTGTTATCAGTCAAGAATGTCGATATTACTTTCGGCAAGGGTGCCGGTGCGGTGAGAGCTGTCAAGAACGCCAGTTTTGACATATACAAAGGAGAGACTTTTTCCCTTGTAGGGGAGTCCGGATCCGGTAAGACGACGGTCGGAAGAGCTGTGATCCGTGTCAATCCATGTGCCAAAGGAGAGATCCTGTATAAGGGTGTCCGCATCTCTGGAAAGATCCCGCATTCTCTGGACAGGGAGGTTATCCGCAATATCCAGATGGTATTTCAGGATCCTGCGGCATCTCTCAATGAACGTGCTACAGTGGACTATATCGTGTCAGAGGGATTGTACAATTTTCACCTGTATACCAATGAGGCGGACCGTGTCCGCAAGGTCGAGGAGATGATCAATGAGGTCGGACTGCTGCCGGAGCATCTCACGCGATATCCGCATGAATTTTCTGGCGGACAGCGTCAGAGAATCGGTCTTGCCCGCGCTATGGTAATGGAACCAGAACTGGTGGTTGCAGATGAACCGATCTCTGCTTTGGATGTATCCATCCGTGCACAGGTCTTGAACCTGCTTAAAAAATTCCAGGTTGAGAAGAATGTTACCTATTTGTTTATTGCCCACGATCTTTCTATTGTTCGATTTATTTCAGATCGTATTGGTGTCATTTACAAAGGAAATATTGTGGAGGTCGCAGAGGCGGATGAGCTGTTTGATTTTCCGCTGCATCCATATACCCATTCCCTGATCTCAGCGATCCCGATACCAGATCCAAAGCTGGAGAAGAATAAGGTACTTTACACATATGATCCGTCCATGCATGATTACAGTACCGATCAGCCGGAACTTGTCAATATAGGGCATGAGCATTATGTCTATGGCAGCAAGAAGGAGATCGAGGAGTACAAAGCGATTCGTGAGAAAGGGATCCCTTTGAAGTCGATCAATATCGTCAATCCGGATGCGCCGCAGCAGAAGAGCGAATCCAAAGAACGAACAGATGTTCATACGGCGTCTGAAGATGAGTTTTTGCAGGCGCCGCTTCACGATACAGGAAGTGTGTGGTACAAGATCATATCATTCTTCCTGCCGGTTCTGGGATTGATCGCCGCCGCAGTATTTAAGCATTTTCATTATTACCGCAATTATACTGTGTGCAAAAAGGGTGCGATCGCTGGTCTGCTTGTGATCGCAGCGATCATAATCCTGTTTGTATTGCTGCTGATATTAGTGGTGGTGTAGTTTGGGTCGAACAGCTAGAGACAGGGATGACAGGCACCCGAGACCTGTTAAACGGATCGAATTATTTGAAAAGTACCCCGAAGTCAGACTTGGTGTGGTAGTTGTGCTGCTTTTGATCGGTATGTGTGCATTTGGATATTCGCTGATATCATTTTTGACTGTTGATGCCGGTTGGACCACGATTGAAGCGGGTTCGTCGGAGGCGGATTGTTCTGGGGAACTGATCTTTCAGTACTATATCGGAGCAGGGGAATTGTCAGCGACAGCGGAGAAAAGAGCGGTAAAAAAATTGTATTCAGAGTTGACGAGGACATCATACCAGTTGTTTCACACGAGCCAGGGGTTTGATGGAGTCCACAACCTGTATTATATCAATCAACACCCGAACGAGGAGATCGAAGTTGATGAGATGCTCTATGAGGCATTTTCCATGATAGAAAAGCATGGAAATAGAGCGGTGTATCTGGCTCCGGTCTATGTTCAGTACAGCAATCTTTTTGGCTGCAATGACGATGTGGAGACAGTTGATTTTGACCCGTACCAAAATGAAGAGATTGCCAGGTACTTTGCTGACATCGCATCATTTGCAGGGGATAAAGATGCGATCGACATTCAGTTGTTGGGGGATCATAGGATCAAACTTTATGTGTCCGATGCATATTTGAACTATGCTGCTGAGAATGGTTTCTAGGAGTTTATTGATCTATACTGGATGAAGAATGCGTTTGTTGTCGACTATATTGCTGATACTATGAGAGAAAATGGATTTGTGATGGGATCCATATCCAGCTATGATGGATTTGTCAGAAATCTGGATGGGGGCAGTGGCACAGAGTATGCATTCAATATTTTTGATCGGGAAGGGACAACTGTGTATCAAGCCGGTGTTATGAGGTATGATGAGGCGATGAGCATAGTCTATCTTCGTGATCATCCGGTCAATAACAGTCTGGACTGGCAGCATTATTATGAATTCAAGAATGGTGAGATAAGAACTGCATATATCGATGCTGCAGACGGGTATTGCAAGACTGCACTCAATGATCTTGTTGTGTATTCACCGGATACTGGTTGCGCAGAGATTCTGTTTCAAGTGATGCCTGTTTATGTGAATGATCAGTTTGAAGCGAGAGCGTTAACACGACTGCTGCAGAGTGGAATATATTCGATCTATTGTGATGATAAGGTGATTCTATATAATGAATCGTCCTTGGTTCTGACTGACCTGTATGATGATGGAGAAGTACAGTATGCGGCAAAGTATGCAGTAGATCAGGACGTGGACAGATAAGCTTTTTAATAAATGCTTGCAAGAAGGATATAATATGAGGAAGATTGTCAAAGGTATTTACGAATGGTCGAAGTTGATCTTACTTGCTGTGATCGTTGCATTCTGGATAAAAAATAATGTTGTGGCGAGTGCATTGGTGCCGACAGGGTCGATGGAGCAGACGGTCATGACGGGGAGCAGGATTGTTATTAACCGTCTTGCGTATATTTGTGATGTTCCGGAGAGAGGGGATATAGTATCTTTTTATTATCCTGATGATGGGGAGACATTGTATTTAAAACGCATTATGGGGCTTCCGGGAGAAGTGATCGAGGGTATTGACGGCAGAGTGTACATCGATGGCAGGATGATATCAGATTTTACACAGAACAGATTCTATGAAGATTTCGGACCATACAGGATACCGGAAGGTTGTTATTTTATGATGGGTGACAACCGCAGTAACTCATGGGATTCAAGATATTGGACAAACAAGTTTGTCGAAATGGATAATATTATAGGAAAGGCTGAGTTTGAGTATTATCCTGAGATAAAGATCCTGAAATAGAATATTCGGATAAGGATATAAAATTCTATATTTAAATAAGATCGAGCAGGGGATATGTTTTCCCTGCTCGAATGCGTCAAAGATCATCGATCCTGCTGCCAGTGCGGACATCCGCAGCATCGGAGGCGATAGGGGAAAGCAGATCAAGGGAGGACAGCGCTATGATAAAGAATATTGTATTTGATATGGGAAATGTGCTTACGGTATACAACGCCAGGGAGTATATCTATGGATATGTAGACAGCGAGGAAGATTTCAGATGGATCAAGAATCACCTCTGCGCATCGGTGGAGTGGCTGCAGATGGACAGGGGAACGATATCAGACGATGAAGCAGTCGCGTCTGTCTGTAAAAGGATACCGGCATATCTGCATGATACTGTGGAGCGGTTTGTGAGAGAGTATCGGATGATACAGCCGCCCAATCCACCGATGGAGCAGCTGGTGGAAGAGTTATCCCATAATGGATATGATCTGTATCTGATGTCTAATACGTCGCACCGTTTTCGGATATTTTGCCGGGATATCAAGTCGATTGCATATATGAAGGGAATCTGGATTTCCTGCGAACATGGGCTGCTCAAACCAGAACCGGCGGCGTATCTTGATTTTTTCAGGACTTTTTCGCTCGTACCTGGAGAATGCCTTTTTGTCGATGATATGCCGGCGAACGTAGAGGCGGCTGGAAATCTGGGTATGGATGGGTGTGTGTACTATGGCGATGTGGCAGAACTTCGGCGTTTATTGCAGGAAAAAGGTGTCATGTGCAAATCGTTGACAGATTAGGCATATGGAAATGTGCAGCATAGTTCAATGCAGCATAGTTCAATGCAGCATAGTTCAATGCAGCATAGTTTTTGCTGCACTTCTTGACATTTATGACAGTCTATAGTATAGTGTTCCTGTTAAGTACCACTATTTTGAGTACCATCCGCAGGGCTAGTGCAGCGTTGCATTAATATTGAAGTAAATAGCGCCTGATATTCGTGTCATCTGTGCGCCTTCAAAGCGACGGCGTAGTGGCCCCTACGTCTAGCTTTGAAGGTGTGCAGAGGGCGCGGATAGCAGGTGATATTTACT
>CAJUQU010000195.1 GCA_910588595.1 uncultured Lachnospiraceae bacterium | reverse complement strand
GCGACCACCGAGATCTACACTCTTTCCCTACACGACGCTCTTCCGATCTTTTGCTCTTTTCGTCACTCTCGCCGGCTCCATTTTGGCGGGATCACTCACAGGCGTTCCTCTCAAGGACAACAGCGTTCACAAGAAACCGTTTTGTCCTCTCCAGCGCTGCGATCCCATTGATCCCCTCATGATAGAACCCACCCTGATTTGCCAGCTCCACACATTCTCGTCCGTCCTCCACATCGGATGACCTGGCGATCTTTAGCCCGATCTCGAGCGTCCCGCGCTCCTGCGCAAACTCCCGGGGGATCCTTATATGCACTTCCTTCTCAATGCTTTCGCCATTCGACACATCGTACAGTTCCGGGATCTGTATCTCCTGATAAATATACTCTCCCCCGGAACCGACTGCCAAAAAGACCTTATAATGACCAGGCAGCGGCGCGTAGCCTGTGCTGCGCAGTCTCAGCCGTATCTTTACACCGGTTGTGTACAATTCCCCTCCGAGGTGCAGCTGCCGCATGTGAAGCTCCGAGAGCGACAGGCGGTATCCCAGACGATTCTCCAGATAGTGCTTCGCATTGCTGCCCTCGATCGTGACAGTGTCCCAATAGGCGATGACTTCTTGATTGTATCTGAGATTGAGGTAGCCTGTATGCATCATGGCAAACTCCCTGTCCGCATTCCCAGGCATACTCAGCTCCCCCAGCACAGGCATCTCGCCGCCATTGACCTGCCGTATGAGATGCTCCTGCATCCAGACAAGCTCGTCTTCCCGCTCCATTCCCGGCGCATCGTATGTTCCCATATCGCTGTCCGTGGACAGTAGCGCATCATTGTGGATCCCAAGCCTGCCGGACAGGATCCCTTCCTCCGCTGCCTCGCGTATGAATCTCGGACGGCGCACATCCACCTTGATCTGCGGTGCCAGGCAAGCCTCCCACTGCCTCAGGATATACAGCCTGCTCTCCCTCTGCTGATCCCCAGTCCCCTCCAGATACCGGCTGGAATGCCATTCCCCGTAACTTCCGAGCATCCCTGCCTGCACCACAAGGATCTGATCCGCAGACTGGTTCAATACTTCCGCTATCTGTTCGATGTGTCTGCCCATCTGTCCGATCTGTTCGGGCTCTGTGACCTCCCCATGAAAACCATACGCCGCCCGAAACACCACCGTCACATGCTCTCTCTTCGCCGCGCGGAGCGCCTCTCGCAGTTCTCCCAGCTTTTCTTCCGGCAGATCCCCCGAGAGATACCCTTCCATGTCAAATGCGAGGAGGATCACCCGCACCTCCTTTGCGGCGTCTGGTATCTTGTCCGCGCGCCCGCTGTCGATCTGGATATAGAACCCCCGACCCGGATTATCCAGCACCTGGTCCGTCTCCTGAAAATACCACGCCTCCTCCGGGGACAGGCGCGCATACACAGCTGCAGCCATGACCATGCAGAACATAAAAAAGATCATCACAGTCCGTGCTCTCTTTTGCTTACTCAAAATAATCTCCTGTAAACTCAACCAGCACGGCGCTTGTCACCCCGTCTATATCCGATATTCTTGTCACAAGCGAGGTGTCCTCCCCCTGCAGGCGCACTTCGTAGGTCAGCTCTGTGAGCCCCTTCATCGCCGCCTTGTTCTTCAAGACTTTTCTGACAGGCTCCAGTTCCCGCCTGACTGATTCGGATGCCGCATCGCTGTATTTCACGATCAGCAGGTACTGATGTTTTCTGTTTCTGATCTTTACCAGCAAAATATAGACAGCCGCGATCAGGATCGTCCCCATGACAGAGATCAGATACAGTCCGGCACCACAGGTAACGCCGACCGCGACGGTCCAGAACAGAAATCCCACATCGAGGGGATCCTTCACCGCCGTGCGGTATCTCACGATGGACAGCGCACCGACCATACCTAACGAGAGCACTACGTTGGAACTGATGACAATGACCATGAAACAAGTGACCATGCTCGTCATCACCAGCAGGATGTTGAAATTGTTGTTGTAGATCACTCCTTTGTAGAAGCTGCGGTAAACGACATACACGATCATGCCGCACAGAAAAGCGCCCAGCATGGATAAGAGAAACCCATTGACGGTAAGATTTCCGGTCTCCTCCAGAAATCCCTTCTTAAATATATCTGAAAATGTTGTCATCGCGATAAAATCCTCCTCTTCTCCTCCCTGCACATCACATACTTCGATATCGCACATTTGTTTGTCATTGCAGTTTTTAGTATCTGGAATATCATATCCGGCAGATAGTCATCAAACTTTACTTCCAGGACCATGGTGCCCGGCTCGAGCACCTTTTGCACCTCATAGTACTCTGAAAACATGTCATAGTCATTGACGGACGCCGATATCTCCTTGTCAAACGTGATTCGCACATTCCCCTGCGCCAAAACATACGCCTCCCTGAGATACTCCACTGCCACGACGGGTTTCAGCAGCCTGGCGTGATGCAGCGCATACACTTCCCGCCCGACTGTATCCGCATGATCCATGAGGACGTCATAGTTTCCAGCCAGTACCGCATCATACTCGCCGCGGCTGACAGCCATGCTGTCCTTTGATATGTACTCGCCGTATTTGCGCTTGCACTCCAGATTGATCCTCGTGTCCTGCCGGTTGTAACAGCGCAGCCTGTATTTCTTGCGGAAGCAGATCCCCGACTGTTTCTCATTCATCGCGGAGTGGTACATGTCGTCAAAATACAGGCTGCTAATCAGATAACCGTCCTCCTCCTTCATGTTCGGATCTGCGCCAGCCACTGTTCTCAGCCTGCCGCGCAGGGTATGGTAAACGCTGTCATTGATGTAGTACTTGATCTCGTGCCGCAGCCTGTGCCCCAGATATTGCATAGTTACCTCCCAATCTCAAACTCCAGCAGCCCGAACACAAACAGATTGTCACTGTCTACATGTTCCAGACTGAACTGCTCGTTCCCCTGACTGTCCACTGCCGTCACTTTCAGATAATACGTCCCCTCCGGCAGACTCTGCCCCGAAATGTACTCTGTCTGTTCTATGCCCGTCTGCTCAAAAACCAGATCCTGCATACGCGGATCCTCGTAGACACGGACATTGTACGTGACTGGACGCCCCTGATAAGAATACGATGCATCCCACGCAAACCGGATCGTGCCATCGGAGCGCACTTCCGGCATCGACACAAACATCGGTGCCGGATATTCCAGCGCTCTGCGGAAAGCCTCATAATTGTCCAGGATGCCGTCATACATGCCATCTATGTAGGGGATCAGCTCGGCAGGAGACATATCCAGCAGATCGATGTCGGGGTACAGCGGCATGGTCTTTTCGAGCACCGGCTTGTACGAGTCGATCAGTCCCTCCACGCGCTCCTGCGTGATGACCGTATCGAGCAGCTCCCGCATCTTGTCATCAAGCTTTTCTATACTGCCATCCAGACGAAAATACCGCCTGTGCAGAATGCCTGTATTGAGCGTCTGTATGCCCCTGAGCGAATCCGGCTGGCTGAACGACGACCTGTACTCGCCAAATCGCAATGCCCCGTCAAAATCCCACGGGATAAAATACCACGAGAGGGCATTCTCCGGACTGTATATGATATAATTGTGGTTGATGATATCCTCGTTCCCCATCAGCAAATTGAATGCAAGCCACGTCAGATAATTGTCCTCGTCAAAATACGTCTCAAAGATCTCCCCGAAATCCCTGGTTGTATCGTTGACATCCGCAAGCATCGCCAGCAGCTTTTCGTGGTTCGATCCCTCCCGGATCGACAGCACCGTCTCAAATTCCTCCTCGGAGTACGCAGGGTCGTCCACATTCCGGAGCGCGTCATTCAGGGCAAAGCTGAAATCGCTCGCCTTGTACATGACCGCGTTGCTGCTCAGTCCCCTTGTCTCCAGATACGTCTTGTTAGGCTGCTCTATCTCCGTGTACAGACCGTAATAGACAAATTCCTGCTCCTCCTCGGGCAGCGATGCATCCCGGATCCACAGACGCATATAGTAAGTCCGGTAACTTGCGATATCGTCCATGTGCGCCAGCAGGTCTGTCTGCAGCTTTGTCGAGATCTTGGAGACATCCCCTGCATGCTTGTTGATGTTCAAATTTTTCTGTCCCAGAAAAGCGCCTGCCTCCTCCTCGAGCTTTACCTTGTAGCTCTTGTAGGTCGCTCCCCTGGAGGAATTCCCGCGCACGCGTATCGTCGCGTTCTTGTGATCCAGATCCAGGAGCGGGTCCGGTTTCTGCCCTTCTGACAGTATCTGTACATTACAGTTGAGAACCGGATTGTAGCTGTGATCCCTTGCAGAATGGAGCGCAAAAGCCGAGAGGTCGATCATTTCCCCCTCATCGTTCTTCGTCGGAAACACGCTGATATACACATCGTAAATATCGCTGTCCTGCTCGTAGATCCCTTTGTCCTCATGCAGCCCTATCCCGTTTGCAGCGCTCCCGGCGATATTCCATCCTTCCAGCGGGCTCGTCTCACCAGGCTTTCCCGCCTCCTCTATGGAGATCCTGGAGCCCATATACAGTACCGCGAACAGGACTGCCGCGGCAGCCGTCACCAGCCCCAGCCCCAAACCCTCACTCATCTTCAATCGCTTCATTAATAAAATCCTCCCGCTATTCCCTCTGCCAACCTCATCTGCACATCAGGAAGGCATTCAGATGTTCCAGCCGATACCGAAGCCTCCCAAACGACACAATCCATCCGCTCAGACCGCCCGCAAGCAGCGCCAGTGTATAGAAGGGCTTTCCCACAAACACAGCCGCCACCGCGACCACCGCCGTGACCGCCAGAAAGACACACGGCCCCGCACACGCCCCGGCGTGATCCTCAAAATAATACAGGAACACGACCGTAAAATACATGCAGAACACTGTGTACAGCCCCATGCTCAGCACCATGAACATGTTCAGCACCTGCACACTGATGTTCAGGTACGGAAAGAACACGTTTGCGAGGCAGATCAGTACAACCGTGATGATCAGCTGCACTTCGTACACGAAAAAGAGCTGATACCGCAGAACGTTGCCCATATTCTCCCGCTCCTTCTCGATCAGATCGTAGGAGCCATTGTTCAATGCCGAGAGATACGCGACATACTTGTCAAAAAACGCTGTCTCCACCCGCACGACAAAGATCACCAGGGAAGACATATTGGCGATGATCGCAAGAAACAGCGCAAGATCATACGACGGCGCTGCCCAGAAAATGCTGACCTGCTCCCTCATATCCGAGAAAAACCAGTATATCACCGTGGCGATATAAAATCCCATCATATAACAGCCCCCGCTGACCAGCAGTTTCGGATATCTGACAAAATACTGCAAAAACGCAAAATAACTTCCCTCCGGTTCCCCAAACGCCCTCACACACCAGAACGTGAGCATGAGCACCAGCAGAAAATAACCGCTTGTCAATGCCAGATACGCCGCGACGACCACATGCATCTCCATCGCGTAGACAGTGAACGCATAGACCCCCGCTGCCAGGAGCATACCCAGAAAAAAGCTGAACGTCACTTCCTTGTACTGTTTTAGCGCAGACACATATGTCATCAGGTTGTAGGCATCCGTCACCAGCACGCCCAGCAGGTAATAGATCACCAGAAAGGGAACAGGCACTTTGCTGCACATGCGCATGGCAATGCACAGCGCCAGCATGATCACCCCCGATATCACACTCCCCACAGTCAGCACGCCATAAACGGATGCACAGATCTCCTTCTCAGCCCGCACGAACACGCAGTCCGATATGTATCTCGACAACACAGTGGAAAACAGCGAGGAGATCAATATGCTGATCAGAAAGACATATGTATAAGAAAACGTGAAGAAACGTTTCTCCAGCTCCGCGATATCTGCCTGATCCATGATGACCTTGAGGAAGATGAGCATCACTGCGACAAGCACAGACGGTCCCACTGCAGTCATTGTCGCATACAAACTCCCCCAGATACTCGAAGCAAGCGTCTTTCTGCCATAAATCTTCCTAAGTTCAAACCCTATCCCTGCCATCTGCCACCTCCCAAACTCTCGTACAGACCACGGAACCGCTCCAGCATCACCTTTCTGCTGTAAGACTGCTCCACACGCTTCCTGCCGGCTTTCCCCATACGCCTGCGCATCTTCGGATCGCGGATACAGCGGATGACTGCCTCTGCCATGGCTTCGCTGTTCATCACAGGCACAACAAGCCCTGCCGGACCCAGCGTGTCCCCGTCCTCTCCCTCGAGCATCGCCCTGCAGTTGCCGACGTTGGTCGCCACATAGGGAATCCCCGCCGCCATGCCCTCGAGCATCGCCAGCGGCTGCCCCTCACTGATGCTCGACAGCAGCAGCAGATCCATATCCGGCAGGTATTCCTTCACATTTACCAGCCCCGTAAACTCGACGTCAGCCGTCCCCAGTTCTTCCAGCAATTCCAGACACTCCCTGTAGTACTCCGGATTCTCCTTGTCATTCCCCATGATCTTTAACTGTGCTTCCGGGACAGCCTGCTTGACAATATCAAACGCCAGCAGCATTGTCTTGACATCCTTGATCGGCACCACGCGCAGCACCGTCCCGATCAGGAACACACCGTCCGCCGGATCTCTCCTCCGCTCGAGCGCGCTGTACTCTCCCGCCTCGACCCCGTTGGGAATGACCGCGATCTTATCCTCCGGGCAGCCCAACTCCAGCTGCAGGGATTTGTTGGTCTCAAACAGGCTGGTGACGACATCCGCCTGTCTGTAGGCGATATAAGAAAGTTTTTTGAAGAACTCGATCCAGATCTCCTTGAACTCTCCCGCCACCCACTGGGAACGAATGATATCCTCCTCCCGCTCCCTCGTGTAGATGCCGTGTTCTGTCAGCAGGAACGGCTTTCTGCCAACATAGGAGGCACAGCTCCCCATGATCCCCGCATAGCCGGTCGACACGGCGTGGTAGAGATCCGCCTGCGGTATCTCCCCCGACAGTATATACATCAGCGGAAAGTAGATCCCGCGCAGATTCCACAAAAACTGCTGAAAGATCTTTTTCGATCCCTGACGCTGATACTCCTCCCGGCAGATCTCAAAAAAGGATTCGCTCATCAGGATATCGCTCATGTGCCGCCTGTATTTTTTGATGAGTTCCAGCGTGTGCACCCAGTCCACGCGCTCTGTCGAACCGATCATAAGATCCTTTAAGGTCTCCTTTTCCGCCGCAGATAGGACCACCCTCTTGTGTTTCTTCCGAAACTGCTCATCGCCCAGATAGAGCGTGTGCACCGCTTTCACATTCTCGGGAACCTTGTAGGAATACGCGGACATCTCCTCCCTGGTCGTCGCGACCGACCAGACGACAAACTCGATGTCCTGAAACGCACTGCAAAGCATCTGGATCCAGCCAGATCGGAAGAGCACACGTCTGAACTCCAGTCACTGACAACCATCTCG
>CAJUQU010000194.1 GCA_910588595.1 uncultured Lachnospiraceae bacterium | reverse complement strand
CACCGTTTTCTTAATCCTCGTATACAAAGTGCTTGGTATATGAGGAATTAAAAAATTTGCTAATCACATTTTAATCTCTCAGGGTTTAATTCCCCGCAGTTCTGCTGTGGGGAGCAGTATTATTGCTTGATATTCATTTCTGTTTCACGCTGTTTTAGTAGTTCACGAAGTTTGATTCAATCACCTCATACAGTCAGAATATCATAGAAAATATATATACACAACAAAAAAGATTTAGGAATTGCAGGAAAATGGTAACAGTTCAGCCCAGGACTTCGCACCACGCTGCGAAGTCCGTGAGAAAGCATCGTGGTTGAGACGCATCAAGCCAACCGCGAAGCGGTTTTTACATGGCTTGATGCTTGTGACAGGAAGCCGAGGACTGAACTGTTACGGAAAATGAAGGCGTAAACAGCAACCGTTATTTACGCGGATTTTGGACGCATATTGAAGAGTATAAAAATCGAAGAAATCCTATTGACATACTAGGAATAAAAGCGTATGATAACTATATCAATACATACAGGTGTAGAGATCGTCTGTTTCAATTGCACGAAAGAGATAAAAAGATTTGGACCTGGAAACGGAGGAAAATATTATGAACAGAAAAAACTATGCAGACAGAAATCTGAGATTCGAGACATTGCAGCTACATGTGGGACAGGAGGCGCCTGATCCGGTGACGGACGCGAGGGCAGTGCCCATTTACCAGACGTCATCGTTTGTGTTCAGGAACGCAGCCCAGGCGGAGGCAAGATTTGCCCTGCAGGATGCGGGGAACATCTACGGCAGGCTGACCAACCCCACGGAGGATATCTTTGAACAGCGCGTGGCAAGGCTGGAGGGCGGCGTGGCAGCGCTCGCCGTGGCGTCAGGTGCGGCGGCAGTCACCTACACGATCCAGAATCTCGCACAGAGCGGCGGGCATATCGTCGCAGCAAAGAATATCTATGGCGGCACATACAACCTGCTCGCGCACACGCTGGTCGATTACGGGGTGACGACGACTTTTGTGGATCCGCTCGATGTCAGCAGTTTTGAGCGGTCGATACAGGGCAACACAAAGGCACTCTATATAGAAACGCTCGGCAATCCGAACTCGGAGGTCACCGATATCGAGGCAGTTGCGCAGATCGCACATGCACACGGTATTCCGCTGGTCGTAGACAGTACGTTCGCGACACCGTATCTGGTGAGACCGATCGAGCACGGGGCGGACATTGTGATTCACTCCGCCACAAAGTTTATCGGGGGACACGGCACGACCATCGGCGGCGTGATCGTGGACGCGGGAAAATTTGACTGGGCGGCAGGCGGGAGGTTCCCGCAGTTTACAGAGCCCAATCCGAGCTATCACGGCATCAGTTTCGTGGACGCGGCGGGACCGGCAGCGTTTATAACCAGGATACGCGCGATCCTGCTGCGGGATATGGGCGCCACCCTCTCACCGTTCCACGCGTTCATCTTCCTGCAGGGATTGGAGACGCTCTCGCTGCGCGTGGAGCGCCACGTGGAAAATGCGCTGAAAGTGGTTGCGTATCTGTCAAAGCATCCGCAGGTGGAGAAGGTGAACCACCCGTCCGTGACGACGGACCCGGAACAGCAGAGACTCTACAGGAAATACTTCCCCAACGGGGGCGGGTCGATCTTTACCTTTGAGATCAGGGGCGGCGAGCAGAAGGCGAAAGACTTTATCGACAGTCTCGAACTGTTCTCGCTGCTTGCGAATGTGGCGGACGTGAAGTCGCTCGTCATTCACCCCTATTCAACGACACATGCAGAGCTGGATGACAGGGAGAAGGCAGACCAGGGCATCAAGCCGAACACGATCCGGCTGTCGATCGGCACAGAGCACATTGACGATATCATCGAGGATCTCGAGGAGGCGTTCAGGGCAGTTTCATAACGGTAGTCTTTTTACGGCAGTCTTATCAGGATCGATCAGGAAAGGAAATGGTTAAAATGGCAGTGTATAAAGGATTTACAGAGATCATCGGCAAAACGCCCCTCGTGGAGATCGTCAACGTGGAGCGCGCACACGGCTTAAAAGCGAGGGTGCTCGCAAAGCTCGAGTACAGAAACCCCGCAGGGAGCGTGAAGGACAGGGCAGCCCTCTGCATGATCAGGACGGCGGAGGAAAAAGGTCTGCTGAGAGAAGGCTCCGTCATCATAGAGCCGACAAGCGGCAATACAGGCATCGGGCTTGCGGCGATCGCGGCGGCAAAAGGGTACCGTACGATCTTCACAATGCCGGAGACCATGAGTGTGGAGCGCAGGAATATCCTGAGGGCATACGGCGCGGAAATCGTCCTCACGGAGGGCGCAAAGGGCATGAAGGGTGCGATCGAGCGGGCGCAGGAGCTGGCGGAGGAAATCGAGGGGGCATATATCCCGGGGCAGTTTGACAATCCGGCGAATGCGCAGGCACATTACGAGACGACAGGACCGGAAATATGGGAGGACACGGAGGGCAGGGTCGATATCTTTGTCGCCTGTGTCGGCACGGGCGGCACGATCACAGGGACCGGAAGATTCTTAAAGGAGAAAAACGCAGGGATCAAGGTCGTGGCAGTGGAGCCGGCAGGTTCACCTGTTCTGTCAGGAGGGAAGCCAGGCGCACACAAGATACAGGGGATCGGTGCGGGCTTTATCCCGGACGTACTCGATACAGGCATATATGACGAGGTGATCCGGATCGAGGATGACGAGGCATTTGAGGCATCGAAAGAACTCACGAGAAAGGAAGGGCTTCTCACAGGCATCTCGTCCGGCGCGGCGCTCTGTGCGGCAGTCCGGCTGGCGGAGAGGCCGGAAAATGAGGGGAAGACCATCGTGGCGCTCCTGCCCGACAGCGGTGACAGATACTACTCGACACCGCTCTTTACAGAATAGAGTAGTATTACAATGAACAAGATTAATTACTCTGCCAACTTTGAAGTCGTTCGTTACAAAAGTTATACATTTTCACAAAAAATCTTTATTTACAGCATATAAACTTGTCAGAAACCACGAAATGTGATAGCATTAATATGATATTTCATGAATACATTGAACAAAGGCATTTGGGAGAACGAAAGGTAGGGTACTTATGAAGAGAAAAGGATTAAAGCTTACGCCGCGTCTTGTTCTTGTGGCAGCACTTCCCTTAATACTGATGTTTGCATTTGCAGTGGCGGGAATCAGTTCATCATGCAATTCCGTTATTGAATCGATGGTCCAGCATGAATTAATGACAGCACAGTATGCATTTGAGACTTCTGTGGAAAATATTGCGCAGGGCACTTACATGTACACGAATGGAAAGTTTTATAAGGGAAAGCGCAATATAAGCGACAATACACAGTTTTTTGACAATTTCAGCCATGAAGTTGATCTGCAGGTTACGGTTTTCTATGACAATGTAAGAGTTGCCACGAGCCTTGTGGATGCTGCCGGAAACCGTTTGGTGGGAACGGAGGCTGATCCGGCAATCTATGACCTGGTGGTCAATCATGGGCAGGATTACTATTCTGACCATGTGGACATCAGCGGCAAGACGTATTATGCCATGTACTGTCCGCTGTATCAGTACAATTCCGATGATATCATTGGTATGACTTTCGTGGGATTGGAGAAATCAAATATCAAAGCCATTTATAATGCTAACTTTATGAAGAATGCAGGGATCCTCATCGTGATCTTTGCGCTGGGCATAGTTGCAACGACGATCTCTGTCAGTGTAGTGATCAAGGCGATCAAGGGCGTTATCGTCCAGCTGAATCAAGTTGCTGATGGCGAGCTGAATGTAAAAGTGGACAGCAGGCTGTTGAGAAGGGCGGACGAGATTGGCGATATTGGCTACAGTGTGGAGAAGCTTGTCCGCAGTCTGTCTGACATCGTGGTGGACATCAAGGGGGCATCGACGGATCTTGACGGGATTTCGGCAGGATTTTCCAGATCCTTTGGAAAGATGGCGACCAATATTGGCAGTGTAGACACAGCAGTGGAGGAGATGGCGACAGGTTCCACACAGCAGGCTCAGGATACTGCGGAAGTGGGGAATAAGATCCAGTATATGGGGGATGCGGTCGAGGTCACAGCCCAGAATGTCGAGCTGCTGGTTGGGAACACAGACAAGATGCGCGAGTACAACAGCAGTGTAGAGAATACGCTCGAGGAGCTGATCAAAACCAGCCATGAGGCGAAAGATGCGTTTGATGTGGTATTTGACCAGACCAATTTGACCAACCAGTCGGCACAGGATATCCAGTCAGCAGCTGACGTGATCACGGACATAGCAGACCAGACAAGTCTGCTGTCGCTCAATGCAAGTATTGAGGCAGCGCGCGCTGGTGAACACGGCAAGGGCTTTGCCGTTGTGGCTGATGAGATCAGAAAGCTAGCGGATCAGTCTGCGGAGTCTGCGAGCCGTATCACGGGGATCATTGCTATGCTGATCACCAATTCCAACACAACAGTTGACACGATGAAAAATGTCACGGAGGCGATGGACAAACAGGGTGAGGAGCTTGGCAGGACGAAGACGGTGTTTAACAGCCTGAATTATGAGATCGGGGAGGTCAGTGGTGCTGTGGACAATATCAGGGGTGAGATCGATAAACTCAATGATCTCAAAACTGATGTTCTGAATGCTGTCCAGAATCTTGCAGCCATTGCGGAACAGAATGCAGCGAACACACAGGAGACCTCGGCTTCCA
Organism: uncultured Lachnospiraceae bacterium; assembly: GCA_910588595.1. Lineage (GTDB taxonomy): Bacteria > Bacillota > Clostridia > Lachnospirales > Lachnospiraceae > COE1. The sequence continues at coordinate 2,740 of CAJUQU010000194.1, read as the reverse complement.
TGCAGGAGATCCGGCAGATCGTCTCGGAGTGCAGCGGAGAGGTCGACAAAATCGTCGACACCTCAAAAGGGCTTGCGCAGAATATTGAAGTGTTTACATTGGAATAATATAGAAAGCGTTGCATTAGGCAACGCTTTTTGTGTGGTTAGATATTGGATTTTCAGCGGATCTGCCGATCACCGGAAGCAGTCCGGCTTTTTTCAGTGCAGGACGGATCGCATTGTAGACGGCTACAGACACGATCGCGGAAGCGACAGCATTGACAGTGGTCGTAGCGATATTTGGCAGCAGTGTCAGCTCCGCCATCGGTTTGCCGAGAATCAACAGCTTGTAGAAATAGCTAAACAGCGGATCAAAGATCATGTTGAAACTGAGACCGCATACCGCAGCGATCAGAGACCACTTGAAAGCAGCTCTGGCATTTCGGCAGACGGATAGTCTTCCGATCCGGTGCGCGACAGATCCGGTGACGAGACCGATACACAATTTTAATATGAAAGTTTTGGGGGCAGACATAATGTACACGGGATCGAGCAGATCACCGATCGTCATACCGACCGCACCGCCGATACCACCTAAAGGTCCGCCGAGGAGAAGGGCACCAAGCACACATACCGCATTTCCGAGATGGATGCTTGTGGCACTTTCCGTGCCGGGGATCATGATCTTGATCTGCAGGAATGTGAAGACTACATAGGACAGGGCAGCGATCAGACCCGTCAGGGCGATTTTGTAGGTTGTCGAATATTTCTGGTTCATGACAGTTCCTCCTCATGACAAAATTGTTATGCTTTTTTAATTATATATTATATTCCTGCAGTAAAGTATAACACAAAGTGGCATTTTAGAAATGTCCAATTCTAAAGTTTTTTGAGTGTACAGTTAGGAAAGTTTGAAATGCTATTGATTTTTGGAGCCAAATAGGCTTTAATATAATTAGTAGGAAATGAATTTCAGGAGGTTTCATATAATGGATAATTACGGAGCAATCAATAACACGGAAACAGCGATTATTCCAAAGGGAACTGTCATTAACGGCAATATCGCGATCGAGGGCAAGCTCGAAATGTACGGTGAAGTCAACGGTGATATCAACTCTGACAGCAGGGTGAACATATCTGGGGATGTCACAGGAAATATCAAGGCGAACGACCTGTATGCGAAGGATTCGTTTATTGTGGGACAGATCCAGTGTGCACAGGGGGCAGTAATCCGTGAAAATACAGTGATCCTTGGAGATATTGAAGCACAAAATCTTGTGATAGATGGAGCGGTGCAGGGGAAGATCGACATTAGGGAAGGAATTACGGTGGGTGATACTGCGATCTTAGACAGCGACATCAAGGCAAAGACGATCCAGGTCAACAATGGAGCAGCGATCAACGGGCACTGCTCACTGTGTTATGCGGATATCAAACTCGAAGATATCTTTCCGGTGACAGAGGAGGAAGTACCTGAGCCGGTGACAGAGGAGGTAAAGGAGCCGGAAACTGTCGAGGAGGACAAGCCCAAGGCAGTAGCAAAACCCAAGGCGATCGCGAAACCTAAAGCAGTTAAAAAAGCCGACACAGAGTCATAACTGATTTTAAGTCGGAAACCGACTGCGCGAAATTGATAATGATAATACTAGTCTAATTCAAATAAGGAAACGATAGAGATGGAAAATACACAATGGGAATACTGCCTCCGATCTTTTGGCGACGACTGCACAAAGAGTGACTGTATCAGACAGACACAGGATATACTTGATTTTGCAAATATGGTCTTTAGCATGGAATACAGCAGCACTGATTTTGAAGCGCTTCTGCCCAAGGCGTATTCGCCAGAGCATTGTGGGATCGTGACGCACCATATGATCAGGGAAGAGGACAGGATCAAGGCATTGATCGACACTTACCCGATAACTTTGCGGTTGCGGGGCGAAAATGGCAGGGCAGTCAGGGCAGCTTATGTGGGCACAGTGTCTGTACATCCAAATGCCAGAGGCAAAGGATATATGATCGAACTAATGAGGCGGACGGAGGAGTATGCACGAAAGCAGGGATATGCACTTATGATACTGGACGGTGAGCGTCACAGATATCAGTGTTATGGATTTGAGCGTGCAGGTATCCAGTATGATTTTCGGATCGAGACTGGAAATATCACACATTGCTGTGCCAGGCTGTACAAAAAGGAATATATGGCAGCTCCAGTGTTCTGTTTTGCGGAGCTGCAGGCGGACAGTCCGTATCTTGACGGTCTGTACAAATTGTATCAGCGCAAACTGCTGACGGCACGTACGAGAGAAGATTTCTGGTGGTGTCTGCAGAGTTACAGCGCATCTACCTATGTTATATTGAGAGATGGTGAGCCTGTCGGGTATGTCAATCTGTCGGAGGACAGGGGAACACTGCGTGAGTTTGAGATCCTTGATATGGGGGACTGCTGCAGGGTGTTGTACGATCTGATGATGGAGTTTGACAAGGAGCAGCTTCGAGTCAGTGTCGGTATGGACGAGAAGGACAAGATCATGGAGCTGGAGAGGGCATGTGATAGTTGTAGCGCCGCTATGTCGCATCAGATCAAGATCCTGGATTATGAAGCAGTGCTAGGATTGCTGTTAGATTGGAAGCAAAAATATGACACGCTTGTCATAAGTGAGTATGTGCTGGGGATCAGGGACGAACAGGAAGACAGTACTGAAAATTATCTGCTGTCTGTCACAGAGGACGGGGTCAGTGTCGCGCGGACAGAGAGA
>CAJUQU010000193.1 GCA_910588595.1 uncultured Lachnospiraceae bacterium | reverse complement strand
ATCACTATAGTTTTCGCTAATGTACTCTGCCAGAATAAGATTATCGTTCCGATAATCAGTCTCCCATATATAAGACTCATTTTTCTTGTAGGTATCAAAATTTAAGCCGCACACCAGGATCGTAACCAGAAAGAGCAGCACTTGTTCATAACGTTTCTCTTTCGCATTTGACAATAGGCAATGACTTAGCTCACATATCAAAAAGGACAAAATAAAAATAAACTTCATGCGGTCATAAGTATAGTAAAAAGCATGCTCTTTCATCAAAATGACAATATCAAATCCCGACAGCGCCTGATCGTAGATGTCCATGATCTCCTGGTCTGTGTAATCAACAAATGTACTGTCAAACTCAAAGACAAAATCCCCGATCGTCATATCCAGCCCTGCATTCATCGCAGTCTCCCGCCCCTGGAAATAACTCATATTCAGCAGTGACAGACTTGTCGTGACTGCCAGACTGCTGAGCTTTTTTACGATCTCAGCACTGTCGTCCGTCGAACAGTCATTCACAAATATAATTTCCGAATGTTCAAAATTGTCCTCAAATGTCTGTATCAGCAGTTTGGCAAAGTGCTCGATCTCCTCACCGGAATTATATAAATACACTGTCCCCGAAACAAAATTCTTTTCTTTATCCCTTAGTTTATCGCTCATCGTCGAGTACCTCATCTAAATCATATACCGTGTTGATCTTACCGGACAAAACGCCTACAAAAGCGGGCTTTCTCGTGTACACGCGAATCACTGTCGGCCGCGAATCGTCCACTTCCGAGCTCATCAGGATCGGTTTCATCGAAAACAGCGAGGACCTGTATGCAAACCCAAAATCGTCCCTCAGATATTTTTTCGCCAGCTTCTCCATATATGCATAGGCGCTGTCCGGCTTTGCAGTACAGTCATTGCAATTGCCCAAATGATGCCTGCTGCAGAATCCATTGCTCGCTTCCTGACACGCAAAAACCGGAAGCTCCTCATAGCTTGTCGTGTGCGGCGTGAAAGTAACCGACGTCAGCGAGTGAAGCCCTGTCTTTCCAAACGGCATGATCGAGAAAAACGGACCGTCCATCACCGTGATACCGCATTTTTTCAACCTGTCGTCCGCATCGCACAAAATGATCTCACACAGTTCATATTTGATCCTGAATCTCTCAAAACCCGCCAGATCCAAAACCTGATTTGTTCCCGCATAGGCTGCATTCAGCACATAGGGCGCTGCGTATTCCTGACCGGACGACAACCTGCAGATGTAGTCCGTGCCATCATTTTCGATCGCCGCTATATTTTGATCAAATAGCAGTCTCACATTGGTCAACTGTGACAGCTTGTCCAGATAATACGCTTTCAACAGCATCGCGTCATATGTATATTCCCTTGTTATAAACGCACCGTCGCACATACCTTCCCTGAAATAGTCCTCCGGGTACACTTCCTCGCACGGAATACCCGCTGCCCTGCAGAACTTTTTGAACTGTCTCCCGTCAGACCATGAGTACTTCGCAGAAGTCGCATAGATCTTCTCAAACTCCCTGTTTATGCAGAACGCAAAATCTTTATGAAAGCGCTCAAAATAACCTGCTGATTTCATTGCTGTCGATATGGAACGCGGATAGTGATATCCCTGATGCACTCTTGCCTGATTAATATAAGTCGCCCTCCGAAACGGTTCCGGATCGCATTCTAGGACGATCACTCTCTGCTTTTTCGCACCGCAGTGCAATGCCGCGTACAGCCCATAAAGCCCTGCGCCGATAATGATCTTGTCATATTTTTCCCTCATTGCGCATCCATATTTCCCTTCTTCATTTTACGCAACACAGTAAAAATGCCGATAGCAAACATCAGTTCGATCAGCACTGCCATGACTCCGCCCCAGAACGACTCACTCTTTCTCTCCAGCTGTTCTTCCTGTATCTGCTCAAACTGCTCCAGATTCTCCTCCTGGATGTCCCTGAATCCTTCGTCGATCCCATCCATATCTCCGTACAGCTCAAAATCACTGCGGAGTGCATATCCCTTTGTCCCCTGATATGTGATCTCATACCATCCGTCGGAACCTGACACCTCACAGCAGATGACAGGCTGCCCTTGTTCCAGTGTAGCCAGCACGCTGCTGCCCGTATCCGCCTTCTCGTATATATCTGTCTCTTTCACTGTCTCCATCAGCACCTGCTCGCCTGCCCTGACCGTCATCCCAAGGCTTACTGCCATGATCAGCAATGCCAGCAGGCTCACTATCTTTCTGTTCATTTCCATGTCTCCTCGTCGTTATACAGCAGTACAAAGTGACCGCCGAAAATCTCATTTCCATACTTTTTCTGAAGCTCCTCCCATATGGGATCTCCAGCTCCCAATAACACTAAAGTCTCCCCGTCGACCGCCTCACCCGAAATGCACTGTTCCTCTGAGACAACCTTGATTGTTTTGTCCCTCAGCGCAAACTGCATCAGTCCGATCGCGGATATATCATTATAATCTACATATGTGATCTGGCGCCCTGGTCCCTTGCTTTCGATCAGCTTTTCCATCTTTTGCGCAAGTCCGATATCCTGACGCGCAAGCCTGTTAAACGGGTAGATATACTGATTACCAAGCCGCAGTACCGCCAGCAGCTGCAGCGCGGCAAGCATGCACAAGACCGATCTGCTGCCGGACCTTTTATACAAAAACAGGATAAAACTAAAAAAGCACATGCACAGGATACCTGTCAGACAGGAGATCATATAAAATCTGACTGTATTGAGCGTTCCCGGCTCAACGAGGCACATCCCGATCATGAAATACCCTTTTATCCCGATGATATCCAATCCTCCCGCATAGTCCAATACGACCGCAGTAAACACCGCAAAAGAAAGCCCCGTGATAAGCAGATACCCCTTTTTCCTGCCTGACCGGCATGTGATCCCAGTGATTCCTGACATGATCAGAACAGGCATGATATGATCGTGGTATCTTCCAAATGTAATACTGTCATAGCTGTCCGGAATGACATTATAGACGGTGCTGATAACGATCTGCGACAGAACCGTCAGCAATATGAACGCTTCCACGAGTCCCGCACTGCCTTTTTTGCAGTGGATCCCTTCACAGCACTTTTTCACCAGAAAACAGATGCCCCAGTATGCAGTGCCATACGTCGCTATGCCCATATACAGCACTTTACCGCATAGTCCTGCCACAAACGCGGCGATACCATCCTTCGAAAAAATATACCTTATTTTTTCAAACTGCCCTCCGTATGTATTGACTGCATAGAGCTCCTGGTCCACATTCTGATATAGACTGGCTGACATCCATTTCTTGAAAAGCACTGCCGCAAATAATGACACGAGTGTCATTATGATCATGAATAACAGTTTCCTGTAATCCCTGTCATTGCGAACTTCCGCCAGAAACATCAGCCCCGCACATACAGCAAAGATGCCGATCGTGCGCATATGCACCAGGTACATATAAGAGTTGACTGCAAGGATCAGTATCATTGCCAGACAGCCTGGTTTTCTCAGATATCTTTCAAACAGCATCAATACGAACAGATACCCCGTCATGAGCAGTGTCTCCGCCATCGTTGTCTGTGCATATAATATAACTGCCGGATAAAACATGGCGATCGCTGATCTGATCTGACTATCTTCTCCCTGTTCGTGCATGAACAGACTCCCTATCCTGCACAAAATCCAATATGCCGCGCCGACCAATATGAAATTGAGCGCGACTGCAGTGCGATAAGCTGTCACGGCGTCGTTGCAGAACCGAAATATGGGAAACAGGAAAAAGCTGTATCCACATGAATAAAATGAACACAGCGAGACAACCTCCGACCAGTCATATCCCGCCGCCTTTGCCGCATATGCCCAATATCCAAACTCATCCGGAAATATGGAAAATCCATAGAGCTTAAAAATGCTGAAGTGAAAAAGGCTAAAGAGTACCGTATAATACACTGCTGCATATCTGCTCTGTCTGATCCGTTTCAACAAATGCTTTTCCACAAAATAGTATAACATCTCCCTGTACTATTACAGCCACCGGATGATTCCGGTGACTGCATCATTTATTGCGCTACTATCGCATATGTTCCCAATCCAGCCTGCAGCTCAAATGTGACTGTCTTTGGATTTGTGTCAGTATCCTCTAATATCGTCGTTTTGCCGCCAGGACGCACACAGATTATACTGATAGATTTCGTTGTGTCTACCCCTTTGGGCAATCCGACCACCATACCGACAGAGCCGTCTGACAGACTGACAAACCTGCCCTTCTCCTTTGCGCCGAGATTGATATTTAATGTAGCTGCGATCTCACCGCCTCCCAGGGCAGTTACTGCTGCATTGATGCTGTCCATGGCTTTGCTGCTCTTTTTGGTATCGGTATCAAAGATCATCACGTAAGGTGTCTGGCTCCCCGACAGGTTCAATTTGCTCCTGACTTCTGCCAGCGAGTTCATGACTGCCACGCCCTGAACCTTTTCTGCCGCATATACACCTGATACGGATGTCTTAACATTGGAGCCCGCCACAGAAATCTCTGCGCCGGAAGACTTCGCAGCAGACGCCGCTGTTGTCGTACTGCTGCCTGACGAACCTTCTGTCTTCTCCACGCCGATCGGTGCTGCGGAGCCTGAACCAGCCGCACAGACAGTTATCCCTGTTGACATTACCATTGTCGCTGCAAGTATTGCCGCAACTGTTTTCTTCATCTTCATGATCGTATCCTCCTATACTTGTGTTAACAAACTATCGGAATCCGCCATTCACAGACTCCTCCTGCCGTCAGTGTCTACGGAACTGCTCACCCAGCGAGAAGGAGTTTTGACAGCAGTTCCTTAACAATCTCTTATTTTATCACCATCATTACCATTAGTTAATAATTTTGTTTCTATCAGAAATAATAGTTTGTAGAAATATTGATATGATATATTTGATGGCTAAAAGAATATTACTTAAATAGAAGTATGGGGGATTTTATGGACGAATATCTGATCGACTTAAAGAAGCTTGGCCGCAGGATCAAAGAACTGCGCACTTCGCTGAATTGCACACAGGAACAATTTTCCTCACAAATATACATATCGACATCGTATCTGGCTCTGATCGAGACCGGAAAAAGAACCGCCAGCATCGATGTGCTGGCGCAGATCTCACATGCGTTCCATGTCAGTATCGACTATCTGCTCTTTGGGGAGGAGGAGTCGCCTCAGTCGCAGAACCAGCGCCTGTTTCTGTCCCTCTGCACGCAATATCCGGAGGAGCATGTTTCCAACGCGCTGTCCCTGGCTGAATTCTATCTGAAAAATCTTTCTTAAGATGTGGTTTTCATCTCTTTGACCGCAATTTCCTGTGACAGCAAGAGGGTTCCGCTGCTGATACGCCTCCCCGGCATTTTGACAACATCTGCTGTTGTTATGCCGCCAACACAGCAGCCTTCATATCCTTGATATAACTGCACACCGGATCGACGCAGTCCTTGCCATAGTGTGCGACGATCTTGACGATCGCACTGCCCACGATCGCGCCGTCCGACACTGCCGCCATCTCATGCGCCTGCTCCGGCGTAGAGATCCCAGAACTGATCGCGCACGGAATATCTGATACTGTCTTCACTCGGTCTACCATCTCTTTGACGGCTGCCACAGCCCCATTGTAAACACTTGTTCTGCCAAGTGGTGACATACAGTAGAGAAAACCCTTTGCCTGTCTTGCGATCATATCGATGCGGTCATGAGATGTCGGCGCGATCATGGAGATCAGCTCGATGCCTGCCGCCTCACAGGCTCCGCTCACCTCTTCTTGCTCCTCAAACGGGACATCAGGGATAACGATCCCGTCAATTCCGCACTCTGCGCACTTCTGCGCGAATTTCTCCGTTCCATAGGTGTACACCGGATTGACATATGTCATAAATACCAGGGGAACATCAACCTTCGACCGCACGCGTGCCACCATGTCAAACAGTTTGTCTGTCGTCGTCCCTGCCCTGAGTGCCCGCTCATCTGCTGCCTGTATGACAACGCCCTCAGCGATCGGATCTGAAAACGGAATCCCGATCTCGATCAGATCCGCCCCTGCTGCTGCCATCTGTGGGATCAGCTTCTCTGTCGTATCCAGATCCGGATCCCCCCCTGTCACAAACGCGATAAATGCTTTTTGATCCTCAAATGCTTTGCTGATTCTACTCATTTCATTTTCTCCTCATCTCTCCAATATTTTCAATCTTTTCTCGGCACAGAACACCTGCCCCTAATCAAATATCTTCACGCCCCTGTACCGCGCGATCGCCGCCACGTCCTTGTCCCCGCGCCCTGAGATCGTGACAACGATAACCTGGTCTTTGCCGAGATCCGGCGCGATCTTTTTGGTATATGCAACTGCATGTGCACTCTCTATAGCCGGGATAATGCCCTCTGTGCGCGACAGATACTCAAACGCCTCCACAGCCTCCTCGTCCGTGACCGGCACGTACAGCGCACGCCCTGTCTCATTGAGATTTGCATGTTCTGGTCCGATGCCAGGATAATCCAGTCCTGCCGATATCGAGTACACTGGTGCGATCTGCCCGTACTCGTCCTGGCAGAACAGGGACTTCATACCATGAAAAATACCGACAGTCCCATTGGCGACAGTCGCTGCATTCCTGGGATGATCGACACCAAGCCCCGCCGCCTCACAGCCGATCAATCTGACGCTCGTGTCAGGGATAAATTCATAGAAAGAACCCATCGCATTGCTGCCGCCGCCCACACAGGCGATCACCGCGTCGGGAAGCTTTCCCTCCGCCGCCATGAGCTGTTCCCTGATCTCCTGCCCGATCACTTTCTGGAAGTCCCTCACGATCATCGGAAAAGGGTGCGGTCCCATGACAGAACCGAGCACATACAAAGTGTCATCCATTCGCGAAGCCCACTCGCGCATGGTCTCGTTGACAGCATCTTTCAGCGTCATCGTTCCCGAAGTCACCGAGTGCACTTTCGCACCCAAAAGTTCCATTCTGTAGCAGTTGAGCACCTGTCTGTCCGTGTCCTCTTTCCCCATAAAGATCTCACATTCCATCCCCATCAATGCCGCTGCCGTGGCAGTCGCCACACCGTGCTGCCCGGCTCCGGTCTCCGCGATGACACGCGTCTTGCCCATCTTCTTTGCCAGAAGCACCTGTCCTAATACATTGTTGATCTTGTGGGATCCTGTGTGGTTCAGGTCTTCCCTCTTCAAATAAATCTTTGCACCGCCCAGATCTTTTGTCATTTTTTCCGCATAATACAAAAGGGACGGGCGCCCTGCATATTTATCCATCAGTTCCTTTAATTCCGCCTGAAATCCGGGCTCATTCTTGTATTTCTCATACGCCTGCTCTAACTCCTGCACTGCCGGGATCAACGTCTCCGGTATATATTGTCCGCCGTACGCACCATATCTGCCTTTCTTTTCTTCCATTTTCATTCTTCCTTTCTTATTTGTTGTCG
>CAJUQU010000192.1 GCA_910588595.1 uncultured Lachnospiraceae bacterium | reverse complement strand
TCGATAAGCGGGATCTTTACAAATAGGCAATGTGAGATAAACCGAGTAGTGGAACGCTCGTTTTCCGCTACCCGGTTTTGTCTTTGTCTTTATGCTTGCTGGAAATGATAAAATAGGACTGTGTGGATGTCGCGACCATGGTCCCGTCAGCTTTGTAGACATTCACCTCGTAGACTGCGATGGTGGAGCCGTACTTGATCTCCTTTGCCTCAGCGACCAGCTTTTCGGTGTCGCATGCGGGTGCGAGATAGTGGATGTTGCTGTCGACCGTCACGATGCTGTCGCCATGTGTGAGGGCGGCACTGCCGCCGATCGTGTCAGCGAGCGCAAAGGTGCATCCGCCATGCACGGTGCCGAGCGGATTCAGGATTTCAGGACGCAGGGGCATCTCCCCCTTGCAGTATCCCTCTGAGAGTTCTGTGATCTTCATGTGAAGAAGCTGTATAAAGCCCAGAGTGCCATAAAAGTGATTTCTGATCTCATCATAATTTTTCATAGTGGTGATCCCTCTTTCTGTATAAAGTATATTTTATCCCATTTTTCAGATTTTTCAACCTTCTTTTGACGACTTTTTCTAAGGGAACGTGTTAAGAGCGGCTCCCCATTCAAATTTAGGGCCTGCATTCGTCAAAAGTTGCAAGCTCATTTCAGCAAGAAACATAGTACTATAATAAACTAATGTTTGCTTATGTGCGGGCTGTGTGGCGTATGTGAGGGAACGGGGGAGCATGCGAAAAAACTTGCAATAAAAACGATGACGAGGTGGTTATTCCAGATGTATCAATCATTTGTAATATGAGAGATAGAAAGAATGTTTCTTTTACCGGAATACCACGTTTTGTAATGGAAGTATTATCAGATGCAACCGAAAACTATGACCGGAACGAGAAAATGGATATATATATAGAAAAGTCGGTGTTTCTGAATACTGGATCGTGGATTGGAGAAAGAAACAAGTCGAAGTCTATATGTTTGACTGGAAAGACGATGATACCAGTGATTCATATCTTTATAGAACAGTTACGCCAGAGAATAAGGAAGATTTACAAATTGTGATGTTTCCGAATTTGCACATATCTTTTGATGAACTATTTAATATTGAATAGTGGGATAATTGTCGTACAAAGGATTGGTATTCTATATACAGAAGAAAATACTTTTATTGATGCCTTAAATCAGCGGGAGTGTATAATAAAGTGTTATTGACATCCTTAAAGAACAAAAAATGGAAACCATGCAGATGTTTTCCATTTTTTAAAAAATTGGGGTCAGCCCATATTTAGAATCCTTAAAACCCTTTATTTACAAGGGTTAATAACAGTGGAGTAGACGGGAGTCGAACCCGTGTCCAAAAAACCATCCCATGTACTTCTACAGGTTTAGTTGATTGTTTTGAGCAAAGCTCATTTCCCTTCTGTACAGGCGAACCAACGCCCCTATACAGTCAGTAGCTTCATGATACGCCCACATACGCAAAGCTTAATATGTGTCGTTTCCTACATGATCGATGCCTGGCTCCCAATGTGTAGGTGCACTAGGTCAGACAGCAGCTATTAAGCTGCGAATGCTAAATTGTCTTCAGCGTTTAATTTTAATTTTGGAATTTACGCATGCCTGCGACCTGCTTCTCCATCTTCAAGTTCCCTGTCGAAACCTTTACTACCCCTTGATCAATCAAGGTTATTTAATGATAACAGAGAAGGTATAAATAGTCAAGTAAAAATTTTGAATTGCTTGAAAATGCTGTGCAATCTGATATAATTAAGATGAAAGAATATTTAGATAATAATAAGGAGGCGCAGCATGATATGAAGAAAATTCATAAATATTTGATGTATGCATTTTTGGTGACAGCAATCCTGGTCATAGGTATCGCTGTGAATTCAAAGATGTCCCTTGCATCAGATGCAAAAGCAGAAGATATAAAAGCCGCAGAAATGGAAGTCCATTTCATCGATGTGGGGCAGGGGGATTCCACGCTCATCATATGTGACGGGCATGCCATGCTGATCGATGCAGGTGACTATTCCAAAGGAACGGCGATCCAGAATTATCTGCAGAAACAGAAAGTCAAGAAGCTCGATTATCTGATCCTGACACACCCCGATTCGGACCATATCGGCGGCGCGCCGGTTATCATTTCGAAGTTTGAGATCGATAAAGTATTTGTGTCGAATTATGAGAAGGATAACAAGACCTATCAAAAGCTGATACAGGCTCTTGATAATAAGCGGTTGAAGTACACAACACCGGAAGTTGGGGCACAGTATGTTCTGGGGACAGCCGAGATAACAATACTGGCGCCAAATGGTACATATGATAATCCAAATGATGCTTCGATCGCCCTGATGGTTCGGAACGGAGAAAATAAGTTTCTGTTTACCGGAGATGCGGGAGAAGATGCGGAGCAGGACATACTGGCGGCGGATGTAGATCTTTCGGCAGATGTCTACAAGGCTGGACATCATGGCAGCAGGAGTTCTACTTCCATGAATTTTTTTGAGGCGGTCAGCCCTGCGTGCGCAGTCATCAGCTGCGGTGAGGATAATTCTTATGGTCATCCGCACGCCGAGACGCTAAACACATTTCGTACGAACGGTGTCAAAGTATATAGGACCGATGAAGATGGAACGATCATAGCTTCGTCAGATGGGAAAAAGATAACATTTAATGTGCCTGCATCGGAGACATGGAAATCCGGAGAGCCCAATGGAAACAGCTCAGTCTGGGAAGCACCTGATCAGAAACAGGGGACGGAGAAGCCAGGGGCAGCAGATGGGACTTCGTCTCTGGAGGAACCGCAGCAGGAGTCGGAAAAAGCAGAAGCAACCGAGATTACGTATGTACTCAACACAAAGACCATGAAATTTCACAAACCTTCCTGCAATGGACTGCCTACGACAAACCGGAAGGATTCCTGTGAGAGCAGAGAAAGCATTGTTGCACAGGGATACGAGCCCTGCGGGCGATGCAACCCATAGAGCAGAGGCTGAAATCAGAGAACGCAACGTCTTGAATCCAAAGTCCATCGGGAGCAGTCGAATGGGAGTTAGTATGAAGTCAGAGAACACAACATCTTGAACCAAAAGCCCATCGGAGCAGTCGAGTGGGAGTTAGCGGGATAAAATATACAAAAAGGAGTGGAACATTATATGAACATTACGATCACAGGGAATCTGGGAAGCGGCAAATCCAGTGTTGCCAAAATATTGAAGGAGAGAGGCTATGAGTATTCTTCGACGGGGAACATATTCAGGCAGCTTGCCATGGAAAAGGGGCTTTCTGTCGAGGAATTCAACAGACAGGTTAACGAGGCGGCAAACCGTGGAGATCATTCCGTGGACAAGATGATCGACGACACAACGACCAGGATCGGAGAGGAGCGGGACAATGTTGTGTTTGACTCGCGCCTTGCATGGCATTTTGCACCGAAGAGCTTCAAGGTATTTATCATCACCGATATTGATGAGGCAAGCCGCCGCGTGTTCAACGACAGCCTTCGTGCAAACTCGGAGTCCTATGAGTCGCAGGGCACATGCAGAAAGGCGCTGATCAACAGGCAGAAACTCGAGACTGTGCGGTATAAGGAGGTCTACGATATCGATTACTATGATATGAGCAATTACAACCTGGTAATAGAGAGTACGAATGCATCACCGGATGAGATCGCACAGGAAATATTGGATAAAATGGCGGAATACCATCACGGCAGTTTTGATAAAATAATGGAGTTGAACCCTTCCTCGATCCAGGTGGCAGATCATGCAGCATTGAGACCATCTAACACGGTGGAAGTTTCTGAGAAATGCGGTGTCTTTACATTGACGGCAGGAAAAAATAATCTTGATGAGGCGATTGCACAGGGAGTTAAATTTGTCCCAGTCAGAGTGTCTGCCTCTGAAGCCGGAGGCGAGGACAGCTTTATGAATTTTACCAATATGGTCACTACTTTCTAATATGAGAAATAAAGAGCAGCTCGAAGGGTGGCATTATATAAGGATGTTAAATTCAAAGACTTTGTAATCAGCCAGAATGATTGGATTGTAGGCAAATTCAAATCATACGGAGGAATTGCAAAATGGCAAAATCAATCTTTGAGAGATTAGGCGGCGAATATGAACAGCAAGGGGATTATCTAATACCACGCTTGACTGTACCCGCCGAAGAAGAACAACCGATAGGTATATGGGGACAGCGGCATCTGGACTATTTGAAGCAGTACCGCAATGTTACATACACCAATATTCTCACAAGCGGCAAGCTGAATACATACCTTGCCGACATTGACAGACAGGCGCAGGAACGCTTTGAAAGGCTCATAAAGGGCATGAAACAGGCACAGGGCATAACGGAACGACTAAAAGAAGAAAACGCCTTAGAATGGATAGGGCAGCTCAATAGCATAAGGGCTTGTGCGAGGGAGATTGTGAACGAGGAAATTATATATGCTTAATCAGCAAAGCGGCAGAGAGAAATCTCTGCTGTTTTTTTCGGGAGAGTTTTGTGAATATAAATGGAAATTATTTATGAATATAAGGCGAAGCAGATTGACAAAATCATAACAACGGAATATAATTAAACCGATGGTTTAATTATTGAAAGGAGATATACAGATGGCACGCAGAAAAAAAGAACCAAAAAGCGTACATAGAGAAAATATTGCCGCTGCTGCTTCGGCATTGTTTATGGAGAAAGGGATTACGGCAACTTCCATGAATGATATAGCAAAAGCGGCGGGATATAGCAAAGCAACATTATATGTGTACTTTGAGAACAAAGAGGAAATTATCGGTTTTTTAGTGTTAGACAGCATGAAAAGGCTTTACGGTTATATCACTTCTGCATTGGAGCAGCAGGAGGAAACAAAGGCAAGGTATGATATGATTTGTCGGGGGTTAGTCCTATACCAAGAAGAATTTCCTTTTTATTTTAGACTGGTGTTAGATAAAATTAAAATGGATTTTGAAAGCCAAGATTATTTGCCCGAAGAGAAAGAAACCTATCAAGTCGGGGAGGAGATAAATGAAAAAATAAAGGATTTTTTAGTGGGTGGCATGAAAAAAGGCGATTTGCGTGATGACATAAAAATTATGCCTACGATCTTTCAGTTTTGGGGTATGTTGTCAGGGCTTATCCAGTTGGCGGCAAATAAAGAAGAATACATTGAAAAAACAATACACTTATCTAAAATTCAGTTTTTAGAGTATGGTTTTGATATGTTGTACCGTTCGATTGAAAAGGAGGGAGTGAAATGATTACGAATAAGAAATTGGTGCTTGCGATTTTAGGCAGCCCCCATAGAAATGGAAAGACGGCATCTATGATGGATATTGCAATCCGCAGAGCAGAGGAGAAGGGCTATATGGTGACTAAAATAAATCTGTATGAAAAAAATATCTCATTCTGCATAGGGTGCCGTAACTGTATAGACACGAAAGTCTGCACGCAAAAAGATGATATACAGGAAATTGCCAGCCTTTTGCGTAAATGTCAAATAGTCTTTCTTGCGGCTCCCGTTTATTGGGCGAATGTTCCTGCCCCTGTTAAAAACTTATTTGACCGATTATTAGGAACAGCTATGGAAGAAACAAGTACTTTTCCAAAACCACGTTTGAAAGGCAAGAAATATATGGTTTTGACTTCCTGCAATACTCCTTTCCCATTTTCATGGATATTTGGACAATGCAGGGGGGCAATACGCAATATGGACGAATTTTTTAAGACTGCAGGCATGAAGTCAATAGGCAAAGTGGTTTATTCAGGTGCATCTTCTAAAAAGGAGCTTCCAAAGCACATAGCCAGAAAGATTGAGAGGTGTTTGAAATGAAAATATCTACAAAGAAAATGATTTCATTTATCATTTTACTTCTATTACTTATTGCTCTAATTTGTGGAGTGGTTTACTTAAAGAAAGTTACTGATTATAAACAAGCCGTAGGGGAAACTACTTTTGGTGAAATAGATATTGCTGATGTTTCCAATGGAATTTATATCGGAGAATATGATGTGAATTTTATATATGCCAAAGTGGAAGTAACTGTAGAAGATGGGGAAATTGTAAGTATTAACATTTTGGAGCATAGGCATGAACGTGGAAAAGCCGCAGAAACAGTCATAGAGAAAATAATTGATGAACAGAAAATAGATGTTGATGCAATTTCTGGTGCAACCAATTCAAGCACTGTCATAAAAAAGGCTGTTGAAAATGCGCTCAAAGGAGAAACGTAAGATATGAATGAAAAAGCAAAATGGATACACTGTCCTGTTTGCAGAAATAAGACCCGTGACAGAATTAGAGAAGATACAGTTTTGAAAAACTATCCCCTCTATTGCCCGAAATGCAAACAGGAAACATTGATTGAAGTAAAGAATTTACAAATTACAGTCATCACAGAGCCAGACACTTTAGATGCAGAGCCGATGAATTTGTGAGAAATCACAGTTGTCGGTTCTGGTTTGTTTTATATGGATTTTAATGCAAATCCCTTTGACGGTAGATAGCGAATCTTGACATTTCTTTCTCAATACTGTATAATACAATACTGTATTATACAGTATTGAAAGGAGAAAATATATGTCAACTATTGATTTAATAATTTTAGGCTCACTCTATCAAAGCCCCAAAAGTGCATACGAGTTACAAAAACAAATTGAAGACAGGCATTTAGCCAGATGGGTAAAAATAGGTTCTTATACAGTATATAAAAAAGTTATCCAATATGAAAAAAAAGGATTTGTCCTTAGTGAAACAAAGAAGAATGGGAATATGCCCGAAAAAACAGTATATACACTCACATCAAATGGGAAAACAAAGTTTCGTGAATTGATGTCTGAATTTTCAGCAGGTGAAACCAGAATATTTTTAGATTTCAACGCCGTCATTGTAAATATGTCATTGCTTGATGATACAGATTTCAAAGAATGTATGAACAATATAAAGAACAGCATTTGTAAAACCAAACACCAAATACAAGAACAAATGTCAAGACAAAAGGAAATGACTTTATTAGGACAAATGATATTGGAACAACAATATATGCTTTTAGAAACATTAGAAAAATGGGAAAAGATTTTTGAACAGAAAATTAACAGGGAGGATGAAAAACATGATTAGCTTTATCTTATTAAACCTTACGATTAACAGTCATCAAAGAGCCAGACGCACAGCCGCAGAGCCGATGAATGGAGGGTAAGACTACCATTGTTCATTGGTTCTGTTTTATTTATGAAATGTTTTTAGGAGATGTTAGTTCCATGTCTTTACAGAAAATTATCATAGGAGGATTTAATATCGTTTTTGTCGGGCAGTAGAGAATATCCCTGCCCTCAAAATGGAAATAGAATATCATGTTGTAGGAACTAAAAACTCCTATATCCTTATGCCCGATTGGACTTACGTTCAGTCGGGTGTTTTTGTTCTTCATCGATGCCGTTCGCCGCCTTTCCAATCTGGATTTTAGCATTTTCAAAAATTTCAGATTG
>CAJUQU010000191.1 GCA_910588595.1 uncultured Lachnospiraceae bacterium | reverse complement strand
TGTATGGTTTCCCTGCGGATAAAATCCTCGAGTTTTGCGCGGTAATCGTTCACGTCGACAGTGCCGTTTGTGATGCCGTCGAGACCTTTTTCCCAGGATGCGGTCATCTTGGGATTCAACAGCGCCGGAACGGTCATCGCGACGACTTCGTACACCATCTCTCCGAAATTCTGCGGCGTTATGACCTGTGTCTTCTGGTTGAGGTTCAGATACCCGATGCGGATCAGTTTCTTGATGATCTCCGCGCGCGTCGCGCTTGTGCCGATGCCGGAGCCCTTGATCTGGGCGCGCAGTTCCTCGTCCTCGATGAGTTGTCCCGCGTTTTCCATGGCAAGGATCATGGAACCAGACGTGTACCGCTTGGGCGGGGAAGTCTTGCTGTCACGGATCTCAAAGCCGTTGACGGCAAGGAGATCTCCCTGCTTGAGCGTGTCCGCGAGCGCGAGCAGTTTTCTGGAATTGTTCTTCTTTTCCTTGCCGGCGTCCTCCTCCGCGTGCTCCCCTGGTTTTGTCTGGGAGGCAGGGTTCTCTTCCTCGTCAGCGTCCTCGAGCGTCCTGCCCATGACCTCGAGGAATCCGAGTGTCCTGAGCACTTTTGCGGAGGCGAACAGCGATTCCTTCTCTATGCCCACAACGAGCTTTAACGTCTGGTATTCTGCAGGCGGATAAAAGATGCTCAGGAAACGCCTTGTGATCAGGTCAAAGACTTTGCTCTGCAGCGGTGTCAGCGTTCCGAGTTCTGTCAGCTGTCCTGTCGGGATGATGGCATAGTGGTCAGTGACTTTATTGTCGTCTGTGTACTGTGTCTTTGCAATATTTGCATGGAGTTTTTTCGCCAGGATATGGTCCGTAAAGCGCTGTGTCGGCGTATATCCTTTGAGTTTGTACAGATTTTTGTCGATCTCTTTTGCGACGGCTGTCGTCAGTACTCTTGCGTCCGTTCTCGGATATGTCGTGAGCTTTTTTTCATACAGGTCCTGCGCAACCTGCAGCGTCTGGTCCGGGCTGATCTTGAAGCGTTTGGAGCACTCCGCCTGCAGTTCCGCCAGATTGAAGAGCAAGGGCGCCTTTTTCTTGGAGATGCCCTTTTCCAGCGTCTTTACGACCGCCTCTTTTCCCTCAAGGGAAGTGATCAGTTTCTCCGCGTCTTCCTTTTCCTTGAATCCGTTTTCTTTGTAGAGCTTCGGGGAGCCGAAATAGGCAGAACCTTCGACTGCCTTCCACTCCGCCTCGATCTCCGCCTCGGTAAAATTCCCGACAACCCTGTAAAACGAGGTCTCTTTGAAGTTGCGGATCTCGCGTTCCCTGTTGACCACCATGCCGAGCACACAGGTCATGACCCTGCCCACGGCGATCGCGGTGTAGCCCTTTGTCGCCGCGGCGTCATTGAGGAGTTTTCCGTATTTGACGGACATGACGCGCGAGAAGTTGATGCCCATGGCGTAGTCCTCGATCGAGCGCATGATGCCGGATCTGCCGAGGTTTTCGTATGCCGACATCGGTTTTGCCTGCGCCACGCCGCGCTTGATCTCCTCCTCGGTCTGCGAGTCGATCCACACGCGCATCTCCTGCATTCCCTTGCGCACACCGCCGAAATTGCGGATATTTTCCTCGATGGTCTGCCCTTCCTTTCCGGAGTCGCCCGCCCAGTACACAGTGTCGATATCCTCGCGCTGAAGCAGCGCATGAACGATGTCGTACTGCTGTTTGACATTTTTGATGACGCCGTATTTATATTTTTCGGGCAAGAATGGCAGATCCTGCAGCGCCCATTTCTTGTAGCGGATATCATACTCTTCCGGGTAGACCATTTCCACCAGATGACCGACGCACCATGTGATGACGTATGTGTTGTTTTCTATGTAACCATTGTGTTTTCCTGACACCTGAAAAACCTTCGCGTAATCCTGTGCCACCGACGGTTTCTCGGTTATGATCAGTTTCTTTCCCAAGTTCTACTCTCCACTCTGTTCTATTTTTGTCTTAGAGCCTGCAGTACCTGCAGGACGGTCAATTGAAGCGCGTCGGGGATCTCCGCCCGCGCGGGTATGACTGCCTGGTACACTTTATCCGGACTATGCTCCAGCTCAAACACCGGATATGGGATCTCGAGCTGGTCGCAGACCATTTTCTGAAATTCATAGTAGTCCACGGTGTCCCGGCTTCCGATGTGGAAGATCCCTTTCAGATCATGGTTCAGAACATACTTTGCACACGCGCCCACCTGGTCTGTGAGGGTCACATTTACGTGGTCATTCGGATATGCTGCCAGCGGCTCCCTGCTCGCACTGTGCTCCCGCAGCAGCTGTATTCTCGGGCAGTCCGGCGCCCATACAGACGGGATGCGGAATATGATCAGCTGCCCGGAAAGTTTATGCTCCAGCATCGCCTCGCAGTCCCTCTTGTATTTTCCATAATCTGATCCGGGGTTCGGCTGTGCCTCCTCCGTCCACGGCTGGGACATATCCCCGTCAAATACATTGGCAGTCGATATGAACAATAGCCTTTTTGCTTTTCCGCCCAGCCAGTCAGCCAGTGTCTCGTGAAATCGGTATTGTGCTTGAAAATCTCCCCGCATGGAAGAGATCACGATATCGGGGTTCTCTTTCTCCAAAATGCTGATCAGAGCATCCAAATCCTCCGCTGGCAGCTGATAGCCGCCCTCCACTTCGTGGTGTCCCGCTGTGACGATAATGTGATGATCCTGCGACAGGCTGTCCTTTATGGCGCGCCCGACAAGACCGGTTCCGCCGATCAATAACACTTTCTGTCCCACTGCATCCTCTCCTTCTATAGCACTATAGTAGCCACACATCAACCATACCGGCATGTTCCGGTGCGATATCGGTATCATAATCTTCTAAGATCGCACCGTTCACCGCAGTGATCGATCTGATAACCACAATTCAGAAAGAGCAGCAATACACTGCTCTTTCCATCAAAACAAAAATTTTATTTCTTCGTGATATATCCCTGTGCCTTGAGGAGCTCTGCACAGAGCACTGCGCCGCCCGCGGCACCGCGCACGGTATTGTGTGAAAGTCCGACGAACTTCCAGTCATATACACTGTCCTCGCGGATCCGTCCGACGGAGACGCCCATGCCGTTCTCATAGTCAACGTCAAGGCTTACCTGCGGTCTGTTGTCCTCCTCGAGATACTGGATGAACTGCTTGGGCGCACTCGGAAGCTCCAGCTCCTGCGGGATGCCCTTGAAGTTCACTAATTTCTCGATGAGCTGCTCCTTTGTGGGCTGTTTTCTGAACTTTACGAACACGGCAGCCGTGTGACCGTTCAGCACCGGCACACGGATACACTGGCAGGTGATCACAGGCGATTTGGCGGGAACGATCTCGCCGTCCTTGATCTCGCCCCAGATCCGGAGCGGCTCCTTCTCACTCTTCTCCTCCTCGCCGCCGATGTAGGGAATGATATTGCCCTCCATCTCGGGCCAGTCCTTGAACGTCTTGCCGGCGCCGGAGATCGCCTGATACGTCGTCGCAACGACCTCGTAGGGCTCAAACTCCTTCCATGCGGTCAGAACGGGCGCATAGCTCTGGATCGAGCAGTTTGGCTTCACGGCAACAAAACCTCTCGTCGTGCCGAGGCGCTTTCTCTGGAAGTCGATGACTTTCATGTGTTCAGGGTTGATCTCAGGTACGACCATCGGCACGTCGGGTGTCCATCTGTGCGCAGAATTGTTGCTGACCACGGGGGTCTCTGTCTTTGCGTAGTCCTCCTCGATCTTCTTGATCTCCTCTTTTGTCATGTCCACAGCGGAGAACACGAAATCAACCTCGGAAGCCACTTGCTCCACTTCATTGACATTGATGACCACGATATCTTTCACTGCCTCCGGCATCGGTGTCGTCATCTTCCATCTGTCACCGACTGCCTCCGCATAAGTCTTTCCTGCGGAGCGCGGGCTTGCGGCGATCGTTGTCACCTCAAACCAGGGGTGATTCTCCAGCAGCGATATGAACCGCTGACCTACCATACCAGTACCGCCAAGGATACCTACTTTTAATTTTTCACTCATTTTTCTCCTCCATTCTGCTGATATTGATTTTAATATCAGCATACAATATTTTATAAACCTAATTTTCAAGTACACTTTAGTGCCACTGATCTATTTTATAATCCTAAACGGGTCATTTAATGCTGCATTACGCAGTCTTTCGATGAGCGTTTCGTAAAAATCCACCCATTTCGGCAGTCCGTTTGTCTGAAATAGGGCTACAACAGACTGTATCTGCTCCAAGAGCCTTTCCATTTCTATATCGATGCAGTAGCTCTCGTCTTTGTAAAAATCATTTTCAAGCCAGCTGTAAAGTTCATATGCATTCTGATCTTGATTGATTCCCCATTCATAGATTTCCAAGGGTCCGAAAGATTTCTTTGAGATCAAAACGATATTTCCTTCTTTGTTTGGAATGAGATTTGGTTTTGTATAAAACCATCGTTCAATTTGCACTTCTTCCATCATATCAGACACCAATCATTGACTCATTATATATTGTTCCACTCTGCGGGATAGACTGTCAGGTCTGTGACCTCTCCCCCGCGGACTTTTTCTGTGAGAGAGCGTGCTTCCTCCTCATCTTTGCAGGGCGTCAACCGCAGCCATTTCTCACTTCCCGCCTCCATAATATTGATATTACACTGCTGTGTTCGGGGATTTTTGCCGTAAAACACCCTCGATGCACTGATCTCTTCCTTTCTTCCATCGATCATTACCGTAACCCTGTGGATGCCCAGATACTCCCGATTGATCCGAATGACCTCCCGCAACGCGTCCGGTCCCGGCGCGCCGATCGTCGTGCGCTTATCGACACAAGTCTCGAGGCTGACCGCCTCGAACAGATCCTCCTCAAACACGGGGCTGATCGCCTTTAACTCCTCGAGGGACAGATCATCGATCACCTTATCCTTCTCGATGCAATACAGCACAAGCCTTCCGATAATGCCGTGCGCATCCCGGAACGGCACGCCGTGATTCACCAGATAGTCCGCCGCATCTGTGGCGTTCGTGAATCCCTTCATGGCACTCACCTTCATGACATCCGTGTTGAACCGCATGGTTCTGAGCATGCCTGTAAACAGCGCCACGCATCCCTTTACGGTATCGATCGCGTCAAAGGTGAGTTCCTTGTCCTCCTGCATGTCTTTATTGTATGCGAGCGGGATTCCCTTCATCGTCGTGAGGATCGACACCAGCGCGCCGTACACACGTCCTGTCTTGCCCCGCACAAGCTCCGCGATATCAGGGTTCTTTTTCTGCGGCATGATGCTGCTGCCAGTCGAGTACGCATCGTCGATCTCGACGAAACGGTACTCGTTGGAGTTCCATATGATGATCTCCTCGCAGAAACGGCTCAGGTGCATCATGATCGTGGACAATGCGGACAAAAGTTCGATCACATAATCCCTGTCCGCCACGGAATCCATACTGTTCAGTGTCGGTCCGTCAAATCCAAGCAGCTGTGCAGTGTATTCCCTGTCCAACGGATAAGTCGTCCCCGCCAGCGCGCCCGACCCCAGCGGACAGTAATTCATCCTGTTATATATATCGTCAAGGCGCTGTCTGTCGCGCCTGAACATCTCGAAATATGCTCCCATGTGATGCGCCAGCGTGATCGGCTGCGCTTTCTGCAGATGCGTAAAGCCGGGCATATACGTCTCTGTATGCTTCTCCATGATCGACAGGATCGTGCCGAGCAATCCCTTTAAAAGATCATTGATCGCTGTGACCTCATTCCTTGTATAAAGCTTCATATCGAGCGCTACCTGATCGTTCCTGCTCCTGCCGGTATGAAGCTTTTTGCCTGCATCCCCGATCCTTTGTATCAGATTTGCTTCCACAAAGCTGTGAATGTCCTCGTATTCATCGGTGATCGCCAACGTCCCCGCCTCGACATCGCTCAGTATGCTTTCCAGTCCTTTTGTGATCTGATCGCGTTCATCCTCTGTCAGGATCCCCTGTCTGGCAAGCATTTTCACATGCGCCATGCTGCCCTCCACATCCTCGCGGAAAAACTTCTGGTCAAATGAAATCGACGCATTGAAATTGTATACAAGCTTGTCTGTCTCCTTGGTAAATCTGCCCCCCCAAAGCTGTGCCATCTTCCGTCTCCTTTCGATCTCTCAAAGTTCCTAAATGATAGACCCACAAATATTCTCTTGAATACAATAGCATAGTTTGCCGCGAGTTGCAATAAGGAACTGTCGAAAAATCTGATGGCATTTGTGTTTACAACCGCATGCGCAGGCACCAAAGCATACTTACGCCCGGTTCCTGCGCATGACACAACCAACAGCCAAAATAACTGATAACACTACCTATAAAGAGCAGCATGATCCGAATAACGGAATGAAACGAACACTGCTTTATAAACTGTGACTGAACGTATATGATGATACACTCGATCAACGAAATCGCAGTCATGAACAAGCGCCCTCTGTGTTTGACAAGGCGGTTTTTTCCGGCATAGCGACTCGTCATCCAATACATGACGACTTCAGCCAGAAGTGTTGTCATGGCAGCGGCATCAATTCCAAACACCCTTAAACTCATCTACTGTCTTAACCAGTATATGTGCCAAAATGATTTTTTGTCCCAGAAGTCGTTTAGCACTGGCATCATATTGCGCGTCTCTGTCTGTTGCCGAACCCGCATAATCAGCCCGGCAGCATTTTGGGGTGTTTTTGATTCAGTTTTCAGACATATGAACTGGAAATTGCTGATTTCTATGACGCTATGAACATTCCATATTCCTTTGGTACATTTAAAATTCCATTCGTTAAATTCTGCATTAGAATTGTCTTTATTATATGTTTTGGCACATTATTCAACGATGTCATACTAGAAAGCGAATAAATATAATCCACCATATCATCTATATTAGTAACTGCCAATGAATCAACATATTCTAATTTTTCAACTTTCAAAAACGACTTACTTAAAATCTCATATCCATTTTGAAGCGTAAAGTTTTTATTTATATTATCTTCAACACCATATGCGGCAAGAAGATTTGAAAGATACTCTATAATTCCATGTTCACCATATGTCGCACAGTAAAAAGAACCGTCTCTCTTTAATACACGTCGCACCTCAGCCAATCCTCTATATATATCTGGCACATGATATAACATCATATTAGCTATAACACTATCAAATGTCTCATCTTCATAAGGTATCTCTTGAATATCCAAAACCATATACTCAATATTATCATAATTACCTACATTCTCTTTTGCAACTGCTACCATTCCTTCAGAGAAGTCAGAAAGTATTAGTTTTGAACAATCACCAATTAAAGACTCTCTGTTCTTCCACATGTCTCCTGTTCCACAACCCAATTCTAAAACTTTCATTCCCTTATCAATTCTATAATTCGAAATTATCCAGTTTCCGAATCCCATCTTATTTGTTGAGTATTTTTCATGGATAGATATTCTTGTATTTAGGTTATTTGCGGTAGCATATTGTTGTTTT
>CAJUQU010000190.1 GCA_910588595.1 uncultured Lachnospiraceae bacterium | reverse complement strand
CCCACCCGCTCGAGCATCTGGTCAACCTGTGTTTCGCGCGCTTCCTTTGACAGCCGATCTTTTCCTATGTCTGCACGTGCTCTCATGCGAAGCGGCTCCTCCAGGATCCAGCCGATCTTCTTGGAGGGGTTGAGTGAGCTATATGGATCCTGGAAGACCATCTGCGGGTTCGGACAGTTGAGCACGATCTCTCCGTCATAGCGCTTCTGCATGCCGAGGATCGCCTTTGCAAGCGAGGTCTTTCCACACCCGCTCTCACCGACCAGTCCCAGCACCTCCCCCTTTTTCATGGAGAAGCTCACATTCTTTAGGACATGCTGTAGACTTTTTTCTGAGTTTCCATAGATACGGTTCATCAGATTTTGTTTATTTTCGTAATATACATTTAAATTGCTCACACTCAGTATGTTTTCCATTTTTATACCTCTTACGCGATTTGTACTGCGCACCTTTAATTCAAATTCTCGTCATAAAAACAAACAAAATCCTCAAACAATTCCAGATCTAACGAATCGCACCACTGATGCCTTTCGAGATGGCTGGTAATGTATTCAGCGCGATCCGCTTCGATACGCTCTTTGTTATCTTCAGCTTTATAGTCATAATCAAGCGTTTCAAGCCATCTGTCAAAACCTTCATTAAATTCATTGATATAGGTCATGTCATTGTAAACATGGTCATGCCCTTTATCCTCAAAACGAACAAACCTAAAACGGGGATCATCCTTATATTTTTCATAATAGACATCATAACCATACATAGTCGGAACAACATTGTCGTCAGAGCTGTGTGCGATCATAACAGCCGCATCTGCCGCTGCAAAACCGTCCATTGCTGTGTTTGAAGCATAGCTGCCATATTTGATACGCTCATGCAGCTTCACAAAGGGCATCATCACAGCAATGCCATCCCCTGCCTGTTTTCTCCCCTCTGCCTCAAACATATCCGCCGAACTGTTAAAACCTGAACACGCTATCACCGCTTTCACTTCCGGGTGGTATGTAAGAACACTGCACACACTGTATCCACCCCAGCTATGTCCAAACAGCCCTATCGGAAGATCAGGAAAATTCCCGCTTTCCTCCACAAAAGAAATCGCGGCTTCAAGATCTATGACTCCCTGCGGAAGTCCGCCAACTCCTTCGCCCCCGCTTTCGTCATTTCCTGTAGCGTCATAGGCGAAAACATAGTAGCCGTGACGCGCAAAATAATCTGCACAATTCATATAAGAATTATGCCCGCCTCCGCCAAAACCGTGCGCCAGCACGATGATACCGCGCTGATCTTCTCCTGAACTGTACATATATCCCGTCAGTGTCTGTCCCTTGTCAGAAGAAAATTCATACCGCGTGCGCTGCAATCCGTCAAAATCATCAATATACAACATGAGCGGCTCATAGCTTTCAAAGCGCCTATTAAAATTCTCGTTATATATCATTACTGTCAGCGCCCAGTCTCCGGCGATGACCAGCGCTGATACAATACACAGCACTATAATAAATATCTTTTTCTTTTTTTTCCTCTTCCCGTTTTTCATTTAGCTGTCCCCCGGCTTATTCATAACTGATCTTCTCAAGCTTCGGTATCGCATTGATCAGCTCCCTCGTATAGTCCGCTTTGGGGTGATGAAATATTTCTTCTGTGGCTCCCGTCTCGACCATATTTCCATCATGCATCACAATGATGCGGTGACATAGACGGTTCACCAGACTCAGATCATGTGAGATAAATAAGACCGCCATCTTTTTCTCTTTGTTCAGCCGCTGCAGAAGCTTCACAATCTGCAGCTGGATGGTCACGTCAAGCGCCGTTGTCGGCTCGTCCGCGATCAGAAGCTTCGGCTCACAGATCATCGCGGAGGCGATCATCACGCGCTGCCGCATGCCTCCGGACAGCTCGTGCGGATATTTTTTGTACACAAGCTGCGGATCGTCGAGCTCCACATCCTCCAGCGCTTTGAGCACTCGCTGAAAGCGCTCCTCTTTTCCCATTTCCGGCGCGTGTATGCGGAGGCTCTCCTCGACCTGCCAGCCAATGCGTTTTACTGGATTTAGCGATGTCATAGGTTCCTGAAATACGATACCGATGTCGTTTCCCTGAATCTGTCTGAGCGTCCCCCTGTCCGCGTGCAGAAGCTCCTTGCCCTCAAACAGGATCTTTCCCTCCATCACCATGTCATGGCGCGTCAAAAGTCCTGCGACCGCCATCGCTGTCATGGATTTACCTGATCCGGATTCGCCGACGATCCCGAGGATCTCCCCCTGCGCAAGCTCCAAGTCCAGATGATTCACAACGCGCTCCGGCACATCATGATCATGAAATTCTATGTTCAGATTTTCTACTTTCAATAATATATGTTCCATCTGTCCCCTGCACCTTTACTCTAATATGCCTTTTATTCTAACACAGTACCCGCAAAAAATCCAGTAACTCTTTTTTCGATAATACCTGTCCTGTTTTATAGTGCCCGCAATTGACCCCTGATCAGGATGGTGCATTTTCCGGATATTATAAAACAGGCAGTATCAATCTAAGATAACTGCCTGTTGAGATCAGGATGCCAAATAATTTGAAATATCATACAACCGCTCAGTACGATATGCGTATGCTACCCATATTGGTATTGACCCACAGCTTCCCGGCATCACCAGACTGATGGTATTGCGTGCCCTCGCTGCGGTTGTTGACATGCACGCTGCCAAGATCCGCCTCCAGATCCATATCATATCCGTCAAGCGCCTGCGCGGCATCGACCGAGACACCTCCCATCGCCGCCGTGATGTCCATATTGGAAAATATACAGTCTTCCATCTCGATCTCACCCATATCGTTACTCACCTCAGCCTCACCGAGATCTGTATCTTTGACGGAGATCTCACCCAGATTTGTCACCAGATCTGATCTGTCAAAACTGCACTTTTTCAATTCGCAATTTCCCATATTGCTCGAAACCTCGCACTCCGACGCAGATAACCTTTCTAGTTGGATATTTCCCAGAGCCGTATGCACATCAAGCATACTCATCGCAGCCTCCTCCGGTATCGTGAGCGTCAGACTGCACTGTGCTTTGTTGACGCCCCATCTATTTTTCCCATATGTTCTCTGCTTTATGGTGAGCGCTCCATCCTTTATTTCATATATAGGCTCCAATCCCTCTGTATACTCACAGCTCAGGTAAAAATGTTCCCCCGCTGTGACTGTCACATCCATAAAATTTGCGTCTATGGTGAGCGATTCAAACGCTTCCAGATCCGCACTCATATTTGTGATTCCCCCATGCCCCATAAACCCTTTTTCATACCTGAAAATGTGATAAAAAGTACCGCCGATCACACAACATGCTGTAATGATCGTGATGATCATGATCCATACACTTCTCTTCATACTCATTCCCTCCACCTTACAACGCTTTGATGATCAGCTTCACCAGTGCCGCGATCACCCACACGACCCATGTGATGTGCCAGTCAAAACTCAAAAAGCTCCAGCTCAGATAGATGCATGTCACTGTCTGCCAGTAGACAGACATCACCTGTGAGACCGTCTCATTTTTGTATGTCACCAGCTTCTGTGACGGGACAAAACTGCCTCCCACTGTCCCCCTCTTGTTCAGTGATAGGATTGTCGCAAAACCTGCACTCACATTCCCTGCTGCCACAAACAGAAACACGCCGATGCCTATGAACACCAACATAAGAAACACCCCAAAACCGCCGTTCCAGCCAAACAGGCTGCTTACAATGACCACCGGAAGCACACTCAGTATACACAGGATGACACCGATCGTGACCATCATCGAACACGTCACGCGAAAGTTTTCTCTCTGGTTGTGCACATACTCTGCAGTCGCGAAATCCACACTGCACACCCCCGCCCTGAGAAACTTCCATTTTCCCATGATATAATTTGAATACAGGAACAATCCGACCGCGGCTGAAATTGCCAAAAACATAAAACACGCGGCAAGGACATTCCTAATGCGCCAGCTCCAGCCAAAATTGAGCAAATATCCACAGACGCTGACGATGCACAGGAACACACCAAGCGCAACGGCATACGCCGAGCGCGTCCTGTCATGAAGATAATCCTTGACCTCCGCGAGCGTCACACTCCGAAACCCGCCGGCTGTCTTCCGATTCTCCTGTATCACAAAACTGCTGATACCAAGCTCCTCTGCAAGCTCATCAAGATTCCCGAACTCAGAGATCACGATGCCGACCGCCTCGTTCTCGGTCTTTTTGTCCTCGATGAGTTCTGTATATTTGTCCTCCATCATCTGCCACAGCTCATCCTTTGCCTTCTGCACCTCAAACGTGTTGGGGAGCCTCGCAAACATCGTCTCCAGATAATTCCTGATCGTCTCCATTCTCTCACACACCCTCCTTGACAAACTTTTCCACAACTTCCTTTGTCAGCGTCCACTCCGCACATTTCTCGCGGTAGTACTGCCTGCCCTGCTCTGTGATCCTGTAATACGTCCTCCGCTTTCCGCTGACTGTGACATTCTCGGAGAAGGACTCGACAAAACCGTTTTTTTCCAGCCGTGTGAAAGCGGAATAAAGTGTCGTTTCCTTGATCACATACTTTTCCTCCGACAAACTTTTGATCTGTTTCGAAATCTCATATCCATACGACGGCGCATCCCACAACAGATACAGGATCATCGTGTCATTGTACCCGCGTATGATGTCGCTGCTGATGCTGCTCATGAAAAACCTCCTTCCCAATCTCCTGTCCCATCATCCTCGACAGACATAGCAACGTCTATCGTTGCTACGATTATCATTGCTATGTCTGTCGTAGTATCAGGATAACACAGGAGCACACGCCTGTCAATACATTTTTTCGGGCATCCTGCTGACATTCTTCTCTTTGACCTTTTCCCTGATCGTGCGTCGGGTGCCCGTCAGCTCCTGCTGACAATTTTCGTGTCCGTGTACAGTCGGGCACCCGTCAACTCCTGCTGACAATTTTCCTCTGAGTACCCGTGCGCAAAAAAGGGAAATAAGCTGAAAGATCAGTTATTTCCCTACTATTATATAATATAGCTGCCCTATTTACTTCCTTTCGTCATGCACATATCTTCGGAACGCGCTTTACTCCAGCACAAACGCAGCTCCATTCTCCGTCTCACTACAATCCCCGACAAACACACGAAACACTCCGGGCTCACTCACATAATCCATGTGGATATCATGAAAGCGCAGCATTTCCTCTGTGATCTCAAAACTGACCTCGCTCTCCTCGCCCGGCTCGAGACGGACTTTGCAAAAGCCCCTCAGCTCCCGCACAGGGCGCGCCACGCTGCCGTTCACATCCGCCAGATACATCTGCACCACCTCGCTGCCGCCCACCGTTCCGGTATTTTTAACAGTCACGGTCACACGCAGCCGATCCGTCCGCCTCATCTGCTGCGCACTAAGCTGCACTGGTCCGATCGCAAACGTGGTGTATGACAGACCGTATCCAAAGGGATAGAGCGGTCTGTTCGGAATATCGAGATAGCGGGAAAAATACTTCTCCTCCGTCCCCTCTATGTACGGGCGGCCTGTTCGAAACTGCCCATAGAATATCGGAACCTGCCCCACACTGTATGGAAAACTCATGGAAAGCCTGCCGGATGGGTTCACATCGCCAAACAGCACATCCGCAATGGCGTTTCCGCCCTCCGTGCCCGGCATCCAGACTGCGAGCACCGCCGCTGCCTGCCCGCAGATCTCCCTGATATCGAGCGGTCTGCCGCTGAAAAGCACAACGACAACGTTCTTGTTCACTGCACAGACCTGGCGGAACAGTTCCATCTGACAGTCAGGGAGCGTGATGTCCGCGCGGCTTGCCGCCTCCCCGGACTGCAGACGGTGTTCGCCGAGCGCCAGCACAACTTTGTCCGCCTTCTGCGCCAGCTCCACAGCCTCCTGCAGGAGCTTCCCGGCTGTCTCTTCCGATCTGCCAAAATCCGCTGACAATATACAGCCCTCCGCAAAATATGCGTGTCCGCAGCCTCTGTTTTTTATGCCCTGCTCTATGGAAACAGTCGTTTCCGGCGTTCCAAACATCGACCAGGCTCCGTATATCTCTGCGTTTGCCACATAGGGACCAATAAAAGCTGTCCGCTCCCCTGCAAGCGGCAGTATGCCGTCATTTTTCAGCAGTACAAACGACTCCGCCGCCATCCGCCGCGCAGTCTTGCGGTGTTCATCGCAGAGCACCAGAACCTTCTCCTCCCGTTCGTCCGCATCCTTGTATGGATCCTCAAACAGCCCCAGGTCATTTTTTAGTTTCAGAATCCGCAGCACTGCCTCGTCGATCAGTGCGCTGCTGACCGCTCCGGACTCCACCAGTTCTTTGAGGTGCCTGCAGTAGCAGTTTGTCATCATATCGATATCCACACCGGCTTCCAGCGCAAGCCGTGCGGCTTCCTCCTTGTCCCTCGCCACGCCGTGGCTGCACAGCTCCTCGATCGCCGCCCAGTCAGATATCAGCACACCTTCAAAGCCCATCTCACCGCGCAGGATATCCCTCATCAGCCTGCGGTTCGCAGAGGACGGTATTCTGTCGAGCGTATTAAAACTGGTCATCACAGTCGCCGCACCAGCATCGATCGCTTCCTTGTAAGCAGGCAGATAGTCATCGCGCAGCGTGCGCTCCGAGAGCTCTACCGTATTGTAATCCCGACCGGCCGTCGGCGCGCCGTATCCTGCAAAGTGCTTCACACACGCCGCGATCCGCCCCTTTTCCCGCAGACCGCTGCGCCCCTGATATCCCTCCACCATGGCCCTGGCAAAACATCCGTTCAACCACGCATCCTCACCGGTGGATTCCATCACGCGCCCCCATCTCGCATCCCGCACGAGATCCGCCATCGGCGAGAACGTCAGATGAAGCCCTGAGGCAGCAGACTCCCGTGCCGCCACAGCCGCGCCCTCCTCCACCAGCTTTGGGTCAAAGGTGCACCCCTGCGCGAGCGGGATCGGAAAGACTGTCCGAAAACCATTGATGATATCTGCCATAAAGATTAGAGGAATGTGGTGCGGATGCCGCTCCATATACTCCCTCTGTATCTTTTTGAGCTGTCCTGCTCCCACTGTTCCCAGCACACTTCCCGCCACACGGATCTCCTCCTCCGTGTAGCCAGCCGTGTTTTCCGGACCGGTGAGCACGCCGTCATCCGTGTAAAACATGCCGCTCACCTGCAGCATCTATCCGATCTTTTCCTCCAAAGTCATGTCGTTCAATAATGCTATCAATTTGTCCTGTTCCATTATATAATCCTCCGAATGGTCTATTTAGTGCCCATTTTGCCTACAGTCTCTCATGTTCGATCCTATTGTGGAATCGTTTGGGCATTTCCTACATTTTAGGAAACATGATCAAAAAAAAGCTTTCACAAATCTTTACAATTTCTTCCTTTGACTTACCGGAAAGTTTTTCGCAGAATAATTTGACGATTATGTTGTTATATTCATAAATTGGTATTTTTCCGTTACTATCAATTACATTCTGCACAAA
>CAJUQU010000189.1 GCA_910588595.1 uncultured Lachnospiraceae bacterium | reverse complement strand
GGGGCAAAGGCATAAAGGGCAATGCCTTACGTCGACTGAATGCGGTGCAAATATCGCGCAAAGTGGTGATACAGATGGCGGGATAATTTTTCAAACACGCTCTAGGAGGCTATATCTTTTTTAGAGGAGGATGTTCAAATGCAGAACGAAAGTATAATGGATAAGAACAGGCAGTATTGGAATGAGCACGCCGATCTATGGTTTGGCACGACGGCACTGCCGGAGTACGGTGTCAGGTTTGTCACGGAAGACGATCTGCACTTTTTCAAGGATGTTGCAGGGAAAAAAGTGTTGGAGATCTGTTGCGGAAGCGGTCATTCGCTGAAATATCTCGCGGATCGAAATGCAGGTGAGCTCTGGGGCGTGGACATATCACAAAAACAGCTTGATAATGCCCAGGCGTATCTGGCTGAAAACGGGTATCATGCAAAGCTGACTTGTTCGCCGATGGAAGCGGATATCGATATTCCAACGGATTATTTTGACTACGTGTATTCCATATATGGGATCGGATGGACGACTGACCTGCAGGGTACATTTCAAAAGATCGCGTCCTATCTGAAAAAAGACGGCGTATTCATCTTCAGCTGGCATCACACACTGCATTATTGTGTTACCCTGCCGTGTGAAGAGCACAGGGATCTGATCGAGGATGGGCAGCTGGTCATGACGAAAAGTTATTTTGACGAATCCTATTTCAAAATGCCTGTTCACGACAGTGAGATCATACTGTGCAACCGCAAAATCTCGACGTATGTCAATGCGTTGGCGAGAGCAGGATTTGTGATCGAGCAGATGGTTGAGGAGAATGACAGGAAGACGATGACGGATCCGGAAGATACAAGCGATATGGCGAGAAAAGCAAAAATGCGTCCGATCTCGGTATGTTTTAAGGCGAGAAAATTGTAGGAGTATATGACGGATATGGAAGAGATGAATCGTGGGTATTTTGAGGAGGCGCTGTCGAACTTCACAAAAGATTTTGCGTACGGCGGCGCGATCAGGCATCTGGTGGATCATGGGTACACTGTGGACAGGATCATCAAGGAGTTTGACTATCCGATCTCGCGGGAGTCGATCGAGAAGATCGTGAACCAGTATCTGGAACAGAAGAAATAGGAGGTGACGCGATGGCATTGACACCGATCCAGAAGCTGGAACTAAACAAACGGGTGGACAGGATCTTTCACGCGCCCTCCAACGCACCGGCGAGAGGGCATCAGCCAGAGATCGCATTTGTGACAGATGTGTCAGGTGACATCGATGCAGTGCACAGCTCTGTGAGAGATGCCGTGGCGTCATTGAAGGCGCACGACAGGATGTTTCAGAATATGCGCAGCAACATGGTGTACTGGGGCAGGGAGGAGATCACCTCAAAAGTGACACCAATGTCATTTATTCTGATGAGAAATGCATTTGATCATGCGTTTCCCTGTGATAAAAAAACGGCAGAGACACAAGTCGATCCAAACAGCGGACTAAATACGGATCAAGGCTCAGAGGTGACGGGCAGTTTTGCGGATCGCGGAAATGTGGTGGTTAAACAGGACGAAGATGTGGATAAGTCGCTGGATTTTGAGGCGCTGTGTGCATATCTGAAGTTGTATCATGCACGCTGCCGGTGCGTACTTGTCTTTGTGGACCGCAGTTATGCAGAGCTTGAGGCGCAGAACTTTTATATTACCGATGCGGAGGCGGCAAAGCAGCAGCTCAATCCGTTCTTAAAGTACAGGCTGCTCATTCTTGCGAGGGACAGGATGCTGACTGGAAGTGAACTCATGATGAGACTGATCCGGCAGCAGCCAGAGGAAGCGTGTCGGCAGAGCTGAAATTTTTTTCTTCTCTAAAAGCCTTTATCGGATTGTTACAATTCACATCTACACCAGTTTTTATCAGATTATAAGTTTTAAGGTGTGTAAAGTAACGTCTGATCCATCAAAACAGCAAAAATATATTGAAATTAGAGAACATATGTGTTATTGTGTGTATAGAATAGAGGGCTGGCTTCTTATTGGAAAGGAAAAATATGGATAATATCAATAGATTGGGACAGTTGATTATCAGATATCGCGAGAATATGGCGTATTATCACGATATTAAAAATGCATATAATGAGACAGAATGCAGAGATGAATATATCAGTCCTTTATTGGAGTGTTTTGGTTGGGACGTGCGGAATGCGAAAGGAAAACTGCCACAATATAAAGAAGTTGTGGTGGAGAGATTTTCTAATAGCGGTGAGAGACCGGATTATACACTGACATTAAATGGTGTCTCAAAAATCTTTGTCGAAGCGAAGAAGCCAAGTGTCGATATTACCATAGAGATTGAGCCTGCAATGCAGATCCGCAAATATGGGTGGAATGCAAAACACGCGCTGGCTATTCTGACCAATTTTGAAGATTTGCTGGTCTATGATACTACGGGTAAACCCAAAGCGGGGGAAAACGCAGTTTCTTCTCTATATAGAAGATATCATTTTGACCAGTATGTTGAAAAATATCAGGAAATAGCCGACTTGATCTCCCAGAACAGCGTATATTCGGGTCATTTTGATGAAATCATTCAGACAGATTTTCAAAATGATTCCAGATACACAACGCAGATCGATCATACTTTTTTGCAGCATATCAATAGATGGAGATTGGAGATCGGAGAGCATCTATATGAAAGCAACAATAAATATCAGGATATTTCGCTTTTAAATGATGTGGTACAGGATTTTATCAACCAGATCATATTTCTGAGGATATGTGAGGATCGAAAGCTGCCCTTGTACAGGAAACTCTATGAAACGATCGAGAACCGCCAGGAATTGCAGGCAAAACTGACTGCGGTATTTAAGGAGGCAGACAGACGGTATAATTCAGGGCTTTTTAATGGCGGAAATCCGATTTTTGACCTTAGCAGCGACATTATATTTGAGATGATAGAATCCTTGTATTATCCCAAAACACCGTATTTATTTACGATGATCGAGCCAAGTATACTGGGAAAGATTTACGAGGCTTTTCTTGCCGAAAGCCTCATACATAAAAACGGAAAAATCTGCCTGTCACAGAAAAAGGAATATGTTTATAAGTCAGTGGTCAGCACTCCGATCGAAATTGTGAAGTACATGGTAAAAGAAGCATTGGAACCGATATGCCGTGGAAAAACGCCCAATGAGATACGCAATATCACAATTGCGGATATCGCGTGTGGATCAGGAATTTTTTTGGAGGAAGCGTATCAGTTTTTGATCGATTATTGTGTTGGATGGTATGAGGGAAATGATGCCAAACATTTGATCGAACTGGAAAACGGTAAAAGAAAATTGCCGTTGGCAGAGAAAAAAGAAATCTTATGCGGTTGTATTTACGGTGTAGATATCGATGTTCATGCGGTTGAAGTGAGCAGGTTTTCACTGCTTCTCAAATTGATCGAGGACGAGACAGAGCCTTCTGTAAAAAATGACAAACCGATACTGCCAGATCTAGATGAGAACATAAAACATGGCAATTCGCTGATAACGAGTGCAGACCTAAAGGATCAGCAAGTCACAACAGAGCAATTATTTAATATCGTTCCGTTTGATTGGAATACCGTAAATGACGGAAATAAATTTGATGTGATTCTTGGAAATCCGCCGTATGTAAAGACAGAAGACCTGCATTTGATTTCAGAAAAGGCAGAGTTTTTGATATATAAAAGTAAATATCGCAGTGCATACAAACAGTTTGATAAATACTTTTTATTTGTCGAGCAGGCATTGCGTTTGTTAAAAAAAGAGGGCAGATTGAGCTATATCATTCCCAACAAGTTTTATAAGATAGCTGCCGGTCAGGAGCTGCGAAAACTTATCTGCGGGAAAGTGATCTCGATTGACGATTTTGGTGACATGCAGCTGTTTCCAGATAAAACGATATACAGCTGTATTGTGACAATCGCTTGTCAAAGTCAGGAATATATGAAATACACAAGGGTTGACTCCCTTGTTGATCTGTGGACAGGAAAGCAGTTGGAATCGATCCTGATCAGGAGCAGGCAGCTTGACAGCAATCCGTGGAAACTTTCATCGGACATTGCTTTCCTGCAAATGCTGGAGAAACTAAACGGGAAAACAGTGCCCTTGTCAAAAGTGGCGAATATTTTTAACGGTATACAGACCAGTGCGGAGCGCCCGGAAAAGTTTTCCGACAAAAAAGCAGTATATTGGTTTGACTGTACTGAAATAAAAAATGAAGATGAAAAGTATGTATCTGTTGAAAAGTATAATAAAACATACAAGATAGAAAAGGATCTTCTCAAGCCATATTTCAAACCGACAAAGTCAGCTGAAAAAGGGATGGAAACATACTCTGCATTGACAACTGATAAGCAGATCATTTTTCCATATGATCCGGAAGGAAGATTGATCCCGATCGATACAATGAAATCTGTTTATACAAATACCTATCAATATTTGGAGGATTGTTACGATAGATTAGTGCCGAAATGTCTGAATGGTGGTGTGGGCAGAGACATTGCAGATGCGACAAGTGACACATGGTATCAATATGGGAGAACGCAGGCTTTGACTGCGTTTATCAACACGCCGAAACTGATCGTCCGGGTATTGAGCAAAGTACCGATGTACGCGTATGATGACAAAGATATGCTGATCGCCTCAGGTGGAACTGCAGGCTATTGTGCAGTCAGCAAGCTGCCCGATAGTCAATATGAGCTGGAATACATACAGGCGTGGCTGGCGCACCCCTACACGGAAAAGATATTTCAGATCCAGGGAAGCGATTTTGAAAATGGTTTTACTGCCAGAGGAACGTTTCTGCTGAAGAAGCTGCCATTTGTGTTGTTGAATTTTGAAGATCCCCGACAGGCGGATTTGTATAATGATGTTGTGGCAGGCACAAAAAGAATTTATGAGATCAATGATTCTTTGAGACAACATATAGATAAATCCTCCAAAAATATATTGGAAAAGGAAAAGGACCGCATGATAAACAAGATAGAGCATCTGATCTCCAAGGTTTATCATCAGAATTTCCAGGTGAAGATATGAAGCTGAAAGCGGATAATACAAAACAAAAATTAAGGGGAGCCTACTATACGCCGCTGCCACTTGCAGAAATGATGGTGGATCTGTTCGATCAGGAAAACGATGTCATTAGTGTTTTGGAGCCAAGCTGCGGTGATGGCGTATTCCTGGATGCCGTCATCAGGAAAAACATCGATCAGATGGCATCGGAGATCATCGCTATTGAGATAGATGAAGATGAGGCAGAAAAGGCAGAGAAATACACGAAGAACCACAAAAATGTAAAAGTGTACAATGAGGATTTTTTTGATTACTATAATAGGATCATCGATCGGAAAAAATATGATCTGATCATAGGAAATCCCCCTTATATAAGATATCAATACTTGGAAGAAAAACAGAGGGAGCTGCTGTCAGATATCTTGACATCACAGGGAATGAAAGCGAATAAACTTATCAATACATGGGTAGGTTTTATGGTTGCCTGCGTAAATCTGCTAAGCGAACGCGGCAAGATCGCGTTTGTGATCCCCGCAGAAATCATGCAGGTTGCGTATGCGGAGGATTTGAGACTTTTTCTGGCAGATCAATTGTCAAAAATAACACTGATCACGTTTGAAGAACTTGTGTTTCCGGATATTGAGCAGGAGATCGTCGTGTTTGTCGGGGAGAAAGGGAAACAGGAAAAGGGACTCAGAATTGTTGCGCTAAATAATCTCGAGGATTTAAGATCAAATGATATTGAGACAAAGGATTTTCAAAAATTGCAGCATGTACATGAAAAATGGACAAAGTATTTTATCAACAATGAGGAAAACGAACTTGTAAGACAGGTCAAAGAAGACAAAAAGTTTCAGAAACTATCTGATACAGCGTTGATCAATATCGGGATCACAACCGGCAATAACAAATATTTTTCTGTCAATCAAGAGAAGGTGAACGAATATGGATTGCAGGATGTTGTTCGGCCGCTGATCGGGCGTAGTTCCCATGCAAACAGTTTGTATTTCAGGGAAGATGACTGGATGCAGAATGTATCAAATGGGAAAGCGGCGTACCTGATCGATTTTCCAGAAGTCGACATTGAGGATCTTCCTGAGAAACAGAGGGAATATATTAGGTGGGGGGAAGAAAGGGAGGAAAATACAGGATATAAATGTAAGATCAGGGATAAATGGTACTGTGTACCCTCCATTTGGGTTCCTGACGCTTTCTTTTTGCGACGTAACAACTTATATCCCAAATTTGTCTTAAACTGTTGCGATGCAGTGTCAACAGACACGATGCACAGAATAAAATTTCATGAAGGCGTTGACCCGGAGCGGATCGTGCTGTCCTATTATAACAGCATATCTTTTGCATTTACAGAATTGTGCGGAAGGAGTTATGGCGGCGGTGTGCTGGAAATACTGCCAGGCGAAGTGGGAAATATCATGGTTCCTAAGTTAGATGATATTTCCATGCAGCTGGTCCGGGAAGTGTTGGGGCAGGTGGACGGAATCATCAGGCAGGGCGATGACATAGAAAAGGCGTTGGATATCGTTGACAAAAGGATTCTGGTCGATGCCTTGGGGTGCGATGAAACGATGTGCCGGAAGGCAAGAGGGATCTGGAAAAAGCTGCAGGCAAGGAGATTGAAGAGAAGCTGACAATGCAATTGTGAGGAAGAGGATTTAGGCACGCGAAACATGCAAATCCGGGCAGTCAGGAAAATGCGAAGGAATGGAAACGGAATATCCGCCTTGGATATCAAATAGATTCAAATAGAACAGGAATGGAGTCATTTCCTTTTTTGGAGGTAAATATGATATATTTCACTGCAGATCCTCATTTTTTCCACGATAAAATAATCAGACATACACACAGACCGTTTCATACAGTAGAAGAAATGAATAAAACATTGATCAAAAAGTGGAATAGCAGGATCACACCCAATGATGAGGTATACATTCTCGGTGATCTTACGATGAAGGGCGCCGACATCGCGTCCACAGTCTTGTATTCCCTGAAAGGAAAGAAATACCTGATCCGGGGAAATCATGATAGTTTTGTGGACAGCTCCGATTTTGACCGGTCCCTGTTTGTATCAGTCCGAGACTATATGGAGATCGAGTATTGTAATACCCATTTCGTGTTATTTCATTATCCCATTGCCGAGTGGCATGGATACGGAAGGGGAGCGATCGCACTGCATGGTCATCAGCATAACCATAAGGACTATAATATAAAAAACCAGAAAAATGGTTTTATGCGGTATGATGTGGGGGTGGATGCAAATGATATGGCGCCAGTCAGCGCAGAGGAGATCATCCATTTTTTTGGAGGTTAACGGGTGGCATCAGCCAGCTCGAAGTCGGCGATGGTCAGGTCAGCCATGCAGAAACTGCCGAATCGATAAAGATCAGCGAATGAATGGACACGGCACCGCCGCTGTAACAGTTCAGCCTACGGCATCCTGTTACAAGCATCAAGCCATGCAAAAACCGCTTCGCGGATGTCAAAGCCACG
>CAJUQU010000188.1 GCA_910588595.1 uncultured Lachnospiraceae bacterium | reverse complement strand
TGGGTGCGCTCAAGGCTGATTATTGAGTGACTATAATTCGGATTTTGGGTTATAAGCTGCTGTATGAGGAATGAAAACATACTCTCTCGAAAAGTGATTCAAAAAGCCGGATATCTCCTAACACCAAAGGAACGTATAAAGATTTCAACGATGGTAAAGAAGAATCGGAAAATATGCCTTAGGAACTATACAGAAATAAACTGTACAGATTGCGCAGGGTATTTCTTCGAGAGTGCATGTCAAAAAACATAGGCACAGCGGAATACGATAAGACTGTTTGACATGTGCAATCGGAGCATTAGACAATTCAAGTTGTATCAATTATTTCTGAACAGTTCCTTACTTCTGGATAACGATTCGCTTAACAAACAATCGCTTCCTATATTATTTCAGCAACCGCCAACACTTAAAAGTACGTTGCAGAATGAGTGCCCACAGCATAACAGACAACAGAATAAAATTAAATAGAAAGCGGACGAAATTTAATAAAAATATGATAGAAATATGCGTGTGATTGTGATATTCTATTAGCGAACAAATCGGTGTCTGCGGGGAAAATGAAATGTTCCAAAAATATAAGTTGTGTTTTGATATTGGGGGATTACTGCTATTTCTAATTATTATGATACCAAATTTTATTTGGTTTGCTGTTCCTGCGCCAAACGATATATTAAGAACAAGATCGATCACAGAAACGCTTGACACAGCAGCTTCTGTATGTCAAATATTCATGGTTGCTGCTTTATGCATTTTTAGAAACAGCGACAGAGATAGAAAAAAGCGCGTGACCCCTTTTATTATCATCGTGGCAGGCTGTTGTCTGTTATATTTTTTAAGTTGGATCGTCTACTATAAAGGCATAGTAAATGTGATTGTTGTATTAGGGTTGACGATTCCACCCTGTTTCGCATTTTTATTCTTTGCGATCGACAGAAAGAATGGGATAGCGTTAACTCCAATTTTAATCTTTACAATTTGTCATTTGATATATGGCGTAATAAATTTTGTTGTTTGACAACTTCCGATGACACAACATAATAAGCCATCCAAAAAAGAAGGACACCTGTAAATCATCTACAAATATCTATTAACATAACTAAGGAAAGGAAGCGATACAGCCAATGGCACAAGAACAGAAAAAACAGGATATGGGAAGCGGCAGCATCCCGAAATTGATGCTCAGTCTTGCGGTCCCGGCAGTCGTGGCGCAGCTGATCAACATGCTGTACAACATTGTGGACCGGATCTACATCGGTCATATACCGGACGCAGGCGCGTCGGCGTTGACGGGGGTGGGGCTCTTTCTGCCGATCTTGATGATGATCAACGCTTTCGCCATGCTGGCAGGCTCAGGCGGTGCGCCCAGGGCGGCGATCGCCATGGGAAAACAGGATCGGGAAGAGGCGCAGAAGATCCTTGGGAACTGTTTTTCCGTATTGATGTTCTTATCTGTGCTCCTGACACTTTTGTTTTATCTGTTCGCGCCCCAGCTCCTGCGGCTTTTTGGCGCGAGCGACGTCACTCTTCCCTACGGACTCTCCTACGCGCGGATCTACATCCTGGGAACAGTTTTTGTGATGATCGTGATGGGGCTGAACCCTTTTATCACCACACAGGGATTTGCCAAGATCAGCATGGCGACCACGGTGGTAGGCGCTGTCTGCAATATCATCCTCGACCCGATCCTGATCTTCGTGCTTGGCATGGGCGTGCAGGGCGCGGCGGTCGCCACGGTATTGAGCCAGGCTGTCAGCGCCGTGTGGGTGCTTCGGTTCCTGCGGGGATCCAAAACCCAGCTCCGTCTCACCCTGCCGGATATGAAGATCGAACCCCAGGTGATCCTCCCCTGTTTAGGCTTAGGTGTCTCCACCTTTGTGATGCTCAGCACGGAAAGCATCCTGAACATCAGCTTTAACAGCAGTCTCTCCCGTTACGGGGGCGATGTGGCGGTGGGCGCCATGACGATCATATCCTCCTGCAGCCAGCTGATCACGCTGCCGCTGCAGGGCATCTGTCAGGGCGGACAGCCGATCATGAGCTACAATTTTGGCGCAGGGAAAAAAGAGCGAGTAAAGCAGGCGTTTGGCTGCCAGTTCGCCGCGTGTGTGATCTACGCAGGCGTTCTGTGGCTGCTCCTGATGATCGCCCCTCAGGTTTTTGCAAACATATTCAGCAGCGATGAAACGCTGGTGTCCTATACCGTGTGGGCAATGCGGATCTATATGGCGGGGATCTTTTCCACCGGCGTACAGATTGGCTGTCAGCAGACCTTCATGGCTCTGGGGCAGGCAAAGATCAGCCTGCTCATGGCATGCCTGCGCAAGCTGGTCCTCCTGATCCCGCTGATCTTCATCCTGCCAGCCTTTTTCACGGACAAGGTGTTTGGCGTGTTCGTGGCGGAACCGGTCAGTGACATCATTGCCGCGACCGTGACGGCAACCATGCTCTTCACGCGCCTGAACAAGATCCTGGACTGGAAGCAATAATGTCAGAATATTTACAATGAAAGATCCCCCAGAGCAGCAATGCCCTGGGGGATCCTATATTGTCCGGCTGTTATTCTGCCAGATATTTTTCAACTGATGCCAGCTTCACGCAGAGCACAAACACTGCACACGCCTGCTTGAGCTCCTCCGGTGTCGGCAGCGTCGGCGCGATGCGGATGCTCGTGTCCGCGGGATCCTTCATGTAAGGGAAGGTGGAACCTGCCGGTGTCATCACCACGCCAGCCTCCTTGCAGAGTGCCACAACGCGCTTTGCACAGCCCTCGAGCGTGTCAAACGCGATAAAGTAACCGCCGAGCGGTCTGATCCAGCTTCCGATCTCCAGTCCGCCAAGCTCCTTCTCAAGACAGTCCAGAACCGCCTCAAATTTCGGTTTCAACAGCGCCGCATGCTTCTCCATATGCGCGTGCACGCCCGCCGCATTCTTGAAATACATCACATGCCGCATCTGGTTGATCTTGTCAAACCCGATCGTCTGCAGGCTAACCGTCTTTTTCACCTCGGCAAGATTTGCCGGCGAGGTGATCAGCGCTGCCACGCCCGCGCCCGGGAACGTAACCTTTGATGTCGAGCACACCTGGTAATACATATCAGGATTTCCCGCTTTCTCACACTCCGTCACGATGTTGAGCATCTCCGCCTTATTG
Source organism: uncultured Lachnospiraceae bacterium (assembly GCA_910588595.1). Lineage (GTDB taxonomy): Bacteria > Bacillota > Clostridia > Lachnospirales > Lachnospiraceae > COE1. The sequence continues at coordinate 4,428 of CAJUQU010000188.1, read as the reverse complement.
TCCACATAGACGTGATGGAACGCGTACGCGTTGTCCCAGTAGATCCTGAAATCAGGCGCCGCCGGCTTTAAGTTCGCAAATCTCCTGACAACCTCGTCAGAATACACGACTCCCGCGGGATTGGTGTATTTCGGAACATTCCAGATGCCCTTGACAGCCGCGTCATTGTTGACGTACTTTTCAACCAGATCCATATCCGGTCCGTTCTCATCCATCGGAATGTTGATCATCTCGATGCCGAACCCCTCGGTAATGGCAAAATGTCTGTCATATCCCGGGACAGGACACAAAAACTTTACCTTCTCCTGTTTGCACCACGGCGTATTGCCGCCGATCCCGTGCACCATCGCCCTTGAGATCAGATCATACATGATACTCAAACTCGAATTGCCAAATACCATCACATGGTCGACAGGACACTCCATGAGCTCCGCAAACAGCTCCTTCGCCTCCTTGATCCCGTCAAATGCACCGTAATTTCTGAGATCCACCTTGTCATCGCCCTTGAACACAGACTTGCTGTTGAGCACGTCGAGCATGTCGACGGACAGATCCAGCTGGTCTGCCGCCGGCTTTCCGCGCGACATGTCGAGTTTGATGTCCGATTCCTTTAACTTTTCATATGCTGCCTGAAGCTCCGTCTGAAGTGCACGCAATTCTTCCTTGTTCAAATCCTTGTATGCTTTCATTTTTCCATAACCTCCATCATTCATACGCCATTGTCATATTACGTACAAAAATACTTTTGTGTACCCTTTTTCCTCAAAAAAACTGTTTCCAAACAGTTCCTTTCCTACTATATAACATAAATTCCCATTCTGTCAATAACTTGTATACGTGTATATCAGTATTTTTGTGATCAATACGTACTTTATACGACTGCTTCGATCAGGATCTTATCCCCGAGCCTGATCTCCCTCAGACCCGTCCGCTTTGTCTTGTTAAAAGAAAAACTGAGCATATAACCTTTTTGGAGATGATAATGGTCAAGATACTCCACAAGCTGCTTCTCACCGCGTTCATTGTAGGCATTTCCATGCCATATCTTCATTTCGATGATATACTGTGTCCCAAGATAATCAATGATCAGATCCGTGCGCTCCTGATTTCTGGTTCGAGCCTCGACGTAATAATTTCCTGTACATTTCGCCGCTCTGAACCTCTGGCAGTGTGAGGAAATAATTATACAACCGCGTCTCAAATATGCGGTTTGCAAGTTGTATTGTCTCCTGCTCCACCCTGACAAACCCAAACATCAGCAGCATATCCATCGCCTGATCGTCCGCGTTATACGCTATCGTCTGTCCCTGAAACAAAAGCAGGTATATCATCTCCCGCATCTGCGGATAATCATTCAATTTTCCGATCAGGGATTCAAACAGTGTATTTTTCTCTGAGAGAAAGTGTTTCACCGCAGCCAGCACACCCGCTTTCGTCCATGCCGCGCTGCTGTGCGGTAATCCTGCAGTCCTGGTTATCTCCTCATCAATATATTTGCATATGGCAGATACAAGATATGGATAACCCGAAGTGTATGCATAGATCAGATCCGAAACTTCTCTGACATCCATTCCTGTGGCATGATCTGTCTCATACTGATCCAGCATCCCCGCGATCTCTTCCGCCGAAAAACTCATATTTATAGGAAATTTAGCAGAAATATTCCATGGACTGTTCTGTTTATGCTCTTTTCCCCCGCGTATCTTGTGCCTCATATTGCGGATATCATATACACTGGCAAGGATCACTGACTGAAACGTTGACAGCTCCATCCTGTCAAGATAATCTGCCCTTAACTGTGCCAGAAAGTCAAGAAAAACCTGACTGTCCGCTGCGGTGTCGACCTCGTCGATCAGCAGGACGATCGGCTGCTCTGACTGTTCGCACCAGTCATTGAAACAATCAAATATATCTGCCATCCGTGCCGCTGTATTCGTGTTCTCTGCCAACTCTGACAGTTCAGTTTTCACCTGTTCTGATACCCGTTCCATGCGCTTGACTTTTTTCAGGATCCCGCGCGCCAGACCATTCACAAAAGCAGATTCTGATGCAAAATCCGCGGAGCTCATCCGCTGGAAGTCCAGACTTATGACAATGTATGCATCTTGAAGATACCCAGCCAGTGACCGAAGTATTGTGGTCTTGCCGTACTGCCGCGCTTTATTGATCGCAAAATAGTGTCCCGCATCAACCATCGCTTTGATCGCATCCAGCCTGTCCTTTAGATCCACCATGTAATGCAGCCCCGGTATACAGACACCGTTCACATTAAACATTCTCCCCATAGTCCGCACTCATCCTTTCCTTAGGAACTTTTTAAACTGTGATTTAACCACAATTTTATCATGCTGTCTGCCAAATAGCAAGGTATGCAGAAAACAGGGCGCTAATTCCTTCGGAACTGTTCACGGATCGCGAAGTTTAATCCCAACTCTCAGTGACGGCAAAAACGTTCTCTGACTTTATCGCCATCCGGCAGATATGCATCGCCCCCCCCCTGCGTCTGTAAGTTTGAGGACACCCCGGAATTTTACGCCATATACTAGAGCGTGTTTGAAAAATCACAGAATTTATACAGACAAGATCCGGCTGTCTGTGGTAGAATTAAATCATATCGAACTCGCTGCCGAGGAGGATCGCCTGCACAAGATCGACCAGTGGGCGAAACTCTTTAAAATCAAAACATGGGAGGAGTTGAAGGCTATGGCTGCGACGGATCAATATTTGGAAATGGCTAAAGCCCAAAGAAAAGACTGAGAAACAAAGAAGGGAAACTATAATGAAGATACTGATCATCGAGGACGACAAGGCATTGAACAACGGAATCGCGTTATCTCTGGGCAGCGATACGATCCTGCAGGCGTTTTGTCTGGCAGATGCCAAAAAGCTGCTGGACAGCAGCGTCGATCTGATCATTCTCGACATCAACCTGCCCGACGGCAGCGGTCTCGACTTCTGCCGCGGGATCAGGCAGACGAGCAGACTGCCCATCATCTTCCTGACCGCCAACGATATGGAGATCGACATTGTGACAGGGCTTGAGACCGGGGCAGACGACTATATCACAAAGCCCTTTTCGCTCGCGGTGCTGCGCGCGCGGGTGAACGCAGTCCTGCGGCGCAGACAGCCCGACAGCAACGTATTTTGCACTGACAGATACGAATTTGATTTCGACAACATGAAATTCCTCGTCGACAGAACCCCTGTCGAGCTCAGCAAGACAGAACAGCGGCTCCTGAAAATCTTTGTCCAGAATCCGGGACGCACGCTGCCGCGCGAGATGCTGCTCGACCGTGTCTGGACCGACAACGCGGAGTTTGTGGAGGAGAACGCGCTGTCCGTCGCCGTCAAGAGACTCCGGCAGAAGATAACCGATGTGCCGATCCGATCTGTCTACGGCATCGGTTACGTGTGGGAACAGCAGAAAGGAATCCCCGGATCATGAAGTACCTATATGGACTGATCATACTGATATTACTCGCCGTCATCGCCGCCCTGTATCGTTACACGGCAAAAACATTGTCAAAACTTGACAAAATGCTTGACAGTGCGATCGATGGCACTTTTTCCGAGCGTACGTTTACCGAGCAGAGCCTGTCCAGGATCGAATCCAAAATGTACCGCTTTCTGTCGTCCGGGATCCTCTCCACACGGCAGATCAATACCGAGAAGGACAGCATCAAGACGCTGATCGCGGATATCTCCCATCAGACCAAGACGCCGGTAGCCAATATTTTATTGTACGCCCAGCTCCTAAAGGAATCCCCCTGTCTCGACGACAGCGCGAGAAAGCTGGCGTCGCAGCTCGAGGAGCAGACCGAGAAATTGAATTTCCTGACCGCATCGCTCATCAAGACTTCCCGTCTGGAAAACGGCATCATAAACGTCACGCCGAAGGAAAACAGCATCCGAAAGCTGATCCGATGTATCGACTGCAGCGACGCTGCCGACGCAAAAGGAATACGCTGTCAGATCGAACCTGTCCCTGAATGCACGGCAGTGTTTGACTTTAAATGGACGCTCGAAGCCGTCTCAAACATCGTCGACAACGCGGTAAAATACACTGCCGCCGGCGGCACAGTCACCATCGGCGCGCGCGAGTACGAAATGTTTGTCTGCATCCATATCGCGGACACCGGCATCGGCATGTCCGAGGAGGAGACCGCAAAAATATTTGCGCGCTTCTACCGCTCTCCCGAAGTGCGCGACGAGCGCGGCGTGGGGATCGGGCTGTACCTGGCGCGGGAGATCGTGGCAAAGGAGGGCGGATATATCAAAGTGTCCTCCAGGAAAGGCGCTGGATCGGTGTTCTCCGTATTTCTGCCAAAACTGTCAAATGTGTCAAAACTGTAAGAATGCAGAAAGAGTTGAGACAGAATCAAGATCGGAAGAGCACACGTCTGAACTCCAGTCACTGACAACCATCTC
>CAJUQU010000187.1 GCA_910588595.1 uncultured Lachnospiraceae bacterium | reverse complement strand
GTTTGCGGAGCCGGGGCAGAAGATCGCGTTCGTCGGCTCCACAGGCGCGGGCAAGACGACGATCACCAATCTGATCAACCGTTTTTACGATATCCAGGACGGAAAGATACGATATGACAACATCAATGTCAACAAGATCAAGAAAGCCGATCTGCGCCGTTCGCTCGGCATCGTGCTGCAGGATACACATTTGTTTACAGCCACGGTGATGGAGAACATCCGGTACGGAAAACTTGACGCCACGGATGCGGAGGTCATCGCAGCGGCAAAGCTTGCCAATGCGCATGAATTTATCGAAAAGCTGCCGGACGGCTACAATACGCTGCTGACGGGTGACGGGGCGAACCTGAGCCAGGGGCAGCGCCAGCTGCTCGCCATAGCGAGGGCGGCGATCGCCGACCCGCCCGCACTGATCCTCGATGAGGCGACGAGCTCGATCGACACGCGCACCGAGAAGATCGTGCAGGACGGCATGGATAAGCTGATGAAGGGCAGGACGACATTTGTGATCGCCCACAGGCTGTCAACAGTCAAGAACAGCGACTGCATCATGGTACTCGAGCAGGGCAGGATCATCGAGCGCGGCACGCACGATGAGCTGATCGAGGCGCAGGGGAAATACTATCAGCTTTACACAGGAAATGCGATCGCGGCGAACTAATATTTTATTTGTCAGAAAAGGCTTTGGGAGATGGATCTCTATTTTCCAAAGCCATATTTTTGACAAAATTTTATGCGGATTTCTTGCTATCTTTCGTTAAAACTGATAAGATAAATGCAAGGAACTATAAAATAACTCATCAATTAACTTTGGTCAAAGCTGAAATGCTATGAGTATGAATGGGGTGATGAATATGGCGTTCTCGAAAGGAAAACGGATTGAAGATGAAACTAGCAAACGGATTGTTGATCTAGCAGTGAATATTGGCTGCCGGGAAGGGGCGGATTCGCTGACTGTCACCAGGCTCTGCCGGGAGCTGTGCTGCGACCGGAGAGTGATCTACAACAGGTTTCGCGACATTGACGAGATCAATATGATCGTGGCACAGCGGTGCAATGAGGAGCTTGTGGCAAAAGCGAGAACTGCCGTGAATCCACATGCTGCCTTTTATGACAACTTCATAGCGCTACTCAAGGCTGCATTTGCATACATATATGACAAAAATGCCTATTTTCAGCACTATGCTGCACTCTATAGAGTGACGGATAAAGGTGTGCAGAATGAGTTCCTTCAGGCATTGGCGGATCTGATCGAAGATGGGAAAACGAAAGGTGATGTAAGTTCAGAGACGGACAGCGGCAAGGCTGCAGGGAATATCTGGCTCATCACGACAGGGATCGGCAGTATGTTGGCGGCGAATACGAATTACAAATATCAGGATGGACTGAGTACCATGCTGTATGGCGTTGAAGCAGTGTTAACCTACATGAGGCCATAAAGATCGAAAAAAGATAGCTTAGCGGATATAGGCTGTCTTTTTTCGTAGGCGTTGCGTGTGACAAGAAATGGAGCTTATCCTGAGTGAAGCGGATGACACCGGCAAAATATAGGCGGAAGAGGGTGAAGCGCGGCAGAGAGACAGACAAGCCGGTTTTCTGCAGGGAGAAGCAAGGAAATATAGGGTCGAGAAGGAGGAGAGGACCATGGTGACTGTAAGACTCGGAAATACGGGGATCGTTGCAAACAAGAATGGGTTTGGGGCGCTTCCGATCCAGAGGATCGATGAGGAGAGCGCAGTAAAACTGATCCATATGGCACTTGACGGCGGTGTGAATTTCTTTGACACGGCAAGAGCGTACAGTGACAGTGAGAAAAAGCTGGGCATCGCACTGGAAGGTGTCGACAGGGACAGGTATTATATTGCGACAAAGACTGCTGCAAAGACTGGGGAGAAGGTTCTAGAAGATCTGGAGACCTCGCTCAGTCTGCTGAAAACGGATTACATAGATATCTACCAGCTTCACTGTGCACCGAAATGTTTTCGTCCGGGCGATGAGGACGGTGTCTATGACGCGGTGGTCAAAGCAAAAGAGGAAGGAAAGATCAAGCATATCGGGATAACTGCCCATCTGCTGAACGTGGCAGAGGAGGCAGTCGAGAGCGAATTGTATGAAACACTGCAGTTTCCATTTGCGTATATCTCCACTGACAAGGAGATCGCGCTTGTGAGGAAGTGTGAGGAGGCGGGAATGGGCTTTCTCGGCATGAAAGGGCTTGCGGGCGGGCTGCTCACGAATTCTAAGCTCTGTTATTGGTTTGCCTGTCAGCATGAGTCAGTGCTGCCGCTGTGGGGAGTGCAGCGGGAATCTGAGCTGGCGGAATTTCTGTCCTACCAGAAGCAGATGCCTGAGATGGACGAGGAGATGAAGGCAGTATATGAGAGGGATCTGAGAGAACTTGCAGGGGATTTCTGCCGTGGCTGCGGCTACTGTATGCCGTGCCCGAAAGGAATCCAGATCAATAACTGTGCGCGGATCTCACAGCTTTTGCGGCGGTCGCCGTCGGCGAACTGGCTGGGGGAAGAGTGGCAGGCGCAGATGGCGAAAATAAAGGACTGCCTCCACTGTGGACAGTGCGCTTCTAAGTGCCCGTACGGACTTGACACGCCAAAGCTTTTGGAGAAGAATCTGGAGGATTATGAAAATGTGCTGGCGGGCAGGGTCAGTGTGACCGGATAGCAGCATATCTAAGTGTTTGACAGACATTCTTGAAAGCGGACAGAAGATCTAAAGAACGGATCGAACAGAGTTCATAGTAAATGGAAAGGAAAGATACAAGTATGGAGTTTGCGTCAGTTTATCACAGAACAGTCGATAATTATTGCTACATGCTCGACGAAAATCAGCTGATCATCAATCTTAAAACCGGATATGATGTCAAGGAAGTAAATATTGTTTATGGAGATCCGTTTGCGAACGGGATTTTGGGCGGCGGTGAGGAATGGACCGGCGAAAAGGCGAATATTCCATTTAAGAAGCGTCTGAAATACCAGCTTTGGTGGACGACAACGATCAAACCCGCATATAAAAGATTGAAATATTACTTTGAACTGGTGACAGAGGCAGAGCGCTGGTACTATTTCGAGGACGGGTTTGTCAGCGAGGAACAGATGCAGATCAAAGGTCGGAGCAGACAGTGTTTTACCATGCCGTGGCTGAATCCCATCGATGTCAACAAAGTGCCGGAGTGGGTGAACGAGACGGTATGGTATCAGATATTTCCGGAGCGCTTCTGCAACGGTGACGCATCTCTGGATCCCGAGCATACAAAGCAATGGAAATATGAGGGGGGTGTCGGGCATCACGACTTTTATGGCGGTGATCTCAAAGGCATGACGGACAAGCTTGACTACCTAAAGGATCTGGGGATCACAGGCATCTATACAACACCGATCAATGAATCGCCATCCAACCACAAATACGACACGACAGATTACGAAAAGATCGATCACAATTTCGGTGACGACGAGATCATGAAAAACTTCGTGGAACAGGCGCACGCGCGCGGGATCCGTGTGATGCTCGATGCGGTATTCAACCACTGCGGTTACTTCTTTAAGCCATGGCAGGATGTGCTGGAGAACGGGCGTGACTCCAAGTATTATGACTGGTTTATGATCAACGAATGGCCGCTGTCCAATCAGTGGGACGCGGCAAAGAGAGGTCAATTATATACATTTGCCTTTTTTGATGATATGCCAAAACTCAATACAAACAATCCGGTGGTTCGCGAATATCTGATCGGGGTTGCATGCGGCTGGGTAAAGAAGTACGATGTGGATGGTATACGCATGGATGTGGCAAATGAGGTGTCCCATGTATTTTGCAAGGAGCTCAGGAAAGCATTGAAATCGATCAAACCGGATATCTATCTTCTCGGAGAGATCTGGCACGATGCGATTCCATGGCTCAGGGGAGATGAGTACGATTCCGTTATGAACTATCCGCTCGCAGGCAGCATGAAGGACTTTTTCCTGGATAAGAGCCTCACAGGGGAAGATTTTGAGTTCATGATCAACCGCTGCTATACGAACTATATGCAGCAGACAAATGATGTGCTGTTCAATATGCTGGACTCGCATGACACGATCCGCCTCAGAAATGTGACAAGTGGTCTTGACGAATATAACTGTCTGTTTGCATTGCTGTTTACGATGCCGGGCAGTACATGTATCTATTATGGAACGGAGATCGGCATGGAGGGAGGTTACGATCCGGACTGCCGACGCTGTATGCCGTGGGCAGACATCGAGCAGGGCAAATACAATGAACAGATCTCCGTGACAAAGCAGCTTGTCAAACTCAGAAAAGAAGAACCGCTGATGCGGGAGCGCAATTTCCATTTTCCGGCTGATTATGCGAATCCCAGGGTGATCCAGTTTCAGAAGATGGGGTGGGGCGAGACACTCGAGGTGATCGTGAACAGCAGCGAGGAAGATATCGAGGTGATCAAGGACGAGGACAGCAAGATCATGTTCTCAAGACGGCTCGAGGGTGATGTGCTCCACACAAACGGAGTGTGTATACGGTATCTGAGCAATAAGCAGAATATATGACGGTAAATAAGACCAGTGCCGAAGCCTTGTCAGGAGAAGGTATTGGTCTTTTTTATCGCCGCACAAATAGAACTTGCATTCGAACAAGATCTATGCTATGATACGATAAGATAGGTACAAAGAGGAGGAATCAGATATGGCAGTATTTGGCGGTTTGGAAGATATGGATGAACTTGAGGCACAGAAAAGAGATCGGCAGGAGCAGGAGATCGAGGATATTATCAATATGCTTGACAGCAAGACAGTGAATGGTGTGAGCCGTATCAAGGTAAATGTGTCTGAGGAGCAGCAGGATGGCACGGTCAATACACAGTATCATCATGGCCGCTGTGATGTGGGCAGCCCTTGGGCAAAGGGGACCACCAGAAATTTTGGGTGTGACTGATTTGAGATCGGATACTTTTTGATCAGCAATATATGATAGTTAATAAAATGATATAGAATGAAATGAGGTACAGTTATGGCACTGAATAAGAAGCCTGTAAACGGTATGAAGGATATCATGCCGGAAGAAATGCAGATCCGTGATCATGTGATGGGTGTGATCAGGGAGACTTATGGGAAATTCGGATTTACACCAATGGAGACACCCTGTATGGAAAATATTGAAAATCTGAGCAGCAAGCAGGGCGGTGAGAACGAAAAACTGATATTCAAGGTGTTGAAGAGGGGGGCGCAGCTCAATCTAGAGACTGCAAAGACCGACGCAGATGTCGTTGATCTTGGGATGCGCTATGACTTGACAGTACCGCTTGTGCGGTATTATGCGAACCATGCAAATGAGCTGCCGTCACCCTTTAAGGCGCTGCAGATGGGGAATGTATGGAGGGCGGACAGACCGCAGAAAGGCAGATACCGTCAGTTTATGCAGTGTGACATTGACATTCTTGGTGAGGAGTCGAACCTTGCGGAGATCGAGCTGATCCTTGCCACGACAACGACGCTTGGAAATCTGGGATTTAAGAATTTTGAGATCCGTATAAATGACAGAAGGATCTTAAAAGCTGTGGCTGCGTACAGTGGATTTGACGAGGAGGACTACGACAACATATTTGTCACACTTGACAAGATGGATAAGATCGGAATCGAGGGCGTGGAGCGTGAGCTGATCGAAGGCGGATATGACCGTGGTTGTGTTGACAGATATCTTGCACTTTTCAGAGATATGAATGATAAGGAGGACACGCTCACCTTTATCGAGGAGCGTATGACAGGATTTCTCGATGAGGCGACGAGGCTGGGGTTCAGGGAGATCATCGAGAGTGTCAATGCCACGAAAGGAGATTATTTCCGGCTCGTGTTCGATCCGACTTTAGTGCGCGGTATGTCCTACTATACAGGGACGATTTTTGAGATCGCGATGCCCGAACTCGGGATCAGCTGCGGTGGCGGCGGCAGATACGATAAAATGGTAGGACGGTTTACGGGAAAGGACGTGCCTGCATGTGGATTTTCCATCGGATTTGAGCGCATTATACTGATCCTGATGGAGAGCGGGTTCAAGGTGCCAAATCAGAGTAAGAAAATCGCATATCTGATCGAGAAAGGTGTGTCAGGGGAGGCGCTCTGCAAGATCATCGCGGAGGCACAGGCAGACCGGCAGGGCGGTGCACAGGTACTCGTGGCGCGCATGAACAAGAATAAAAAGTTCCAGAAAGAGCAGCTTACAGCAGAGGGGTATGATGAGTTCAGACAGTTCTATAAAGAGGGCTTAAAGGATCACGCTCCGGGGAGTGTTATCAGCGGGAAGGAAAAATGAGAAAAAAAAGCAAAAAGAAGAAGAAAGCACTCGCGCTTGAGATCATAGAACGTCTCAAAAAGGAGTATCCTGATTCGGATTGCACACTGGACTACAACGAGGCGTGGAAGCTTTTGGTGAGCGTGCGCCTCGCAGCACAGTGTACCGATGCGAGGGTCAATGTGGTGGTGAAGGGACTGTACGACAAATATCCGACTGTCGAGGCGCTTGCCGATGCGGATGTAGAGGATATAGAGCGCATTGTCAAGCCTTGCGGACTAGGACACAGCAAAGCGCGGGATATCAGCGCCTGCATGAAGATGCTCCGCGATGATTTTCACGGCAGGGTGCCGGATGATTTTGACACATTGTTAAAGCTGCCGGGAGTGGGTAGAAAGAGTGCGAACCTGATTGTGGGAGATGTGTTTGGCAAACCTGCGATTGTGACAGACACACATTGTATCCGGCTCACGAACCGCATGGGGTTGGTTGACCAGATCAGGGAACCCAAAAAGGTGGAGATGGCTCTGTGGGAATTGATCCCTCCCGAGGAGGGCAATCAGTTTTGTCACAGGCTTGTCGATCACGGACGGGAGGTATGTACAGCAAGAACGAAACCGTATTGTGACAGATGTTGTCTGAATGATATCTGCGAAAAAAATATATAATGCACTTGTGCGGATCCACACAAGTGCATGGGGCATTCTCTCAGTCGTGATGAGGGTGCGCTCCTATTATATTGATCGCTGTGACGACAGCAGTAAGGATTTCAGTTTTTGCCTGGGTAGACGAGGTATTTACCTTGTGGAATAATGCACCGGTATTTGAGCGCACATAGTTGGGTTTCAATCGGTTCAGCGCATAAGTCGCCATATCCAGCCGGCATGATTCACAAGAACAAATATTTGGCATTGTGGGAAGCAGATGATTCAACTGATACTCCACATCATCCTCCATGATATTTTTTAAGCCTTCCATACTGTTACCTCCTTTGTTAAGTTTGATGCTGCTATAAGTATACCTGCTTATTATGTTAGTACAAAATTGTCAGATAATCAATAGAAAATTGATATTTTTTCAGAAAACAAGATGCGCTGTAGAGCAAAAGAATGTAAAGAAAGCTTGAATTACTTGACACAGAGTATAAAAAGCGAGTATCATAAGAATGAAAGTACTGAAATGTTACGATACATAAAATGGAATATGTCATATGCTATGGCAGGTTGAGGTACTGGGATGGGGATTAAAACAGACGAAAAGATAGTGAATTATATAAGAAAAAAGATGAAGAGATCCC
>CAJUQU010000186.1 GCA_910588595.1 uncultured Lachnospiraceae bacterium | reverse complement strand
CGACCACCGAGATCTACACTCTTTCCCTACACGACGCTCTTCCGATCTGCCGTCTCATACTCTTCATTGGCATCAAACTTGATCTATCCATTCCTGGATTTGACTGCTTTGACATGATTTCCAGACTGTTACCTTTTTAACCCTCTCCTGATAAGCATTTGGTTCTCAACAGTGGAAAAGAAACACTTGTCAACAACAATCCCTACAAGGATGATAACCAGCATCACCAACATCACTTGGTCAATGTCCGCCAAGTCACGTCCCATAACCAGCGTTTGTCCCAGTCCGATGGAAGTTGTCATAACCTCGCCTGACATTAACGCTCTCCAGGCAAACGCCCAGCCTTGTTTTAGACCTGAAAACAACTCTGGAAGTGCCGCATGGAAAATCACATCGACATAAAGCTGTTTTCTGTCTGCTCCCATAGTCCTTGCCACTTTTTCATATATTGGCGGTATATTCCTAAACGCATTGTCCACTGCTATGGCAATGCTGAATGCAGAACCCATGACCACCACAAAAATGATTGCCGCATTTGACAGACCAAACCATAAGATCGAAAACGGCACCCAGCAGATACTCGGCAGCGTCTGGATTCCTAAGACAACAGGTTTCATATTCTTTTGGAGGTATTTGAAATGGTATATCAGAAATCCTAAAACAATTCCAATAAATGCCGCCAAAACGAAACCGACTGCCCCTCTGCCCAAAGAATGTAACACAGCACTCGGCAGACTTCCGTTCACGCACAGCTCCATAAATCTTCCGGCTACACCGATGGGAGACGGAACGGCATAAGAATGAAATGCGTGAAACACATCCACGCCAAGAAAATACGTCCCCTGCCATAACAATAACAGTATCAGCAGAAAAATAAACATTCCCATCTATACAGCGCCTCCTCTTACTTCCTCTAAGATCTGATGCCTTAAACCAACAAATTCTTCCGTGTACACATGCCTTGGACACCCGATATCAATACTGTATATTTTTGCTATTTTTCCCTCCTGCGGATGCATAACAATCACGCGATCTCCTAAGTAAACTGCCTCCTCGACACTGTGCGTAACAAACAGTATTGTCTTATGCGTTTCCATCCATATCCTCTGCAGTTCTTCCCTAAGACTGTTTGATGTCTGCTTATCCAATGCGGAAAAAGGTTCGTCCATGAGCAGTATATGGGAATCCATGCATAAAGCTCTTGCTAGTGCGGTCCGCTGTTTCATTCCTCCAGAGATCTGATGGACAGGGTACGTTTTATATTCAATAAGCTTTACCATTTCCAAATAATAATGGGCGCGTTCTTCCCTCTCCTTTTTAGAGATGCCCTGCAGTTTCATTCCAAACTCAACGTTTTCAATGACATTTAGCCATGGGAAAAGCCCGTGTTCCTGAAACATAACCGTACGGTCAGCCCCCGGTCCCGTGACAGGCACTCCGTCTAGCAGGATCTCCCCCGTTGTAGGTTTCTCCAGTCCCGCTATCAAGTTCAGCAATGTGCTTTTCCCACAGCCGGATCGTCCCACGATGCAGACAAACTCACCATCCTCCACCGTAAGGCTTATCTCATTTAAGACTTCCTTTTCTCTGTTGTCATATCGCTTAGACAGGTTATTCAGCACCAGCGGCATAAAGCTGCTCCTTTCCTGGAGTCTTTCTGATAATCCCCTCATCAAAGCTTATCTCTGCGAAACGCTCCATCGATTCCTCATTGACTTCTGTGCTTACAACAATTCTTTCAAAAGCCTCCTTTATTACATCGTCACTTAAGGACTTTCCTGTCTCATCCAGGAGTTCTTTATTGATCCTCTGCAATACCTCATCGCTGTTGGTATTTATGGATTCTGTCGCTCTGTGATGCTGTTCGAGAAATATCTCCACAATGTCCGAATGTTTCTCCAGGAAATCTTTCCTTACCACCACGACGGCTACATCATACATGCCATTTAGATAAATTTCATTATAATCCAATATAAGCTGTGCACCCGATCGCAGCAAGGTCGTCCCCCACGGCTCCGGCACAAGTGCGGCGTCAATATCACCACGTCCCATGATATTCGCAACATCCGCATTTACCACTGCACTTACCACAACATCCCCGCCTGATGTCACAGGCTTGAGACCATTTTCCTTTAACAGAGATAAGAGACATAAATGCTGCGTATTTCCAATCTGAGGAATCGCAACCGTCTTTCCCGACAAATCCTCCACAGATGCGACACCACTCCCTTCACGCACGACAAGGACACTCCCGCCTTTCGCGGCGCCGGCAAGCACCTGCACATCTCCTTCTGATTTGACATTCGCAGTAATGGCTGGGACAGGGCCTATATATCCAATATCAATCTCATCCGCAAAAAAAGCCTCTACTTCGGCAGGTCCCGCATTAAACGCCTTCCATTTAACACCAATATCCTCCCCCAGCGCCTCTTCCAGAGAGCCGTCTGCTTTCATCAGCAGTGCCTGTGCATGGGTAATGTTGTTAAAATACCCTATGCGCACCTGCAGATCCTGACTGTTGCTTTTGTTCCCACACCCCGTCATCCCCATCACTGCCAAAAAGATTACAGCTGCAAAATATATAAAATGCTTTCTCATTTTAATCCTCATTCCTAAGCACATGTTTTCATATTGGCTCATTTATAACCATTTTTAAGATCCGCTGCACCGCCTCCTCCACACTGATCGCTGTCGTATCTATAACAATCCCTGGATTTTCTGGCGGTTCATAGGGGCTGTTGATTCCCGTAAAATTCGGTATGTCTCCTTTGCGCGCTTTTCTGTAAAGCCCCTTAACATCCCTCTTTTCACACTCATCTAGAGGTGTGCTGACATAGATCTCAATAAAGCTGTCTTCTCCGATTATGCCCTTTGCCATTTCCCGGTCCTGCGCATATGGTGAGATAAACGAAGCCAAGACGATCAGTCCTGCATCGTTCATCAGTTTTGCAGTCTCTGCCACACGGCGGATATTTTCAACCCGGTCCCTTTTTGTAAATCCTAAATCCCGGTTAATGCCCATCCTTACATTGTCACCGTCTAGCAGCATGGTGTATTTCCCCATCTCAAAAAGACGCTTTTCCGTCTCATTGGCAAGGGTAGACTTGCCTGACCCTGACAGCCCCGTAAACCAGAGCGTTACCGGCTCCTGACCCATATGTCCTGTGCGAAGTGCTCTCGTTATCTCCATGTCATGCCATGTAATGTTATCAGCACGCCGCAGAGAATGTTCCACAATCCCGCATGCAGATGTCATATTTGTTATCCTGTCAATTAATATAAATTCCCCAAGCGCCCTATGTCTGTCAAATTTGTCAAACACACTCTTCTGTGCTAAGGAAATATCGCAGTATACAAGCTCATTTTTATAGACACGCTCCGCTGGGATATGCGCTCCAGAATTCACGTCAATCTTATATTTAATCCCCATAACGGTAGACAGCACGGTTTTCGTCCCGATCTTACAGTAAAAGCTGTGTCCCTCTACCAGGGGATCTTCGTCCATCCAGAGCATAGTTGCGGTAAACAGATGACTGACAATCAACCCAGCGTCTTTGTGGAATACACAACCGCGCGACACATCGACCTCCTTGTCGAGTTGGATCGTCACTGCATTCCCTTTTGCCGCCTCGGACACCTCTGTGTCTGTGACCAGGATTTGTTTCACCAAAGCATGCTCGCGGCTTGGCAGAACCTCTATCTCATCCCCGACTTTTATGTACCCGGACTCAATCTGCCCTTGAAAACCGCGGAAAGCGTGATCGGCACGACATACCCGCTGTACTGGCATAACAAACCCTTCTTCCTCCTCTTCCTCCACATCCACATTCTCGAGATAGGAAAACAGTGTGCTGCCTTTATACCATGGCATTGACGAAGAAGGCATGGTAATATTATCCCCTTCTGTAGCGGAAACCGGGAGTATATAGACATGTGGCAGTTCCAGTTCAACCGCCAAAACCCTTATATCTTTCTCAATCGCCTGGAATGCTTTCTCACTATATTCGATCAAATCCATCTTGTTGACCGCAAACACAAAATATTTGATCCCCATGAGTGCACAGATGCGTGCATGTCTGCGCGTCTGCACAAGAATGCCCTTTGCAGCGTCTACCAGGATGACCGCAAGGCTGGCAAAGCTTGCGCCGACAGCCATATTCCTTGTATACTCCTCATGTCCCGGCGTATCCGCCACGATAAAGCTTCTTCTGTCCGTAGTAAAATATCGGTACGCCACATCGATCGTGATCCCCTGTTCACGCTCCGCCATAAGTCCGTCGAGCAGCAGTGAGTAATCAATTTTCCTTTCCCGGTTCCCCACCTGGCTGTCCAGTTCCAACGCACGCTCCTGGTCTGCATAGAGTAGTTTTGCGTTGTAGAGCAGATTCCCGATGAGCGTGGATTTCCCATCGTCTACACTCCCACATGTTATAAATTTCAAAAGTCCTGTTGACATATTAAAAATACCCTTCTTGTTTGCGTTTTTCCATGCTTGCCGATCCACTATCATGATCAATTATGCGGCTTGTCCGCTCGGACGATACGGCTCTTAGTGTTTCCTCGATAATTGAATCGAGCGTATCGGCGTCAGACTCGATCCCTCCAGTCAGCGGATAACATCCCAATGTCCGGAAACGTACTTTCCTCATCAGAACTTCTTCGCCAGGACGCAGCTTCATCCGGTCATCATCGACCATGATAATATTGCCATCACGATAAACGATCGGACGTCTTTTCGCGTAATACAGCGATACGATCTCGATATTCTCGCGGCGGATATACTGCCAGATGTCCGTCTCTGTCCAATTAGAGATTGGAAAAACCCGCATGCTCTCGCCTCGATTTATTCTGGTATTGTACTCTTTCCACATTTCCGGGCGCTGCCTTTTAGGCTCCCAGGCATGCTGTGCGTTTCGAAATGAGAAGATGCGCTCCTTTGCTCGTGATTTCTCCTCGTCACGCCTGCCGCCGCCGAAAGCGGCTGTAAAACCGTACTGGTCAAGCGCTTGTTTTAACGCCTGTGTTTTCATGATATCCGTGTATGCGGCACCGTGATCGAATGGATTGATGTTCTGCCTTATACCTTCTTCATTTGTGTACACAAGCATCTCCATCCCATATTTTTCTGCAATATGGTCGCGAAACTCTATCATTTCATGAAATTTCCATGTTGTGTCAATATGCAGCAGCGGAAAGGGTGGTTTTTCCGGGTAAAAGGCCTTCAATGCCAGATGAAGCATAACTGAACTGTCCTTTCCTATGGAATAGAGCATCACCGGTTTTTCACACTCTGCCGCTACTTCCCTCATTATGTATATGGACTCTGCCTCCAGGGCATCTAAGTGGGTTGATCGGTTCATCGTACTGTCTCCTTCCTGCAATGCCTGCTTCTATATCAAATCAATAATGTTTGTCATCCTGTTGAAAAAAGGATCTTCTACTTTTAAATCTAAAAAAGACGGATCCAATATCACGAGTTTATGGATCAATTCCACAAATACCTCGTCCAATTCTTTATCAATCCCCTTGTCCAGCTCCGGGCATATCCGGAGATAATTTTCAAAATATGCAGTTATTCCGTCCTGGACTTTTAAGAAACAGTCAATATCTCCTTCACTTCTCAACTCCTCTGCGTATAAACCCCTGCCATTTTCATCGAATCCAAGAATAGACGGCCATGGAGATGTTAAAATCGTTTCTAAGATATAATAGTTTTCATATATTACATTGCTATGCAATTCGCCATTTTCGTAAAAAGAACGGATATCAAGCTTCTTATCTCTCATAAATTCTTTTTCCAGCTGCAAAAAGTAAATCCCCTTAATAGGCTGCTCAACGAGCCTGCTTAAATGCATCTGTGTGGTTCCTTTTGCAACAAAATCCAAAAAGGCAATATTCCCTTCTTTCAAATCTAAACTTCTTATGTACGTCTGATAGTTCTGTTTATAAACAAGCGCTCTGTCCAGAATCTGTTCTGAAAAATCAAACAAAGAACCGTCCTTCTCTGCCTCCTCCTCAACTGTTATTCCAAATCTTTGTTTCATCTGTTGTCGTAAGGTTCCACTGAATTTCATCCCCTCTATGTATGCAAGGTCCGCTTCATCTGCTATCCCTGCCCTGACTGACGCGGTCCTGGATGTCAAAAAATATACTGCCTTATTATCCGGGATCAAAATATCGTATAACTTTTTGATCAAGTAGCCATCCCTGGCTCCCAGCCATACATTTTCAGCCCGAATATCTTTTACCTGCTGATGAAACCATATAACAAAATCACTGATCACAGGAGCCAGAAGCAGATACCCAATATCATAAGCGTCTTTTATGACCAGTTTTCTTCCCTCCGACTCAAACTGAAACGGACTGTTAAACATCCTGGCAACAAATAAACCAATCTTTATCCTCGAAGATATTGTGTTCATATGGTTCCATAATCCCAAATACCCTGTGAGTTCCAGCATATCGATACCACTGTAAATCCGGCATGCAGAAATGCCAAATCTACGCGCACTTTCTATATCGGCAGTCAAATCGTCCCCTATATGAAAACTGTCCTGACCGCAAACAATATTTTTCAGTTTTTCAAATAGTCCCTGCGCTTTACTCACCTTATACTCACAGGAAGCTATAATATCTGTATATCCTGCAATGCCACACTTTTCCAGCACTTTTATTAATTGTTCTTTTTTGTAAAACGTATCTGTAACGATATAAACCTTTTTTCCCTTCACAAATATCTCAGATAAGAATTCTACCATTTCCCGGCGAGGCACAATCAGCGCATAATCTATATTCCATTCCAGTTCCGCCAATTCCTTGGCTGTAACCTTTGGCTGGCAGAATCTCTCCAGCATATATTGGTATATTTCCTCAAGTGTGGGCGCTGTATATTTGGACAATTCTTTTTCAGCCTGCAGCCTCCTCTCACAAAATCCCTGTAAGCAGATCCCTTTCCCTTTCAGATTATATTCTACTAGTTCAATAATATCTGTCGGAAGAAGCACCTTGCGCATAACAAGAGTATCAAACAGATCAATGCTGATGACGTTATGTTTAAGAACCTCCTCCATAAGCTGCCTTTTTGTCGTTCCGTCTGCATTTGTAAGATCATAACAGGCATTGTTCTGTGCGCACAGATCTTTTCCCCTTACATCAAACAATTTAATATGATTTTCAACACAAAATCCGCCAATATTTCGGGCGATAGCTCTGCATGATCCAGGTCTTGCAACAACAATGATCAGCTTTATTTTTTTCTCGGCAGCCTCTGACAACGAAATGATGGGTTTTCCATAGATAACTCCATCTCTCCTAAAACTATCCATGAGACCAACAATCTGAAACTTCCGATCCAGACTTGTTATCGTCTCTTCTGTCTGTATGCCCAGACCATATAGCGCGATCGGACAGCCTTTATATTCACTAAATATCCCCGCCACATCCTGCAATTCGCGTATTCCTTCCCCCAATATCCTCATAAAGCATTCTCGATCATTTGTAGTAATTTACGTTCGAACACGCTGGTTGAAAAATTCTTTTCATAGACTTTTCTGGCGTTTTCCCCGATTTTGCGCAAATTTTCACAGTTAACCACACACCACATTATTTTCTCTTTGAGACGTTGAGCATTCTCGCTGGGAAAAACAAATCCAGAAATCCCATCTTCAA
>CAJUQU010000185.1 GCA_910588595.1 uncultured Lachnospiraceae bacterium | reverse complement strand
AATCGGAGAAATAGACAAGTCAAGATGCGTCAGTTATTTTTCTACAGTTCCTAAGGATATACTCATAAATAACCTATACATTTTGACTTACACATGCTATTGCCGGACAGTTTCTTATCGTATACTGCCTCTGCAATTTCAGTGCACAGACTTACACTGTCAGGATAGTCATTCAGAAATATAGGCATTTCATCTTAAACTCATTCCTACATTTCTGAATGATTACCGTTAGATAGATCATCCTCGATCAGCTTCTAAAAACGCTCCCATGATATGGGAGCGCTAAAAATACAATTTTCTGTTATACCAGTTCCAGTACTACCTGCATAGCACCATCGCCCTTACGCTGACCAACCTTGATGATTCTGGTATATCCACCATTACGTCCAACATACTTTGGTGCAATTTCGTCAAATAATTTTGCCACAAGATCAAGTTCCTTTGTTCCTCTCTTCTTGCCGGCATTCTTTGTCGGAACTTCCTTGACTGTATATAATACTTTGAGCATCTGATGTCTCGCATGAAGTCTTGAGGGCAGATCTTTCTTGATCTCCTTCTCCACCTCGTCATAGACTGTAACCTTCTTACCGTCCTTCTCCTCTTTCACTCGCTTGCCATCCTTATCTTTTCTGGCAACCTTCGCTGTGACCTTAACCATCTCAAAGTTATCTTTTTCCTTGACTGCTAACGCGATCAGACCTTCCACGATCTTCTGCACTTCCTTCGCTCTCGCCTCTGTTGTGATGATCCTGCCATCCTTGCTTGCGATCAGCGATGTAACCTGACCTCTTAATAATGCCTTTCTCTGATCTGATGTTCTTCCGAGTTTTCTATAACCTGCCATAATAGGCTCCTTTCATTGTGAGGACACATCACCTGCAAAATGTTATATACTGACATTATGTAGGCTACCCTCATTGGTGGAACAAATGACAACGCCCTTTGGACTTACTCATCAAATGTTGATTGATATATTCCATCTATGAGCACAGACGCGAACCCTTTGGCATTACCGCATCTGCGTTTCTGTTCAGCCTGCAGCCTTAAACATGATCAATCTTCGATCGGATTCAGCTGTAAGCCCAACTCCTTTAACTTTGCCAATACCTCGTCCAAAGACTTTCGTCCCAGATTGCGGACTTTCATCATATCCTCCGATGTCCGGTTCGTCAACTCTTCGACTGTATTGATGCCTGCCCTCTTGAGACAGTTGTAAGAACGAACTGATAACTCAAGCTCGTCGATGCTCATTTCAAGCACTTTCTCCTTCTCGTCATCCTCTTTCTCGATCATAACTTCTGCGTTCTTTGCATTCTCGGAAAGGTTGATGAACAGCTTCAAATGTTCACTCAATACCTTCGCCGCCAGGCTCACCGCCTCATCTGGCTCTAAGGTAGCATCTGTGTATACATCCAATGTCAGTTTATCATAGTCCGTAATCTGACCTACTCGGGTATTTTCTACGGTAACATTTACCCTCTCTACAGGAGTGTATATAGAATCCACTGCTATGACACCGATTGGCAAATCCTCGCTCTTGTTTTTGTCAGCGCTGATATAGCCTCTACCCTTCGTAATGATGATCTCCATGTAAAGTTTGCTGTCCTTGCCGCCATTCAGCGTAGCGATCACCTGATCCGGATTCATGATCTCAATGTCCTGATCAACCTGAATGTCGGACGCCTTGACAACACCTTCACCCTCGAAATCGATAATTGCCTTTTTTACTTCATCCGTCTCACAGCTGTTTTTGATCGCCAGACTTTTCAGATTCATGATGATCTCTGTCACGTCTTCCTTTACTCCCGGAATCGAACTAAATTCATGTAGAACACCATCAATCTTAACTTGACTTACAGCTGCACCAGGTAGGGAAGCAAGCATAATTCTTCTAAGAGAATTACCCAGTGTAATTCCGTATCCTCTCTCCAAAGGCTCCACTATAAATTTACCATACCTTTTGTCTTCAGAGATTTCTGCCACTTCAATATTTGGACTGTCAAAATCAAATGCCAACACTGTAAATACCCTCCTTTATAATGGACGTGTTAATAAGTGCAACAATAGAAAGTACACTGATGCGCACTTCCTACTGTCCATTTCTTATCTCTACCTATATGCGAATTACTTAGAATATAACTCGACGATAAGCATTTCATCTACAGGAACGTCAATAACCTCTCTTGAAGGAAGTTCTTTGATCGTACCCTTGAAATTCTCCTGGTCAACATCCATCCATTCAGGAACTAATCTGCCGTTTGTTGTCTCAGCGATATCCTTGTATCTCTGTAAGCCCTTAGCCTTCTCTTTGATCTCAATGACATCTCCGGCACTGATCAAGTATGAAGGTATACTAACACTCTTTCCATTTACCAGCACATGTTTATGACCGACAATCTGCCTTGCCTCTCTTCTTGTTCTGGCAAATCCCATACGAAAGATAACATTGTCAAGTCTTCTCTCGAGAAGAATCATGAGATTCTCACCGGTCATTCCCTTCATCCTGTCTGCCTTCTCGTAGTAGTTGCGGAAAGGCTTCTCGAGAACACCATAGATAAACTTTGCTTTCTGCTTCTCCCTGAGCTGTAAGCCATACTCGCTCATCTTCTTGCCAGCTCTCGCAGACTTCCTTTTAGACTTCTTATCATATCCTAGAAATACAGGATCCAAATCAAGAGATCTGCATCTTTTAAGTACAGGAACTCTATTCACTGCCATGTTTTTTATCCTCCTAAATCTGTGCGCACAAAACGGATCCCGTCCGGCGCATACATGCCACTTTTCTTTTTAATACCCTAACAATGCAAACTAAACCCTGCGGCGCTTTGGCGGGCGGCATCCGTTATGTGGTACCGGCGTAACATCCTTGATGCTGGTCACTTCAAGACCACATGCCTGAAGCGCGCGGATCGCTGCCTCTCTGCCAGAACCAGGTCCCTTTACCATAACATCTACAGATTTTAAGCCATGTACCAAAGCTGCCTTTGTAGCTGTCTCGGCTGCCATCTGAGCAGCATATGGAGTAGATTTCTTTGAACCTCTAAATCCCAGACCACCTGCACTTGCCCATGAGAGTGCATTACCCTCATTGTCTGTCAATGTAACAATTGTATTGTTAAAAGACGACTGGATATGTGCCTGTCCTCGTTCAACGTTTTTCTTTACACGCTTTTTTGTCACTTTCTTGGTAACTTTTTTAGCCATTTTAAACTAACCTACTTTCTCATTCAACTTATTGTTTGCAACGCTCAGCGCACGCTGAGACTATCTTTCTTTTGCCATAGTTCTCAGAGCGAACATTTCAGGCCTTACTTCTTCTTATTTGCCACTGTCCGCTTAGGACCTTTTCTTGTCCTGGCATTTGTCTTGGTCTTCTGACCACGAACAGGGAGTCCCTTTCTATGACGGATACCGCGATAGCATCCGATCTCCTGAAGTCTCTTGATATTCAAAGCGATCTCACGTCTGAGATCACCTTCAACCATATACTCCTCATCGATGATCGCACTGATCTTCCTAACGTCATCATCTGTCAGATCCCTTACACGGATATCAGGATTTACACCCGCTTTCTCAAGAATCTTGTTTGAACTTACTCTACCTATACCATAGATATAAGTCAGTCCGATTTCCACACGTTTTTCTCTTGGTAAGTCAACACCAGCAATACGAGCCATGTTAAATTCCTCCATTTTGCTTCGTGATCAGATCCCATACACTGTCTCATCACTTATTAATAGTAAACTAATTGATTGGGGTAATCACTACCCGACCGGACATCAATCCGGTTTGTCCGATACTAATCGGGGCAGGATCGTCTTATTTTCCTGCCACTCCAATGAAATCTTAATCCATTGAAGTCCCTTGCGAAACATTTCTCGGTATCAAGAAGTAAACACACAACAGACAAAATCTGTTATATATTTGCAGCATATACTCTCTTTGACGGATTCGAGTATATGCCTCAGCCGCTTTTTTCACAAACTTCACTTCACCCACTCTGGCGGGTGTTCAGATCAGGACTGATCAACCCTGTCTCTGTTTGTGCTTCGGATTTTCACAGATAATTCTGATCTTTCCTTTTCTCTTGATAACTTTGCATTTCTCGCAAATAGGTTTTACTGATGATCTAACTTTCATGTTAAACCCTCCTTTCAAAAAGACCGTTTTACATTATATCATGCAGTCTGGGCAAATGCAAGCCCTATATGAAAATATTTTCCAAAAAAGAAATAACAGTCTGCTTTTTCCTGTTACAGATATCATATCAGGGAAAATATCTCAAACAATTTTATTTATCTCTCCATATGATCCGACCTTTTGACAGATCGTACGGCGATAACTCCAAGGTCACTTTATCCCCCGGAAGAATACGGATAAAATTTTGTCTCAGCTTACCGCTGATATGGGCTAACACCCTGTGCCCGTTTTCCAGCTCCACCTGAAACATTGTATTGGGAAGCTTCTCTACCACAGTTCCTTCAATTTCAATCACATCGGACTTTGACATTACTTTACCTCCTTAATGTCTTTCAAATATAACTTAATGAAATGTTTGATCTCCTCATTTGTCACAGACGAGATATCTATCCTTGGGTTTCCTTTTTTGATAATTTGAATATGTCTTTTATTTTTTTTCTTAGGTCTGTCGAGTGTGCGCACTACTCCGTCTGCAACATATACAAAATCCTTTGTCTCTTTTATAATAAGATATACCTCACCCTTATCATGCCCTGCCAGCGAATAAGCCCAAAAACCAGTCATTCTACCCTCTCCTGTTCTTTTCTATATAAGGGTAAGAATCTCAGGCTCACCATCAGTGATCAGGATCGTATTCTCATAATGTGCAGACAAGGATCCATCCTCTGTAACCACTGTCCAGCTGTCATCCAGCCACTCAACATCGCCGCCTCCCATGTTGATCATGGGCTCTACCGCAAGCGTCATACCCGCCCGAAGTTTCATTCCTCTTTTTTTCTGCCTGAAATTAGGAATCTCCGGATCCTCATGTAGAGAGGTGCCAATTCCATGTCCTACCAAATCCCGGACAATACCATACCCAAACTGTGACACATAATTGTCGATCGTATTCGATATATCGTGAAGGTGATTGCCTGCTGTAGCTCTCTTTACTCCCTCAAAAAATGATTTCTTTGTCTCGTCTATCAATTTCTGTGCTTCCGGACTGATTCGTCCCACACCATGTGTTCTAGCTGCATCGGAATGATAACCTTTATATATAAGCCCACAGTCAAGACTCACGATATCGCCCTCCTGCAGTATCCTGTCTGCCCGGGGGATCCCGTGTACTACCTCATCATTCACCGACACACAGATCGATGCCGGATAGCCATTGTAATGCAGGAAATTGGGAATTCCCCCCATTCCCCTGATCAGCTTTTCTCCCAGCTGGTCAATATAAAGTGTTGAGATCCCCGGCTCTATCGCCTGCCCAAGCTCCTCATGTACTTTTGCGAGGAGCCTGCAGGACTCCCGCATCAGATCGATCTCACGCTGCGACTTTATTGTAACAGCCATCTTTCATTCCTCCGCCTGACCTTATCACTCATTACGACAATATATCAACGATCGCCGCAAACACATCTTTCATATCAACCGTGCCGTCCACAGATCTGAGCACACCCTTCGCCTCATAGAAATCGATCAGCGGCTGTGTCTGCTTATGGTATACATCGAGACGGTTCTTTACAGTCTCCGGCTTATCGTCATCCCTCAGGATCAGTTCTGAATTGCATGTATCACAGAACCCTTCCTTCTTGGGCGGAATATGAACGATGTGGTAAGTCGCACCGCAGTTCACGCAGGCACGTCTTCCAGACATCCTATTGATAATATTCTCGTCTGGCACATCGACATTGATGGCATAATCGATCTTGTCACCAAGCTCCGTAAGCGCCTTGTCAAGTACCTCTGCCTGCGGGATCGTTCTCGGGAAACCATCCAGTACATATCCGTTCTTGCAGTCATCCTGTGCTACCCTGTCAAGCAGGATCTTAACTGTAAGCTCATCCGGCACCAAAAGCCCCTGATCCATGTACTTCTTTGCCTCCACACCAAGCTCTGTACCGTTCTTGATGTTTGCTCTGAAAATATCACCCGTAGAAATATGGGGAATCTCAAACTTCTCTGCGATCATTTTTGCCTGTGTACCCTTTCCTGCTCCCGGTGCGCCTAACATAATAATCTTCATGCTAATTTCCTCCTTTAATACTATTAATCTTATCAAGCGATCATGCTCTTTTACTTAACAATAGCTTCAATTCAATTTACCTGTTGACAGAATAACCTCAATTCAAGCCATTACGCGCTTGCAGTTCAGACAGCATACTTCACCCGAAACCCGTGTGCATAATAACGGACAGAAGCAAAGCGCACGCTTTGCTTCTATCTGATTGTTTTTGCACGCCGGTCGTCCGCATATCTGACTTTGCTGTTTAATCATTCAAAAAGCCCTTATAGTTACGTACAAGCATCTGTGATTCGATCTGTTTGATCGTCTCAAGCACGACGCTGACAATAATGATCAAGCTTGTTCCGCCAAACGAGACAGAAGCCTTAAATACACCATTGAAGAAAAACGGAACGACTGCTACGATCACAAGCCCGATCGCTCCAATAAAAATGATCGCATTGAGCACCTTATTCAGATAATCGCTCGTAGGTTTGCCCGGTCTGATGCCCGGCACAAATCCACCCTGTTTTTTCATATTATTCGCAATCTCCAAAGGATTGAATGTCAACGATGTATAGAAATAAGCAAAAAATACTGTCAAAATAACATATACTACAAGACCAACTGAATAAACCAGCTGTGACGGGTTGCACCAGTTATCCTGGTTCAGACCGTTTAAGACCTGTCTCCACACCCCGCTCCCATTGTATCCAAATAGAGTTGAGAGTACAATCGGAAACTGCATCAGTGACGATGCAAAGATAATCGGAATAACATTTGCTGTATTCACCTTCAACGGCAGGAAAGTCATCTGACCTCCGACCATTTTATTTCCCTGGATCTTCTTCGCATACTGCACAGGGATCTTACGGATCGCACTGTTGAGTATGACAACAAATACTGTCATCGCCAAAATGATCGCAATGATGATCAAAGCGGCAACTACTGCAAGCGGAATTGATTTTCCTTTGCAGAACTGCTCATACAAATTGGCAAAATCATCTGGCAGACGGGAAATAATATTGATAACAAGTACGATGGAGATACCGTTACCAACACCTTTTTCAGTGATTTGCTCACCGATCCACATCAGGAATGCGCTGCCTGCCGTCAATACAGCAATCACTGTTATAACCTCCAGCGGACCAAATTTCTGAAGCAAGCCCTGCTTACCAAATCCAATTGCCATCATCGAACTTTCGAGCAACGCAAGTCCCACGGTAACATAACGCGTAATGGAAGCAATCTTTTTTCTTCCATCCTCTCCATCTTTCTGCATCTCCTCGAGTTTCGGGATCGCGATCGTGAGCAGCTGCATAATGATGGAAGACGTGATATACGGTGTGATGTTCAATGCAAATACAGACATTCTTGAGAAAGAACCACCTGTAAATGCATCCAAAAAGTTGAACGCCCCACCGGTCTGAGCCTCAAACCATGATGAGAAATAATCTCTGTTCACCCCCGGGATCGGAAGTTGGCAACCAAACCGAATGATCACCAACATAAAGAAAGT
>CAJUQU010000184.1 GCA_910588595.1 uncultured Lachnospiraceae bacterium | reverse complement strand
ATAGACAAAAGATCCCTGCCCAAACTGATCTTAAAACAGGGTGATTATGAGGTGCCCAAAAATAAGATGCAGCAAAAGATTTTTGATATCGTGGCATCCGTCACCAATAACAGCAGCTTTGGCATAAACACGCCATTTTACCGTGCAGGGCTTACTTCTCTAGGGGCAATGAAATTAAATGTCCTGCTGGCAGAGGGATTTGGCATAGCGATAAAGACCAGCGATATCACCCAGTATAATACGGTGGTACGGATGGAGGAATTTATCAGGAATGCAGAAGCGCCTGATGCAATGGAAATCCGCAGCGTTTATCCATTAACAGGTTCCCAGAAAGGGATTTTTGCGGAGTGTGCGAAGAATCCGGAAACAACGATTTATAATATACCGTTTTTGTTCACGCTTGACAACAGCATTGAAGAAGAGAAACTTGCCGATGCAGCTGCCAGAACCATTCAGGCACATTCCTATATGACGGCGCGTTTTGGGATCAGTGAAGACGGAGAAATGGTTCAAAAACCCTTTTCAGAAGATTTTGTGCCTGAGATCATCAGAACAACAGACAGTGCGTTTGACAGGAACGATCTTGTAAAGCCATTTCAATTAGAAGGGGGCAGGCTGTTCCGGATCACAATCTACCTGACTGAGACGAAGAAGTATCTGTTTGTAGATTTTCACCACATCATGGCGGATGGAAATTCCTATGATATTTTTTTCAGGGACCTGAACCGTGCCTATATGGGCGAAGAATTGGCAAAGGAAGACTATACAGGTTTTGATGCGGCTGTCTCAGAGGAATATGCAGTGAAGAGAGGCGGTTATAAAAAGGCAGCCCTTTATTATGACAATATTTTTCAGGGGATTGAAATCGAGTCGCTTCCGATTTATGACAAAAAAGGAGATATGCCCGAAAAGGGGCTGGCAGAATATAAGATGTCAGTTTCTGCAGAAGCGGCCCTGCAATTTTGTGAAAGAATGGGAATTACACCCAATACACTCTTTACCGGCGTTTTTGGAATCCTGATGTCCCGCTGGTCAAATGCAAAGGAATCGTTGTTTGCGACCATCTATAATGGCAGGAACGATTCGAGGCTTGAGAATACGATATGCATGCTTGTAAGAACGCTTCCTGTATATTGTAAATTTGATGACAAGACTACAGTGACATCCTATATGGTTTCCTTGCAGGAACAGTTAATGAATTCCATGGCAAATGATATTTTCCCGTTCTCCGATATCGCTGCAAAATATGGGATTACTTCTGATTTGATTTTTGCATATCAGGCAGAACTTACAGACGATTATCCGATGGGAAATACCGTTGCTGTTGGTGAGGATCTGTCCCTCGGCCTGCCCAAAGAGCCGCTGTTACTCCAGGTTCGTCTCTATGACGGGGCGTATTATCTGACAGCTGAGTACCGCAGTGATTTGTATCTGGAGGAAACGGTTCAGAATATTATGGATTCTTACAATGCCGCATTCAAATCCATATTCGGCTGCCGCAATGTATCTGATGTGACAATCCTTTCAGAGCAGCAGGAAAAAATGCTTGACAGTTTTAATGAGACAGAAGTGTCCTATGATGTCAGCAAAACGGTTGTGGATATGTTTGAGGCTGCTGCTGCTCAATATCCCGATAACACAGCCGTTGTATACGAAGAGGTCAGATATACATACAGTGAGGTTGAAAAAATAACGCGTAATCTTGCGGGCGATCTTATCCGGAGGGGATTGACAGCAGGTGACGTAGCTGCTGTGCTGATCCCGCGCTGTGAATATATGGCAATCTGTTCGATGGGTGTTGCCCGCAGCGGCTGTGCCTGCCAGCCCCTTGACCATACATATCCGCAGGACAGACTGCTTTTCATGCTGGAGGACAGTGGTGCGAAACTGTTGATCACGACACAGAAGATGCGTGAACTGGTGTCTGACTATACAGGACAGATATTGTATCTTGATGAGATACCAGACCTGCCGGAATATGTGGAAAAGCTGCCGTCTCCAAAGCCGGAGGATTTGTTTACGCTGCTTTATACATCAGGCTCGACAGGAGTGCCCAAGGGCTGTATGATTGAGTATGGGAATATCACGGCATTCTGCACATGGTATCACAGACAATATGAGTTTGACAGTTCTGCCCGCCTGGCAGCCTATGCCTCCTATGGTTTTGACGCATCGATGATGGATATTTTTACGTCTCTCACGGCAGGTGCGCAGTTAAATATCATTGCCGAGGAAATACGCCTTGACCTTTTGGCGCTCTGTGATTATTTTGAAGAGAACCAGCTTACGCATTCCTTTATGACGACACAGGTGGGACGTCAATTTGCAATGGAAATAAAGAGTAAAACATTAAGACATCTCAGTACGGGTGGAGAAAAACTGGTTCCTTTAAATCCGCCGGAGGGTATCAGGTTTTACAATGTCTATGGACCTACGGAATGTACGGTTTACACAACGATCTTTGAGATGGATCGGTATTATGATGACATTCCGATCGGGAAGCCGCTGGATAATCTGAAACTCTATATTGTTGATGACAAGGGACACCGCCTGCCGGCAGGGGCGTCCGGTGAGCTGCTCGTCTCGGGAAGACAGGTATCGCGGGGGTATCTGAACCGTCCGGAGAAAACAAAAGAGGTGTATGCTAAAAATCCTTATACTGACCAGGAGGGATACGAGCGGATGTACCACACAGGTGATGTGGTGCGCTACTTAAATGATGGAAATATCTCTTTTGTGGGCAGACGGGATTCCCAGGTAAAAATAAGAGGATTCCGGATTGAGCTTACGGAAGTGGAGGAAGTGATCCGGCGTTTTCCGGGGATCAAAGATGCCACAGTTGCTGCATTTGATGAGGAGGGCGGCGGTAAATATATCGCAGCGTATGTTGTGTCAGATGAGCAGATTGATACAGGGAAGCTGAATGCTTTTATCATGGAAACAAAGCCGCCGTATATGGTGCCGGCTGTGACGATGCAGATTGACCGGATTCCATTAAATCAGAACCAGAAGGTCAACAGGCGCGCTCTGCCAAAGCCGCAAAAGGCAGTGGAGGAGATGATTCCGCCCAAAAATGAAATGCAGCAGCGTATTTGTGACTGCATTGCTGAAGCGATCGGGCACAGGGAGTTTGGGATCACTACGGATATTCAGCTTGCGGGACTGACTTCTAT
Organism: uncultured Lachnospiraceae bacterium; assembly: GCA_910588595.1. GTDB lineage: Bacteria > Bacillota > Clostridia > Lachnospirales > Lachnospiraceae > COE1. The sequence continues at coordinate 4,562 of CAJUQU010000184.1, read as the reverse complement.
CAGTGCGATAAAACTGAATGTACTTCTGGCAAAGAACTTTGACGTGGCGATCAAGACAAATGATATCAGGGAAAATCCAACTGTCGTCCAGTTAGAAAGATTTCTTCTGGGAGCGGAAAAATCTAAGGTACATGAAGTGCGGGAGGTGTATCCGCTGACCAACGCGCAGGCAGGCATCTTTGTAGACTGTACGGCGAATATGGGAACAACGGTTTATAATATTCCATATTTGTTCCGGCTCAGTCCCAGGATAGATTTGATCCGGCTAAAAGAAGCAGTAGAGCAGACAGTGGAAGTGCACCCATACCTGAAAGTGCAGCTTTTTATGGATGAGGACGGTGAGATCCGCCAGCGCAGGAATGATCATCTGGAATACACCACTGAGATTATTGACGGCATGGACAGGGAAAAACTGGTAAGGCCGTTTCCGCTGTTTCAGGAGCCGCTGTTTCGTTTTGAGATCCATAGGACACATGAGGGAAGTTATCTGTTCCTTGATGTGCATCATCTGATCGCAGACGGTACCTCTCTTTCTGTTATTTTGTCGGATATCGACAGGGCATATCAGGGCGAAAAGCTTACGGCAGAGACATATACTGCCTATGATGCGGCGCTTGACAACGAAAGGGCGATCCAGGGAGAAAAGTATAAGAAAGCGGAAGAATTTTACGCCTCTGTATTGAAAGACTGCAGCTCGGACACCAGTCTTTATCCTGACAAAAATGGAGAGGCGCCGGGCATTGGGAATTTGCGCAGAAAGAGTGATGTCATCAGCAGGGAAGCTGTGCAGGCGATCTGCGAGAAATATGGTATCACAGAGAATGTATTTTTCACAGGTATATTTGGCGCGGCACTGGCAAGATACCATTTTGCTTCCAAAAGTGTATTTACAACCATCTATCATGGCAGAAACGATTCACGTCTTTCTGAAACGATTGGTATGTTTGTCAAAACATTGCCTGTGGTGTGTGATACAACGAAAAATACACAAGATTATTTTGTGACAATTAAAAACCAGCTTATGGGAATGATGGATCACGATATTTATCCGTTCCAGGAAATCAGCCGCAATTTCCATATTAAGCCTGACACGATGTTTGTGTATCAGGGCGGGAATTTTGCATTTACGAAAATCTGTGGAGAGGATGCAGAGGAAATCCCCCTTGGCTTAAATGCGGCAAAGGAGCCGATATCGCTTATGATGAGCATTGAAAACGGCGAATACATCTATGAGCTGGAATACAGAAGTGATTTGTTTGAAAAGGAGACGGCAGCGTATCTGATCGAAAACCTTGAGATCACAACAAGGGCTTTCCTTGATGGAAAGGAACCGTCAGAGATACGCCTTCTGTTCGATGAACAGGATAAGATGGTAAATACGCCGCAGTATATGGGGAAGACTTTTATTGACCTGTTCCGGGAAGCTGTGTCAAAATATCCGGACAATACTGCCGTAAAAGATGAGAACGGTACCATAACATATGCAGAGCTTGATGCAGTGTCGGAGTATATCGCTGATAAACTGAAGAATAATGGTTTTGGGCGGGAAAATGTTGCCGGAATTTTGTGCGGCAGGACAAGGGAATTTGTGGAGGCGTATGTAGGAATCATGAAAGCGGGAGGCGCATATGTTCCCCTTGATCCGGAATACCCGCAGGAGAGAATTGAATATATGCTCTCTGACAGTGGCAGTGAAAATCTTCTTGTTATGAGGAAATATGGATCACTGACAGAGGGGTATGACAAAAATGTAATTTATCTTGACGAGATAGAAAAGGACGGACTTGGCTTTACAGGAAAGGCGGATCTGACGCCGCCGCTTCCGGAGAATCTGGCATATATGATCTACACCTCCGGCTCGACAGGAAAACCAAAGGGCGTCATGCTGGAACACCGCAACCTTATGACATTGATTGAGCATACAGTCACCTTTCACAAGACGGTTCCGGAGGATATGTACGGCGAATTTTCTTCTTTCTGCTTTGACGCTTCGGTACATGACCTGTTTGTGCCTTTGACGGTGGGAGCTTCCCTTTATATTTTCCCGGAAAGTGTCAGGAAGGATGCTGTCGCTGTCTGCCGTACCTTTGAAAACGAGCCGATCACGGTAGCGACCATGCCGACGCAGATGGGTGAGCTTGTGGCGGAAACCCTGACAGGGGATTGCACTTTAAGGCTTCTCACCCTGGGAGGTGAAAAATTTAAGCGCTATTATGACAGGAAGTACATGATGGTAAATGGCTATGGACCTACGGAAAATACCGTTTCGTCCACAGAGTTTGTGGTTGACAGGGATTATAAAACGATTCCGATCGGCAAATCACAGCTCAATGTAAGGTGTTATATCGTAGATGAGAACTTAAAGCGTGTACCTGTGGGAGCGCCAGGGGAGCTATGCGTGGCAGGGCGGCAGGTGGCAAGAGGCTACCATAATCTGCCGGAAAAAACAGCGTCCGTATTTGTGCCAAATCCTTTTGCCACATGCAAGGATGAGGAAAGGCTGTATCATACAGGCGATATGGTACGTATGAAAGGCGACGGAAATATTGAATACATCGGGCGGATAGATTCACAGATTAAGATCAATGGATTCCGCGTGGAACTTGGCGAGATCGAGGGGGCACTCCTGAAACGCGACGGCGTCTGTGAGGTGGCGGCAATCCCTGTAGATCAGAGCGGTGTCACATATATTGCGGCTTACTATACCGGAGCAGAGTACAAGGAGGAGGATTGGAAAGCATTTTTAAGTCCATTGCTTCCGGAATACATGGTACCTGCGTTCTATACACATCTGGACAAAATGCCGGTTACGCCTGGAGGAAAGATTGATAAGCGTGCTCTGCCGGCGCCTGCCATTACGGAAGAGCGCACCGATTATGCCGCACCTCAGACGGGAGCGCAGATAAAACTGTGTAAGTTGTTTGAGAAGGCATTAGGGCGGGAAAAGGTAGGGATCGATGATGATTTCTTTGCAATTGGCGGAACTTCCCTTGCTGCTTCCAAGGTTGCAGTAATGTGCCTGAATGAGAAGATTCCTCTGGTATATGCAGATATTTTCAAATATCCTACAGTGCGCGCGCTTGCCAGGGCAGTATATGGCGATGAGGTGCAGAAGGAAAATACAGATGAATTTGCAAATTATTCCTACAATGCGATTGATACGCTGATTGCTGCAAATAACAGGAGGAATGTTGACCGCGTGGAGAAAAAGGAGCTGGGCGATATCCTGATCACAGGTGCAACAGGTTTCCTGGGGATTCACGTGTTAAAAGAATTTCTTGACAATTACGATGGCAGGGCGTATTGTATGGTGCGCAAAGGCAGATATGAGTCAAATGACCGGCGTCTGATGAATATGCTGATGTATTATTTTGACTTGCCATATACGGAACTGTTTGGTGACAGGATCATCTGTATTGACAGTGACATAACGGACAAGGAAGCGGTAGACAGGTTAAAAGACGTACCTTTTACCACATTGATCAACTGCGCTGCCTGCGTCAAACACTTTGCGGCGGGTGAGATGTTAGAAAAGATCAATGTAACAGGTGTCAAAAATCTGATAGATCTCTGCTCATCAGCAAATAGAAGGCTGATACAGATTTCAACCATATCAGTAGGCGGCGAGGGTATGGACGGCATGCCGCCGATGGATCGGAAACTTGCTGAAAATGATCTGTATTTTGGTCAGAGGATTGTCAATGAGTATATACGCACGAAGTTCCTTGCAGAACGTGCCGTGCTGGAAGCGGCCGCAGAAGGTCTTGACGCAAAAGTGATCCGTGTCGGTAATCTTATGAGCCGCCACAGAGATGGGGAGTTTCAGATTAACTTTATCACGAATGGTTTTCTAAGGAGTTTGCGCGGGTACGCTGCAGTTGGCGCATTTCCAATGGATAGCATGAATGAAGGCGCTGAATTCTCTCCGATTGATGAAACAGCGGCAGCAGTACTCTGTCTTGCGGGAACAGACAGCAGGTTTACGGTATTCCATGCCTGCAACAACCACAGGATTTTTATGAGTGATGTGATATATGAAATGCGTGAGAGGGGCTTTGACATTAAAATCATGCCTGGAGATCGATTCATTGAGACGGTCAATGCGTATGCGGCAGAACATGAAACAAGTGATGCGGTATCGGGGCTTATCGCTTATACTTCCCATGATGATGAGGAACTCTACACGATTGATTATGACAATGCCTTTACAACCGAAGTGCTCTACCGTTTGGGATTCAAATGGAATATAACGGATAACAGATATCTTGCAAAGGCAATCGAAGCGTTGGAGGGACTGAATTTTTTTGAAGATGGATTTTCGAATAAGCTTTGATACTGTGAAAATTTTATGCTGATTTTTATGGAGGAGACAAAAGTGACGATTACAAAAACGATGGAAAATAACAAAGCCATTGTCGCGGTCGAGGGATGGCTGGACACAAATTCATCACCGGAGCTGGGCAGGGAGATTGAGGCGCTTTCTGATATAGAGAGCCTGATACTTGATTTTGACAAACTGGAATACATTGCATCGGCGGGGCTTCGTATAGTTATATTGGCAT
>CAJUQU010000183.1 GCA_910588595.1 uncultured Lachnospiraceae bacterium | reverse complement strand
CATACGAGCTGGTTGTCAGTGACTGGAGTTCAGACGTGTGCTCTTCCGATCTCCAGCACACAGCCCTCGCAAAGGGAATGTCTGTGAGGGACGTGCTCGCCGCCGCCTTTGACTTCCTGTATGAGATGGAACGCCGCATGAACGAGATCTGTGACAAGATGGGAGAGGCTTCCGAGGCGGAACTCGAGACTTACATGGAGGAACTCGGCACGATACAGGAGCTTCTCGACCAGCACGATTTTTATATGATCGATGCCAGGATCGAGGAAGTCGCAAGGGCGCTCGGCATCCTCGAAGTCGGGCTTGACACCGATGTCACCGACCTAAGCGGCGGACAGCGCACGAAGATCCTGCTCGGTAAGCTCCTGCTCGAAAAGCCGGATATCCTGCTGCTCGACGAGCCGACCAACTATCTCGATACCAACCACATCGAATGGCTCAAGCGCTATCTCCAGGAGTATGAGAACGCGTTTATCCTGATCTCGCATGACATCCCGTTCCTGAACAGCGTCATCAATATCATCTACCACATGGACAATGCGCAGCTGACGCGCTATGTCGGCGACTATGACCAGTTCCAGGAAGTCTATGCCATGAAAAAGGCGCAACTCGAGGCAGCCTACAACAAGCAGCAGAGAGAGATCGCGGATCTAAAGGATTTCGTCGCCAGAAACAAGGCGCGCGTAGCAACGCGAAACATGGCGATGTCGCGCCAGAAGAAACTCGACAAGATGGACGTGATCGAACTTGCGGCAGAGAAACCCAAGCCCGAATTCCGTTTTAAGGAAGCGCGGACGAGCGGACGATATATCTTCACGACCAAAAGCCTCGTCATCGGCTACGACGAGGCGCTGTCAAAACCGCTCGACATCGCGATGGAGCGCGGGCAGAAGATCGTCCTCACCGGCGCAAACGGCATCGGCAAGACGACGCTGCTAAAAAGCATCTTAGGATTGATCCGCCCTTTAAACGGCGGCGTGGAGCTGGGTGATTACCTGGAGATCGGATATTTTGAGCAGGAGATGGACCAGTCCGTCGCCACGACCTGCATCGAGGAGCTCTGGAACGAATTTCCCTCGATGACACAGTACGAGGTGCGCTCCGCCCTCGCCAAATGCGGTCTGACGACCAAGCACATCGAGAGCAAGGTGAAAGTCCTAAGCGGCGGCGAGCAGGCGAAAGTCCGGCTGTGCAAGCTCATCAACAAGCAGACCAATATCCTGCTGCTCGACGAGCCGACGAACCACCTCGATACCGACGCAAAATCAGAATTGAAGCGCGCCCTGACGGATTACGGCGGCAGCATCCTGATGGTCTGCCACGAGCCCGAGTTTTATGACGGACTCGCAACAGATGTATGGGACTGCTCGCAGTGGAGCACGCGGATATAAAAATTTTTCTATATGAAAATATCTCTTAAGAGAATGGTCCATGGTCAGCGCGCAGTCAGCCAAATCACCGCCGCCGATATCATGATCTGTATGATCGCGAACTTAAACACCGTCTGCGCGTTGGACCAGCCCATGTTCTTGCGCACATGGTCATGAAGCGGCGTGCGCACCTTCGTGAGGATCCTGATATGCAGGAACCGGAGCAGCGATACCTTGAAAAGTCCGATACCGCCATCCACCATCAGCACGAACGCCACGAGCAGATACAGAAACGGACACCCCGCCTTCATGATGGAGATGGCAATGAACAATCCCATCGCACGCGAACCGGCATCGCCCATCAGCAGCAAGCTCGGTGTGGCGTTGAACCACAGATAGCCAAGGATACACGCGATGAACAACAATATCGTGTATGAAAATCCCTGATCTGTCCCCATCCGGTTCATGATCATATAGATCGTAAACAGCGTGATGCTCGTGAGCGTCCCCGACAGCCCATCGACGCCGTCCGCGCAGTTTGTCACATTGATAGATCCCCACACGAGGATCACTGCAAGCGCACCGTACACCAGCGGATGAAGTGTGAACACATGCCCTGTCAGCGCGATCGTCACGTCACTGCCATTAAAATTTACGATCGTCACCGCTGTCATGACTGCGATCACGAGGTCGAGAAGCCCTTTGCGCAGTTCCCCCCAGGACACGCGCGCGCAGTCGTCCAGATATCCTGTCATCATGGCAGCCACCGTCAGGATCAGATAGATCGTGATCTCTCTGTCCATATTTCCAAAGATGAGTACAGACAGCACGAACACAAGGATGAATACAAATCCCGCACCGCGCGGTTTTCCTGCGGAGAGGCCGCCGTCATGCGCAAACTCCCGCCCGTGATCCCTCGGGAGCTTATTCATTCCGGCTGCCAGCAGCAGACTCGTCATGAGATATGCAAAAACCACACCTAAAAATCCTAAAAATGCATACTGTGATACGTCCAGAAAGTTATTTATCATGTTCTCATATCTCCTTTTCTGCGTCAGGAACTGCGACGCTATTCCTGTACAGTTCCTTGCTGCCAAGCTGCCTCTCGCAGCACTACCCAGCTATCTCAAACTGACTGTTATATAATTTTGCATAAAATCCGTTTTCCTTATTCAAGAGGGTCTCGTGATCGCCCTGTTCGATAATGTTGCCATCCTTCATCACCAGGATGATATCCGCCTCACGGATCGTCGAAAGCCTGTGCGCCACGATAAAGCTTGTTCTGCCTTTCATCATCGTGTTGAACGCCTGCGAGATCTTGATCTCCGTGCGCGTGTCGATCGAGGAAGTCGCCTCGTCAAGGATCAGCATCGGCGGCAGACAGAGCATCACGCGCGTGATGCACAGAAGCTGCTTCTGTCCCTGAGAGAGACTCCCGCCGTCCTCCGTGATCACCGTGTCATAGCCCAGCGGCAGACGTTTGATAAAGCTGTGTGCGTGCGCCGCCTTCGCCGCCGCGACCACCTCCTCGTCCGTCGCGTCCGGTTTGCCCATCACGATATTTTCCCGGATCGTTCCCGCGTGCAGCCATGTCTCCTGCAGTACCATCCCGAAACTGCCGCGCAGGCTCTTTCGCGTCATCTCCCGGATGTCCACCCCGTCAATACGAATACTTCCGCTATTAACATCATAGAACCGCATCAGCAAATTTATGACAGTTGTTTTTCCGCAGCCGGTCGGTCCCACGATCGCCACGCGCTGACCGGACTTCACTTCGAGGTTGAAATCCTGTATCAGCTTCTGCTCCGGATTGTATGAGAAACCGACGTTCTGCATCGTGATATTGCCCTTTGGCTCTGTCAGAACTGCGGCATCCGGCTCTTCTGGAACCTGCGGATCCTCCTCGATAAACTCAAACACCCTGCCGGCACAGGCAAGTGCTGTCTGAAGCTCCGTCACCACGCCGGAAATCTCATTGAAGGGCTTCGTGTACTGGTTTGCATAGCTCAGGAAGCTGGTGAGCTGGCCGACGCTGATGTGCCCCCTGATAGCCAGGAACGCCCCGAGGATCCCGACACCTGCATAGACAAGGCTGTTGACAAACCGCGTGCAGGGATTCGTCAGCGACGAGAAGAAAATTGCCTTCACGCTCGCCTTTTCCAATCTGCCGTTGATCTCTTCAAACTGCTCCATCACCTGCGGCTCATGGCTAAACGCCTTGACCACTTTCTCATTCCCGATCATCTCATCGATCAGCGCAGTCTGCTCGCCTCTCGTCTCCGACTGCAGTTTCGACATGCTGAATGTCCGCTTGGCGATGAAACCTGCGATAAAAAATGACAGCGGTGTCAGAATCACGACGACGACCGTGGTGGACACATTGATGGAAAACATAAAGATCAGTGTGCCGATGATCGTCACCACACCAGTGAAAAGCTGTGTGAACCCTAAGAGCAGACCGTCGGAAAACTGGTCTACATCTGCTATGATACGGCTCACGATATCACCGTGTGAGTGACCGTCTATATATTTGAGCGGCAGGATCTGCAGTTTTTTGAACGCTTCGTCGCGCACATCGCGCACAACCTGGTAGGCGATCTTGTTGTTACAGGTGTTCATCAGCCACTGTACCACAGCCGTGATGACTATGATGATCATCATCTCCTTTAGTATTACCCAAATCCCATCAAAATCTACAGCGCCAGGACCAAGAATACAGTCCACCGCCTGCCCCGTCAGAATCGGTATATACAAAGTAAGTACCACAGAGACTGCCGCGAGCACTATAGATAGAAACAAAAAGATTTTATATTTTCCAATATGATCTAGTACCTTTTTAAAGATATCCTTGTTTTTCTTATCTTTCATATAGAGCCTCCTGATCTTTGATCCGCCGTCTTCTTATCTGGAAACTGCGAGTAATATATCTCCTGATAGATCTCATTGCCAGCAAGCAGTTCCTCATGTGTTCCGATACCTGCGACCGCGCCGTCGTCCATCACGACAATCTTGTCAGCATACTGAATCGATGCGGCGCGCTGGGACACAATTATGACAGTCATGTCATTTTCCATGCCCTTGATCGCCGCACGAAGCTTCGCATCCGTCGCAAAGTCAAGCGCTGACGCACTGTCGTCGAGGATGAGTATCTGCGGCTTTCTCACGATCGCGCGCGCGATGGTAAGTCTCTGCTTCTGACCGCCTGAGAGGTTCTTTCCGCCCTGTGCGATCATAAAGTCCAGCCTGCCGTCTTTCGTGTCGACAAACTCTTTTGCCTGTGAGACGCGAAGCGCCTCCTCGATGTCCGCATCAGATGCATTTTCATTTCCCCACAAAAGATTTTCACGGATCGTACCTTTGAACAGTACTGCCTTCTGCGGAACGACACCGATCATATCACGGAGTGTCTCAATGTCGTAATCCCTGATATCCCTGCCGTTGATCCTCACAGTTCCTTTTGTCGCATCGTAAAAGCGCGGGATCAGATTCACGACAGAGGTCTTTCCGGAGCCTGTACCGCCGATGACACCCACTGTCTCGCCTTTTTTCACTGTGAGATCAATGTCCGTCAGGGACTCATCTCCGCCCCCGCTGTAAGTGAGGCATACATGGTCGTACACGATCGCCGGACTGCTTTTCTCCTCTTCCCCGTTTATGACACTAATGTCATTTTGGGCAAGCGTACCGTTTTCCATACTTGAAGAAATGGCAAAGATCCCTTCAACGCGCTTTGCACAGGCAAGTGCCTTCGTGAGCTGTATGATGAGATTCGCCAGCTTGACAAGCTCCACCAGGATCTGAGACATGTAGTTGACCAGCGCAACCACTGCACCCTGAGTGATTACGCCGTTATCGACGCGGACAGCCCCCGTCCACAGGAGAACGACAAGTGTAACATTAATGATGATATACGTCACAGGATTCATCGCCGCAGAGATCTTTCCCACAAAAACCTGCGTGTTGAGCAGCAGCTCATTTTCCTGTTCAAAGTCGGCAGTCTCCGCCTCCTCATTACAGAAAGCGCGGATGACGCGGGCACCCGCAAGATTTTCGCGCGTCCTTCCAAGAATCTTATCCAGTGCCGCCTGCACCTTTTTGTAGAGCGGGATACTGGCGATCATGATGCCAAACACGACTATGGAGAGCAGCGGGATCGCCACCACGAAGACAAGTGCGGCTCTCACGTCCACGGTGAATGCCATGATCATCGCACCGAACACGATAAACGGCGAGCGCAGCAGCAGGCGCAGTGTGAGATTGACACCGTTCTGCAGCTGGTTCACATCGCTGGTCATGCGCGTGATCAGCGTGCTGGTGCCGATCGTGTCGAGCTCCGTGTAGGACAATCCCTGGATATGCGCAAACAGCGCCGAGCGCAGCTTTGTGGCAAACCCGACTGCCGCCTTCGCGCTGAAATACTGCGCTGTCACTGCACTGATAAGCCCGACTGCCGCCAGGAGCACGAGTACCAGACCCATTTTGATGATCTGAGCGGTATCATTATAAGCGATGCCGCGGTCAATGATAGACGCCATGACAAGCGGCACCATCAGCTCGAAAGAAGCCTCCAGCATCTTGAACAATGGCGCCAGAATACTTTCCTTCTTGTAGTCTTTTATGTACTTTAACAAGCTTTTCATAAAAGTTTCCCCTTTCTCATATTTATATCAAATGGTCATACCATTAGGAACTGTTAAGAATTAACTTTGCAGATGACGCAGTATAAATCTTTTTATGCAAGGCGGAGGAATGAGGCGTACTGGGGTACGCCGATTGACGACAACGCGGCATAAGAAGATTTAGACAAGTCAGATGTAAAGATTAATTCTTTAACAGTTCCTTAGTATCCTCTTATGTCAAATTCGTCAAATATGGTATGATTGCTTCCCCACGAATACACTATATAATAATTGTCCCCCTCCGTCTCTGTCTTAAAGGACAACCATGGATCGTCTACCGCTTTTATTTTTGTGCCGACCTGGTTTTCGACCACACACTCCCATTCATATTCAGCAAAATTAGTGTAATAATCTCTTAATTCCTCATAGGAAAGCTCTTTTTGATCCATATAGCGCCAAATACTTTCAAAACCATAACGACTATCTTCTTCATAGTCCCCTCTATCTTCTTATTGCAGATAGCAGCAAAAACATTGTTTGTCTGTAAACCTCATCTGCCGTTTGTTCTTAGGAACTGTTCAGAAATTGCTCATGACAATTACTTGTGACAAGTAATTGTCATGAGCAATTTCTGAACAGTTCCTTATCTTGTATAATCCGCTTCCAGGGGCGGGAAAACCTCCGGATTGCTCTCCACCCAGCAGAGTGCACAGTCGCACAGATTCCAAAGCATTCTGTTCACATCTCCATCCCTTAGTGGATCAAGTATCTCTTCAATATGTTGATCAGAATATCCTGCCGGATTGGCAATATGAAAGTATTTCTGAAATGTATCGAGCATTTTGCGATAATCGTCATCCCAGTTCATCCCGCCGTTGCGCAAAAGTTCATCTCTCACCCTGCCCGCAATGCGGATCACCTCTCCCTGGGCAGTCTGCGCCCGCCCGGCAGGAGGAACGAGAAAATCCCAAAGCTCCTCAAAATGATTTTTGTATCCACCGACATTTGTCAGTATGATCGGAGATACGCCATCATGGAACGAACGCTCGCGAAGCATCTTGGCACCAAACATTTCACAGAGCTTTCCCACCGCCGCTTCCTGGTTCTGCAGGAACTTTGAAGGCTTTTTGCCAAGCGTGTGCCGATAAAAGGATTCCGACAGCGCAGACGCAAACAGACGGCAGCGCTCTGTCTCCTTGGCTCCGTGCTTCAACAGTATCTTGCAGATATCGTATTTTTTGGTACAACTCACATCCTGTTCACATAGTGTATTTTCCAGAGGCGTAAAGTGTCCGTATCCATTATAATCCTTTGTCTGTGCCTCGATATCTGCACCGGCCTTTAGAAGCGCCCGCACCGCCTTGTCATTTCCGCGCGTCACTGCAACGTGAAGCGGTGTACGGCCAGTCGACGAAACAGCGTTGATATCCGCACCCAGCTCGACCATGAGCGGTACGTCTCCGCCCCTTCTGGCAACCTCGAAGATCGGCGTCCGCCCATAGCAGTCCCTAAAATTGATATCCGCGCCCTGTTCCTTCGCCCATAATGCAAATTCCCGCGGCATGGGCACCATCGAAAAAATGTTAGAACCGTTATAATATAGTGCATTGGGATCGCACTGCGAAAACTGTTTCTTTAACTCCAAAATGTCTCCTACCTTTAAAAGCTCATCAAATATTTTTGGCAGCTCTTGCTGTTTTTCTGGCATAATATCCCTCCTGATCCGCTGTATATTCTGTCTTGCATCGCCTCAGCTGTCATGGTAATATTTATCATATCATAAAGAAGGGGGCTGG
>CAJUQU010000182.1 GCA_910588595.1 uncultured Lachnospiraceae bacterium | reverse complement strand
TAACATTTTGGAAAAGCCGAGATTTATCGGGCTGCAGAATTATATCAGCCTGATCCTCGATGATGACATATTCCTCATCGGTATCAAGAACACCCTGATGATCGCTGTCATCACCGGTCCTCTTGGATATATCATGTCATTCCTGTTTGCATGGCTGATCAACGAGCTTCCAAGATGGGTGCGCAGCGTGGCGGTTGTCGTGTTCTACGCGCCGTCGATCGCCGGCAACTGTTACGTGATCTTCTCTGTTTTCTTCAGAGGAGACGCGTACGGATATGTGAATGCTTTTCTGATGAATATTGGCGTTATCGACACGCCGATACTGTGGTTTGTCAATCCGACATACATGCTGCCGATCTGTATGCTCGTCATCCTGTGGATGAGCCTGGGTACTGGGTTCCTCTCGTTCGTGGCTGGTCTGCAGGGCGTGGACAGGTCACAGTTTGAGGCAGGATACATGGACGGTGTCAAGAACCGCTGGCAGGAATTGTGGTATATCACACTTCCGAATATGCGCCCGATGCTGATGTTCGGTGCGGTTATGTCGATCACCCAGGCTTTTGGTGTCTGTGATGTCACCATGGCGCTCTGCGGATATCCGAGTACGGATTACGCGGCACGTACGATTGTGACACATCTGTTCGACTATGGCTTCACTAGGTTTGAGATGGGTTATGCGTGTGCGATCGCAACCATTCTGTTCCTGATGATGATACTTTGTAACAAAGCAATCCAAAGTCTGTTGAGGAGAGTAGGAACCTGATATGAGCAAGAAGAACAAGAAAAAAGAGCAAGAAAACTTAGAACCTGTATATCATAAAAAGCTGATCAAGAGGAGAAAGCCAAACCGGTCAATCGTGGGAGACATTTTTCTGTATCTGTTTTTGCTGCTGGTGGCAGTGGTGATGGCATTTCCTCTGATCTATGCGGTGAGCAGTGCATTGAAACCTCTGGACGAATTGTTCAAGTTTCCGCCCAAGATCCTGCCGCAGAACCCTACGTTTGACAATTTTTCCGATCTGTTCGTGACGATGGGAAAATCGTGGGTAACATTCTCAAGGTATCTGTTTAATACAGTATTTATCACGTTTGTCGGTACTTTCGGTCATCTGATCGTGGCGTCCATGGGAGCCTTTGTGCTGGCGAAATATGATTTTCCTGGCAATCAGGCATTCTTTAAATTGGTTACTGTGGCGATGATGTTTACAGGTTACGTGACACAGATTCCCAACTACCTGATCTTAAACAAGCTTGGCTGGATCGATACATACTGGGCGATCATCATCCCGGGATTTGCATCCCCGATGGGACTGTTCCTCATGAAGCAGTTCATGGAAGGACTTCCGACATCTCTGATCGAGGCGGCAAAGATTGACGGCGCAAGTGAGTGGCGGGTGTTCAGCGGTATCGTGATGCCGAACGTAAAGCCCGCGTGGCTCACACTGATCATCTTCTCGGTACAGGGGCTGTGGAACAACAAGGCTGCCACATTTATCTATTCCGAGGAAAAGAAGACACTCGTATATGCCATGCAGCAGATTCAGAGCGGAGGCATTGCAAGAACGGGGCAGGGCGCAGCGGTGCTGGTTGTCCTGATGATCGTTCCCATTGCCATCTTCATTTTCTCTGAGAGCCAGATCTTGGAGACAATGGCAAGCTCGGGTCTGAAAGATTAACAGGGAATGAGGTGGCCTATGAAAAAGATAATCAAATCAATCGGCGCCTTAGCGCTGGGAGCGGTGGTTCTTGCGACATCCTCAATGAGCGTTATGGCTGGAGATAAGAGCTATACATATAATTATGACTACTGGGGTGATGTGCAGGATTCGCCAGATGCCTATACGGTGACAAAAGTATACACGGCGGAATCGTTCGGTCTGGATCTCAATTTCCGCAACCCTCAGGGAATGTTTGTCAAGGACAGGATGATCTATATCTGTGATACCGGCAACAATCGGATCGTACAGCTTGAGCGGACCGGCACGGAGCAGTTTGAGGTGGTGCGCATCTTCGACAGTATCCAGGGGGATACGGATGTGAAGACACTTTCCTCACCGACGGATATCGCCATTTCGGACGAGGGGGACATCTTTATCAGTGACAATGGAAACGCAAGGATCGTAAAGGTGGACAGCGACCTTAATTTCCTTCTCCAGTTCAATCTGCCGGTGGATTCTACCGTCAGTGCGGACAGTACTTTCCAGCCCTCCAAGATCGTTATTGACACGGCAGGACGTGTTTACTGCATTGCTACCAGTATCAATCAAGGTTTGTGCAAGTATGAGGCGGACGGCACTTTCTCGGGATTTGTCGGCGCCACGCCGGTTACGTTTGACTGGATGGATTACATTTGGAAGAAGTTTGCGACACAGGAACAGCGGGTGCGTATGACATCCTTCGTTCCCACGGCGTATGACAATATCTATATCGATCACGAAGGTTTCATCTATGCCTGCTCAGGCGGTATGGATGAGGACGATCTCGATAACGGAGACGCATCTGCGATCCGCAAACTGAACCTGATGGGCAATGATATTCTGGTCCAGAACGGCGAATATCCCGCCTATGGCGACCTCTACTGGGGTGAGGGCGGCGGTTATGAAGGTCCGTCCTACTTTACAGATGTGACGGTTTTTGACAATGATATCTATGTGTGCCTGGATAAGAACCGCGGGCGCCTCTTCGGATATGACGATCAGGGTCAGATAGTATTCTGCTTTGGCGGCAACGGCAATATGGACGGATATTTCAGACAGCCTTCTGCGATCGAGCATATGGGACACGATCTGATGGTGCTGGATGCGCTGGACTGCAGCATCACACTGTTCACACCCACCGAGTTTGGCAAGCTGATCTACAGCGCGATTGAGGATTTCGATGCGGGCAATTACGAGACATCAGGGGAGAGCTGGAAGAAGGTAATGGCACTGGACGGCAACTATGACCTGGCATACATCGGCATCGGACGCTCCCTGCTGCGTCAGAAGCAATACAAGGAAGCGATGGATTATTTTGAGTTGAAGTACGACGAAGACAACTATTCCAGGGCATACAAGCAATACCGTAAAGAGTGGGTGGAGGAGAATATCGTTATGATCGTCATTGTGATCCTGGCGGCGTTCCTGATCCCCATGTCCATTGGCAAAGTCAAGAGAATCAAGCATGAAATTGATATCGCGGATATCTTCAGAGCTTAGATAGATGGAGGTCGATATGATAAATGCATTGAACAAAGATAATTTACAAAAATATGTAGACAGCATGCGGTTTGCGCTGTACTGCATCACGCATCCGCTGGACGGTTTCTGGGATCTCACCCACGAAAAGCGCGGGACTTATGCGGCGGCGAATACGATCCTGTTTCTGACTTTGCTCATAAGGGTCTTGAAGCTGCGATATACCAGTTTCCTCTTCTACAGGGTGTACTGGGAGGGAATCAATATTTTCCTGTATATTGCCAGTGTGGCATTCCCGCTCGCCATGTTCGTGGTGGGAAACTGGGGACTGACGACCTTGTTCGACGGCAAGGGACGGCTCGGTCAGGTGTATATGGCAAGCTGCTATGCGCTGACACCATATCCGCTGATCCAGTTTCCGCTGATGGTTTTCAGTAATTTCGTCACGATGGATGAGGCGGAGTTTTACATGGTAGTCAGCGCGCTCTCACTGTTGTGGGCGGCTATGCTGTTCATTGCCGCTATGGGGCAGATCCATGAATTTGGTCTGGCAAAGAATCTGTTGTTTATGGTTGCCAGCCTGTTTGCAATGATGGTGATCGTATTTATCCTGCTGCTGTTCTTCAGCATGATTTCACAGGGCGTTGCGTACTTTATTTCCATGGGGAAGGAGATTATGTTCCGACTATAGCGAGGCGGGGACCATGAGGACATCTGCCGGGACGGAAGGATGGGAGTGACCATGAAGAAAGAAAAAACAGTAAAAGAAGCTGAAATGAAGGCGAAATTGGTGGGGAAGCTGAAAAGTCTGGCTGTCCCCATGATCATAACTGCTGTCATACTGGTGGCAATCTTTGTGATCGTCAATTACCAGGGTAAGACAAAAGAGACAAAAGGGATGACTGTTTACAGCTATGACGGGAATGAGGATCCGATCATACTGGAGAATGATAAGCTCAAGCTTACCATGGATCCTCTGACGACCCAGTTCACGCTGGAGGTCAAGGAAACAGGGAAGGTGTGGTATTCCAACCCTCCCGAAGCGGAGTCGGATCCTGTGGCGGTTGCGTCATACAAGGGAAGGCTCCAGTCTACGCTGCTGATGACCTACAGCATCGCTACCGGTCTGCAGACGACGTATGACAGTTTCACCTACGGCGTTTCAAATGGAATGTACGAGATCGAGCAGGGCGATGATTACGTCAAAGTTAAGTATTCACTGGGCAATGTGGAGAAGGAGTATATGATCCCTCCTGTCTGCACAGTGGCAAGTATGGATCAGTGGTTTGAAAAGATGGAGACGAATGATTCCAGCTTTATCAAGCGTTACTACAAAAAATATGATATCAATAAATTGGGAAAAGACGATGATAAGGAGGCGCTCCTTGCCGCATACCCGTCTTTGGCGAATGAGCCGTTATATGTGCTGAGAGACACTGCAAAGGGCGCTGCTACCCAGAAATTGGAACAGATATTTGAAAAAGCCGGCTATACGGCAGACGACTTAGCGGCGGATAAAGAGCTGAACGCACAGCTTTCCAGCAAGGACACGTTTGTGTTTGATGCAAGTATCATTTACAGGCTGGACGGTGGGGATCTGGTAGTGGAAATGCCCATGAACGAGCTGGAATACAGTGAGGCGACTCCGATCTACACGCTGGTGCCGCTTCCGTATTTTGGCGCGGGCGGTTCTGAGGATGAGGGCTACATGCTTGTACCTGAGGGCGGCGGTGCGCTGATCAACTTTAACAACAACAAAATTTCGCAGGCATCTTATTACGCGAATCTTTATGGTTGGGATATGGCGCTGTCCAGGGAGGCAGTGGTGCATGACACAAGGGCATATTTCAACGTGTTTGGAATTGCAAACGGCGATGACTCCTTTATCTGTATGCTGGAGGAGGGTGCACCGTATGTCTCTGTGCAGGCGGATATCAACGGACACGGCAGCAGCTACAATTTTGTGAATTCCAGCTATATGATCAGTCCGTCCGAGCTTTATCAGGTGGGTGACTTAAACAGCCAGAATGTTTACAAGTTCCTGGAAACACTGCCTGATGAGACACTGACACAGCGGTATCGCTTTGTGAACAGCAACAGCTATGTGGATATGGCAAAGACATATCAGGGGTACCTGAAAGATAAATATGGGGAGTATTTTGTGGAAAATGATGCGGAGGGAACTCCGGTGGCACTCGAGATCGTGGGCGCTGTGGATAAGGTAAGACAGATCATGGGCGTTCCTGTTTCCAAACCGTTAAAGCTGACGAAATACAGCGAGGCGGAAGAGATGATCCGCCAGTTGGTATCTGAGGGCATGAGCAATGTTTCTGTGAAGTATACAGGCTGGTGCAACGGTGGTGTCAATCAGAAGATCCTGAGCAAGGCAAAGACGATCAGAGACCTGGGCAGCAAAAAGGATCTGAAATCCTTGGGCGATGCGGCGGAAGAGCTGGGTGTGGATCTCTATCTGGAAGGTGTGACGCACTATGAGTATGACAGCGGATTGCTTGATGGATTTTTCTCCTTCACGGATGCGGCAAAGTTTTTGTCCAAAGAGAATGCCGAGTTGTTTGTCTACAGTGACATCACGTACTCCGCAAGGGAGGGGATAGACAGCTACTATCTGCTTCACCCGAGCCTGATCGAGGAGAATGTGCAGGTTCTTTCTGAGGCAGCGGATCAGTACAATGCGAACGTGGCGTTCCGAGATATGGGAAAAGATCTCTCTTCTGACTATTATCAGAAGAACACGGTGAGCAGGCAGCAGGCGATGGATTCCCATGCGCAGATGCTCAAAGCGATCGGTGACGGCGGCAAGAAGGTTATGGTCAATATGGGCAATGATTATGCCCTGCCCTATACGGATATGGTGACAAACATGGATCTGTCAGGAAGCGGGTACACCATCATTGATGAGGAGATTCCTTTTTACCAGCTTGCCATTCACGGTTTCGTGGATTATGTCGGTTATCCGTTGAATGTCTGCGGAAATGAGGAAAAGGAGCTGCTAGAGGCTGCGGAGTACGGAGCGGGACTTTCTTTCTCACTGATGCGGGAGACGGCGTTTGCCCTGCAGAAGACACTCTACACCGAGTATTACGCATCTGATTTTGCCGCATGGCACGACAGGATGATGGAAATATATAACAGATACAATAGCGAGATGGGGCATGTGTTTGGTCAGCAGATGACAGGTCATGAGAAGCTGGAAAACAATCTCTCCTGCACCGAATACGAGGACGGCACAAAAGTCTATGTAAATTATGGTTTCACGGATACCGTGACGCCGGATGGCGCAAATGTTCCAGCCAGAGATTATTTGGTAGTCCGTTAATGCCGGCTCCGCCGGAGGCATTGTCTCCGGCGGGATGTGGCATAAAATGCTTTTAGAAAGGAATGTGGTTATGAAAAGACAGAAAACTAAGTTGGCAGGCCTTCAGAAACGGAAAGCCATCTCGGGGTACCTGTTCATCTCTCCGTTTATAATCGGTTTTTTAGCCTTTATGATACAACCGCTGTTCCAGTCCTTGCATATGAGTTTTAGCGATGTGCAGCTGGGAGCGGGGGAGTTTAAAACAATTTGGAAGGGGTTGTTCAATTACAATTATGCTTTCCGGGTGGATGCCAATTTTGTCAGGCTGCTCACGGAGGAGCTTTCCAGAATGGCGATCAATTCCGTGGCGATCATGGTATTCAGTTTCTTTGTGGCTCTGGTGCTGAACCAGAAATTTAAGGGCAGGGCACTGGTTCGTTCCGTGTTCTTCCTGCCTGTGATACTTGCTTCCGGCGTGATGCTGAAGCTGGATTCTGATAACGCCCTGATGGCGGCTGTTGCCCAGACTGTTGAGATGAACGCACAGGGCACGACAGGCATCTCGGATGCACTCCAGGAGATCCTCAGGACTACCGGAGTGGGTGTGAGGGCATTTGAGAAGTTGTTTGAGGTCATTGATAACATCTATGACGTGGCGATTTCCTCGGGTATCCAGATCATTATCTTCCTGTCGGGACTGCAGACCATTTCGATCAGTATGTACGAGGCCGCGGACATTGAAGGCTGTACCAAGTGGGAGAGTCTCTGGAAGATCACTTTCCCCATGGTCAGTTCTCTTTTCCTTGTGAACTGGATCTACACGGTGGTGGACTTCTGTATGAGATCGGACAATGAAGTCATTGAAAAGATCACGACATATATGAATGTAAACCTGAATTACGGGCTGGCATCCGCTATGTCATGGACATATTTCGTGCTGGTCATGGCGATCATCGGAGTGAGTTCATTCATCATCTCGAAGGGGGTTTACTACTATGAGTAAGTTGAAGACTGCAAAAAAGACAGATTTCTGGGAGAGAAACAGAAAATCCGGCGGCTATCTCCTCCGCAAGACCGTGATGGGATACGGTGTCAGCATATGCCGGGCTATACTGCTTTTCGGCTTGTGTTTCCTGATCCTGCAGCCCCTGTTAAACAAGATCTCGGTGAGCTTTATGACGGAGGGGGATCTGTATGATCCCATCGTCATCTCCATTCCGCTGCATTTTACCACGGAGAATTACCGTCTGGTGGCCGGACTCATGGAGTATTCAAAGAGCTTGTTCAATTCGCTGACGATCGCGCTGACGGTATCGATCGTACAGGTGTCCATGTGTA
>CAJUQU010000181.1 GCA_910588595.1 uncultured Lachnospiraceae bacterium | reverse complement strand
TGACTGGAGTTCAGACGTGTGCTCTTCCGATCTGAAAAATAAAAAGCTCACAGCTGTGCAGGAGAAACCCGCACACAAAGTTTTGAAACCAACCCAGATCAAACCTGGAGACATGGTAAAGGTAGTATCTATGGGCTTAAAGGGTACGATCTCCTCCAAGCCGGACGCAAAGGGCGACCTTTTTGTACAGTGCGGCATTATCCGCTCCAAAGTCAATATCAAGGATCTGGTGCTGATCAACGAGGACGTAATGTCCGGCACTGCCGCCTACAAAAAAGGCTTCGGCACTGCAGGCGCTTCCAAGAAGAGCTCCGGCGGCGAAAATATCGGCTTGTCCAAAGCCGCCACCCTTTCCACCGAGATCAATCTGCTCGGAAAGACTGTGGACGAGGCACTCTCGGAACTTGACAAGTACCTCGATGACGCCTATTTGTCCCATGCCCCAAGCGTACGTATTGTGCACGGCAAGGGAACCGGTGCCCTGAGACAGGCGGTC
This sequence comes from uncultured Lachnospiraceae bacterium, assembly GCA_910588595.1. GTDB lineage: Bacteria > Bacillota > Clostridia > Lachnospirales > Lachnospiraceae > COE1. Next base: position 7,350 of record CAJUQU010000181.1, on the reverse strand, counting down.
CAGCAGCACTTGAAACGCATCTCCTATGTGAAATCATTCCACCTCGGCGAGTACGGTGAGGGAGACGCGGGCGTAACGATCGCGGAATTCAAATAAATAATAAATAGAGGATAAGAAAATGGCAAACAAACAAAAAATACTGATTGTTGACGATGATGAGAATATTGCAGAACTGATCTCCCTGTATATGACAAAGGAATGTTTCGAGACGAAGATCGTATATGACGGCGAATCCGCGCTGCAGGAAGTTAACAGCTTTACACCGGACCTGATCCTTCTTGACCTGATGCTTCCGGGAATCGACGGCTATCAGGTGTGCCGCGAGGTCCGCCAGAAATCACAGACACCGATCATCATGCTGTCCGCAAAGGGCGAAGTGTTTGACAAAGTGCTCGGTCTGGAGCTGGGCGCTGACGATTATCTGGAAAAACCGTTTGACACGAAAGAGCTCGTAGCACGCGTAAAAGCTGTGCTGCGCCGCTACAAGACGGCATCCCCTGCCCAGCCCGCGGCAGACTCCAAGCAGGTCTCCTATCCTGACCTCACAGTCAATCTCACAAATTATTCTGTCATTTACAAGGGAAAGACAGTGGAGATGCCCCCCAAGGAACTGGAACTGCTGTACTTTCTGGCGGCATCGCCAAACCATGTATTTACAAGAGATCAGCTGCTGAACCAGATCTGGGGATACGACTATATCGGTGACACGCGCACTGTTGATGTGCACATCAAACGTCTCCGCGAAAAAATCAAAGATCACGAGTCATGGCGCATCTCAACGATCTGGAGTGTCGGCTATAAATTCGAAGTCAGGGATTGACATCTCCACAAAGGGAAATGAGGTAATCTATTGAAGCGTACACTCTATTTAAAATTTGTACTGGCTTATTTTATCTTTGCTTTTTTTGGCTTTATCGTCGTCGCCACTTTTACATCAAGCATGACTCTTGAGCATATGAAACGTGAGCGCGCCGACTCTCTATATAAGGAAGCACTGCTGATCGCCGACTCCTACGCTGCTGATCTGTACAATAGTGAGATCACTCTCGAATCCGTATGGCGCCAGATCGAGGCGATCGGCACCTTCCTTGATGCCTCGATCTGGATCGTCAATCCGTCGGGGCTGATCGTGCTGGATTCCAGTTCTCCACTCGAGATCGAAAATCCCACCACGATCCCCAATTTCAGTCCTACGATCACAGGAAACTCTTTTTACACGACCGGGAATTTCTTCGGAATGTTCGATGAGGAGATGATCTCTGCATTTGCACCGATCACTTCCAAGTACAAGGTGAAAGGCTATGTGGTCATCCACGCATCTGTGGATGACCTGCAGTCCTCTTGCAACTCCCTTTTGAACATATCCTATATCACACTCGTGATCCTATTTCTGCTGTCGCTGATCATCCTGCTCTTCTTTACAGAGATGGTATATCTGCCGCTGCGCAAGATCACGCACGCGACAGAACAGTATGCTATCGGTAATTTCAGGTATGAATTCCAGGTTGACAGCGAGGACGAGATCGGCTATCTCGCCGCCTCCCTCGCCTATATGGCAAGCGAGGTCGCCAAGAGTGAGGACAACCAGAAACGCCTCGTGGCAAACATCTCCCACGATTTCCGCTCACCACTCACTTCCATGCGCGGATATCTCGAGGCGATGCTCGACGGTACGATCCCTCCCGAGATGCACGAGAAATATATCCGTGTCGTCCTGAATGAGACAGACCGCCTGACAAAGCTGACCAACTCCCTGCTCACACTCAACAACCTTACGACCAAAGGCATGATCCTTGACAGGAGCAACTTCGACATCAACCAGGTGATCAAGAATACAGCGATGTCCTTCGAGGGAACCTGCCGCGAAAAATTGATCGCCATTGAGTTGGTCCTGACAGGAGATCAAATGTTTGTGAATGCAGATATGGTCAAAATCCAACAGGTACTCTACAATCTGGTGGACAATGCCATCAAGTTCAGCCACAAGAACTCTTCGATCAAGATCGAGACAGTGGAGAAGTCCAACAAACTGCTGGTATCCGTCAAAGACAACGGCATCGGTATCCCCAAGGACAGCATCCGCCTGATCTGGAACCGTTTCTACAAGACGGATCTCTCCCGCGGCAAAGATAAAAAAGGAACCGGTCTTGGTCTCTCCATCACCAAGGAGATCATCCAGTCCCACAACGAAAATGTCAATGTGATCAGCACTGAGGGCGTCGGAACGGAATTTATCTTCACACTTGAGAAAGCTGGAGATAAGCTGGAGGATATGTAGATCATTTTCTGCAGATCCCCCTCCTCCACACTTCCTCCATCAGCTTCGGCTGGATATCGGGATATGTCCAGTCTGTCGGCATTTCATCTGTGACAACGATCTTCTCGATCTCACTGTGAAGCTCCTGTTCGAACGATCTGATCTCCGCAAAGTACAACATGCCAAACGACTCCTGACCGTCAAAGTTATCCTTCGCGATCACGGAATAGACACAGACCGGCCAGATATCAAAATCGACTGCTCCAGTCTCTTCGTACAGTTCTCTCCTCGCCGTGTCCATGATCGCCTCCCCCGGCTCCCGGTGTCCTCCGGGAACCTCCAGCGTATGTCTCAGTTTATGCTTGCAAAATACATATTTCCCCTCTGTCTTTGCAATGATCACTGCAAATCTTAACAGTGCATCGTCCACTTCCTCATAAAAATATACTGCCATCTTATCCTTGTTCCTCTCTATATCCATTCGCTGCGCTGCTCAATGTCGTACTCGATCATCTGTGTCAGATCATCAAAGTGGATCAGCTTTCCAAGCAATGCAGCGAGATCCTTTGCCTTTGTTCCCTTTCCATATGGAATGCCGTGCGCATAGCAGCTGCCGCTTGCTCCCATGCACAGCGGGATCGCATTGTGGTAGTTCTCAAGTTCCATCCAGCCCTTCCACTGCCATTCCTGGTCCTTTTTCGCATATTTTTCAAGCCGCTCCATCTGCATTCTCAGATAACGGTGTTCTCTATAAGCCTTCTCCTCCGCCTCATGGTCAGGGAGCACATCGGCTGCAAAGTGCTGTCTAAGCTGCATGCGCTCCCTGTCACCAAAGACTAAGATCACCTTATTCCTGACGAGGAGATCCATACACTTCCCGTCACACTGCTTCCGCGCCTGAAACAGTTCGATCAACCTGTTGATCTTCTCCTTGGTCTTTGATCCGGCAAGATCATGAACGCCTGTCTCCACCTCATACGGCAGCGAGAGATCACTTTCCTTAAAAGAAGTCATATCCCAGCCTTCCTCATCGTTTGCCTCGCCTAGCATCTTTTCCAGCCTCTCCCTGTAATGTTTCCCGCACATCTCCATCCCTACATATTCCCAGCAGCCATACTTTGCATGAAAACGATACAGTCTCTGACCTCCGCCGTGATACTGGTCCAAACGATAACAATCTGCAAGATTTTCAATATAGCGCCTGCTGCTCACGCGCATTATGCGGTGAACAGACGCATTATCGTTGGATAACATTGCCGCCAGATATCTGGCAGAGGCAGGTAAACGCACCAGCTGCGGCAGAAATCCCATCAGCCGCTCCTGTACCCGCTGCCGTTCCTCATCCTTGATGCACGTGATCGGAAGCAGCAGTAAAAATAGGGTATTATCATCCGCCGCATATGTAAACAGACTGTCGACGTCAAACACAGGCAAGAATACTTGTTCATCATTGACAAAATAGCGCACAAAATGGTAGTGGAACGCTATGATGACAGTCAGCGCCTCCCTGATCTTCAAAGTGAGTTTCCGCTCAGCCCCAAAACGCCCCTTCCCTTTGTCATAGCCCGTAAAACGCAGACGCCACTCAACGGAAGGCATATAAGTCCAGTTCATGTATGCTGGGAGCATCATTTTGTCCTCGTACAAAAATCCCCACGGGATCGGTGTATGCTCCTGATCCATTCGTATCGACCGGTCTCCGGCTGCCACCGTCAGAAAATACTCCCAGAAATCATAGCTGCCGATCTCAAGGTCATAATCGTAGCTCTGTGACGCCACATACTGCTCCTGTCTGCCATACGCGGTAATCCTGACAAACAGCCTGTGCACCAGACGCATGATCCTGCTGCTTTTGAGATACAGCTCTGGTTTATCATATATCTCATATAGGATCTTTGCCTGTGTGACTGTGTACCCAAACGTGATCAGTTTGTTGACAATGTATTCATCGCACTGATATTTCTGAAAAAGCGGGCTTGCGACGATCCTGTAAACCTGATCTGCCTCCTCCTCACACCACGCTGTGACTTCTGTGGCATAACAGGGGTGAAAGACATCGACAAAATTCTTCCCCCAACCAAGGCTGTTATACCGGTCCCGCAGCTCCTCCAGTGATGTTATGAGATCGTCCGCATAATCCTCCGCCGTAATGTTGGACTTGACAAAGTCATTGATGTCAGGATACTGTTCCAGAATATGCGCCTTCAGGTTCCGGTAGATCTGTGCATACTCTGTCGCCTCTATATTGTCCAGCTCGAAATATTTATACATATAAGAACATGCCCCGACTGGAAACCCATACTTCCGCAGAAGATAGTCGTACAGCTCCACCTCACAGACATGCGTGATATTATCCTCCAGCCGGATATCATCGATATCCATGCTGTTCACCCTGTCATCGTCGGCGATAAAATGCCTGCTCGCCATGGACAGCGTGAACTTATACTCCTCCATGTCGTCATCGCTGTGTCTGTACTCCCACGTATCTTCCAGCACCACCCTGCGCATCGTCCGATATTCGGCATAACTTTTGCGTCGGATAAAGGACGCCTTACTCATCAGTTCCTGGTAATGTTTCTCCCTGTTCTCCTGACAGTTCCAGATATCTGCCGCCTCCTCGCACGCTTCCACCGGCGCGAGATGATCCTGCTCTCCCGGCCGCAATACATAGACGATAGCAAGCTCTACGACAAGTCCGTCCGGCAGTTTCGTATAAGGGACAATGTTCTGCCTTTGCAAAAATCCATGCACCGCCGACATAAAATCTTCCTCATACTGGGCGTCCAAAAAGATCTCTGAAATGAAATAGTCCCTCCACTGCGCGCGGTCCTGCCGTCTTGCGTCATCCAAAAAAATCTCCTGAAACTGCCGCACTGCCACTGTACTGTCTGCCATTGCATGTCCCATGTTTTATCCCCCCCAATCAACTGCCTGTTTGCCTGCGCATCCATACACACAAATCAATCCGCAAATTAAATCAGATCTATCTATATCCACAATTCATTCTCCTTTATCGGATAAACAATATTATAAAGTCTTTTGACACTATTTTCAAGCTGATTGTACGATCGTGTATTTCCTCCACTGCACAGATCCGCACAAAAAGGGCTGGCACCACATCAGCGCCAACCCTATTATGCCAAACGATATCTTATTTTTTGCGTTTTTTCACAAGGATCCCTGCCACTACCGCAGCCAGTACCACCAGGATGCCGCCTGCGATCAGCGGGGTATTTCCTGAAGATTTCTGTGCATTCTCTGTATTCCCTGTGTTTTCTGCACTCTCCACACTGACACTTGTGTCATTTTTATTGTCTGCCTTCATCTCCGCCTTCACGATCGTGTCGTCACCCTGCACGAGCACCATCGCCGAGATCCCTGCCACAGACACTGTCCCTTCCGCGGTTCCAACCGATGTCGTTCCTGCTGTCTTGTCATTGACACAGATGTCCCATGTGCCAGCCGGAAGCGGTACATCAACTGCGTCCGCATTTCCATTGAAGATCACCGTGATCTTCTCCGCCGTGTCACCGTTTGCATTGTTCTCGATCGTATACCCGACTACATTCGCATCCAGACCACTCATGAAGACAAGGCTGCTCTGTATGTCCGCAGTGACCGCCATGCGGAGTGCACCGTGCGCCTTGCGGAACGCGATCAGCCCCTTATAATACTCATAAGTGTCCATCACATTCGCCTTGTCTGACCACTTGATACTGTTCGTCGAATCCGGCGATGTATAGCTGTTCTCATCGAATCCGCCCTCCACCGTCGCTGAAGGCTTGCTCCTGAGCATCTCCTCGCCCGCCTGGAAGAACGGCACGCCCTGCGAGGTGAGTATGATCGCACTGCCGAGTTTGTTCATCCTAATTCTCGTCTCTTCGCTGTCTTCCGCGTTGGAAATGGCAAGCTTATCCCAGAATGTCAGATTGTCATGGCACGAGATATAGTTGATGCTCTGCCCGGGCTGCGCTGCCCAGCTCTTGGTACCCTTGTCATTTTTGTAGGTCAGCACCTGCGGGTGCGCTGTCGCGCCGACTATACCAAACTTAATGCTCTCCTCCATACCGCTCTTGCCGCTGATAAATCCCTTGTCCTGTGCGTCAAACACACTGCCCTTGATCCCGTCCCTGATGTCATCGCTGAAAGCACCGACCCTGTCGATCTTTGCCATGTTTGCTTTCAGTGCCTGCTGTGAGGAGGAGATCGCACAGTCTCCGCCGGTCCATCCCTCACCGTACACCATGATCGAGGGATCGATCTCGTCGAGCGCCGCGCGGACTGCATTCATCGTCTCGATATCATGCACTGCCATCAGGTCAAAGCGGAAACCGTCAATATGATACTCTGTAGCCCAGTAAACAACTGAATCCACAATATACTTGCGCATCATCGCATGGTCGGAAGCCGTCTCGTTTCCGCACCCCGAAGCGTTGGAATAGCTCTCGCCCACTTTTCTGTAATAGTAGTCGGGCACCGTCTTCTGAAAATTTGAACCCTCTATATTGAATGTATGGTTGTACACGACATCCATGTTGACGCGGATCCCGTTCTGGTGCAGCGCCTGCACCATCTGCTTCATCTCATTGATGCGCACCTCCCCATGATAAGGGTCTGTGCTGTACGAGCCCTCCGGCACATTATAATTCTTCGGATCGTATCCCCAGTTAAACTGCGGTGTGTCAAGTTTTGTCTCATCTACCGTGGCGTAATCATAACTCGGCAGGATCTGCACGTGCGTCACACCAAGATCCTTGATGTGGTCTAGACCGGTTGCAAGCCCGTCCGCATTGGTCGTCCCTGTCTCCGTAAGCCCCAGGAACTTCCCAGTGTTGGTGATGCCCGACGACTCATCTGATGACAGATCCCTCACGTGCAGCTCATAGATCACTGCGTCCGTGGGGTTGGTAAACGCAGGTCTCGTATCGTTTTCAAATCCCTCCGGGTTGGTTGCACTCAGATCCACGACCATCCCCCTGTTGCCGTTCACACCTGTCGTTCTTGCATAGAGATCCACCGCCTCATTTGTCCTGGTTCCGATCTTAATCGAATACGTGTAGTATACGCCGTTCAGATCACCCTGTTTTTCACAG
>CAJUQU010000180.1 GCA_910588595.1 uncultured Lachnospiraceae bacterium | reverse complement strand
CGCCAGATCACCGATCTGCGATATCACAGAACCCACACCACCGACCACAAACAAAAGAACCCCCAGATTCTCTGTTCCCAATGTGGAATCAAGATACCCCCCGTACACGGCACCCACCAGCGCAGAACCCACGATCCCACCGACAGCGCCCTCCACAGACTTCTTGGGACTAAGCCTTGGAGCAAGCTTATGTCTTCCAAACATCACCCCAACCAGATATGCACAGGTATCTGATATCCACGAACTGATAAAGATCATCCACACCAGATAGATGCCGTACTCCAGCTCCCTTGTCAAAAACACAAAGGACAACATCACCGGCGCATAGAGCAGCGAAAAGTACGCTGCCATGACCTGGTGCGCACTATATCGAGGAAAGGTAAACACATAGACAGACATCATCATAATCAGTGAAGAAAACAGCACCATCATGATCCCTATCTCCAGTATCGTAAAGTTTATCGCTGGGAGAAAATGAATTGTGCCTTCCTCCGGGTGCTTGACATAAACTGCATAGTAATAGCCTGTTACCGCCAGGATCCCAGCTATTTGCAGCGCATTCAGCCCTTTTGGATCCTTTTGTACTACACCACATGCTTTCGTCAGTTCCAGATATGCAATGAGCGATATGACATACAGCACTGCTGCCAATATGATTCCCCCCGGAAGAATCGACGCCAATGCCACGATCACGATCACCACCGCACTGATCGTCCTCTCCTTACTTATTTTTCCAAAAAAATTAGAAGCCATTCCTACTCCTCCTTCACCAGACCATACCTCCGGTCTCTGTTCTGATACGCTTCCACAGCCCTGGCAAGTTCATCCTTATCAAAATCCGGCCACGGTACCGATGTGAAATAAAGTTCCGAATAGGCAAGCTGCCACAACAAAAAATTGGATATCCTCTGTTCCCCCGAGGTACGGATCAGCAAATCCGGATCCGGAAGTCCCGCCGTGTCAAGCCAGGCTGTGATCTTTTCCTCATCGATCTCCTCGGGTTTCAATATCCCCGCTGCCACCTGCTCCGCAAGTTTTGTGATCCCTCTCCTAAGCTCATCGCGCCCTCCATAATTGATCGCGATCTGGAAGTGCAGACCTGTATTATTCTTTGTAGCCTGTTCCAACTCGTCGATACTCGCCCTCAGATCATCGGCAAGACCCGATTTATCTCCGAGCACCCGCACACACATATTGTTCTTCCGGGCACGCTTGATACTGTTTTTCATGTAATTTCTCAGCAGATTCATCAAGGTTGCCACCTCGCTGCCTGGTCTGTTCCAATTCTCTGTTGAAAACGCATACACTGTAAGATAATTGATACCCATATTGTAAGCATCCTCACAGATTTGTTCAACCACCTTCGCTCCCTGTACATGACCGGCAGTGCGGGGGAGTCCCTTTGCCTTTGCCCAACGCCCGTTTCCATCAAGAATGATCGCCACATGATTTGGTGCGCTCATAACACATCTCCTTTCCATATACAACCCTATTCATGCACCGAGTACCTGTGTATGACTTCGCCCTCCATGCATAGAAGAAGGGGCACTACATCCCCTGTGCACGCCCCCTGCCTTTCGTTTATCGTATTCTATTATACAGTTAGAACTTCCTTGGACTTTTCCTCGATCGCCTTATCCACATCTTTTATATATTTGTCCGTCAGCTTCTGTACTGCATCCTCCAGATCCTTGATCTCATCCTCAGACACTTCCGTCTTTGCAAGCTTCTTAAACGCATCATTCGCGTCACGTCTGATATTGCGCACTGCCACCTTGCAGTCCTCACCCTTTTTCTTGATATCTTTTACAAGCTCTTTTCTGCGCTCTTCTGTAAGCTCCGGAAATACAAGCCGTATTACCGTACCATCATTGTTTGGTGTAATACCGATATCCGATGACATGATCGCTTTCTCGATCGGCTTGATCAAACTCTTTTCCCACGGTGCGATCTGGATCATTCTCGCCTCCGGAACTGTGACGTTTCCAACCTGCTGGATCGGTGTGGGCGTCCCATAGTAATCAACCTTTATCTTGTCAAGCACATGTGGATTCGCACGGCCCGCACGGATCGTCTGATAATCCGATAAGAGAAAATCAAGTGCTTTCTGCATTTTGTCATCATATGTTTTTACTCTTGTGTCCATTTTCTATGTCCTCCTTGATCTCGTTCTAAACCCCCAATACAGCAGCCTGCATTCGCCAGATCAGACTGTGATCACAGTGCCGTTTGAGTTGCCCTTTACTGTGTTGATGATACTGTTCTCCTCGTTCAAGCCAAATATTGTCATCGGCATCTTGTTCTCCATACAGAGCACCGCAGCCGCAAGATCCATCACACCAAGCTGTCTGTCGACGACTTCTCTGATCGGGATCGTGTCATACTTTTTCGCATTCTTGTTGATCTTCGGATCAGAATCATAGACGCCATCGACTGCCCGTGCGGCAAGGATCATATCCGCCTCGATCTCGATCGCACGAAGAACCGTCCCCATATCTGTCGAGAAATAGGGATGACCGATACCGCCCGCCAAAAATATCACCTTGCCCGCCTTGAACGCCTCCATAGCCTTATCTTTCGAGAAAAGCTCCGTAAACGCCGCGCACTGAAACGGTGTAAAGATCTCTGTTCCCATGCCAACAAAACGAAAAATCTCAGATACATAAATACAGTTCATGACTGTGGCAAGCATACCAATCTGATCCGCCTTGGTGCGGTCGATCGTCTCACTCGTCCTGCCACGCCAGAAATTTCCGCCACCGATTGAGATGGCAACCTGCACACCGCTGTCAACGAGCTCTTTAACCTGCTTTGCCACAGCTGTCACTGTGGGCTCGTCAAAACCCGTTTTCTTGTCTCCGGCAAGCGCCTCTCCGCTCAGTTTCAACAATATCCTTTTCATACTCTGCCGACTCCTATCCTTCTTTATGACGACTGTTTTCTGTTCTTCTTCACATCATTAAAGAACGCAGAAGGACTGACATCTGCATAGCACTGTGAACACATACCCTCGATCACCGCACCGTTGTTGATCTGTACAGACTTTGATTTGATATTACCCATCACGATCGCTGATGTATCAAGGATAACAGGTCCATGTACATCGATATCCCCCTTCACTGCTCCGGCTATCACCGCACTAGAGGCAAAGATATTACCGATCACGACAGAACTCTGCCCGATCTTGACACTGCCCTTGCTCCTCACCTCTCCATTGATCTGTGCCGATTCCGCATAGATCTCTGCCGCTGCGGAATTTCCCGTAATGCTTCCTGTCACATTCAATTTGCCAAAGATCTCAATATTACCTGTAATGTTTCCGATCAGGTCCATATTGCCGCTGCTCGTCACATCACCAGTGATATTCATGCCAGATGTGATCACTGCCGTGTCCGTTGAAACAGCGACACTTGAATCAAAGTCAGCCTCCTGCTCTGCTGCTGGCGACGCATCGATAAGTGCTGTCTCCTGCAAATTCTGTTCTACCTCGTTTAATAATTGTTCCATCTCTGCGTCTGCCTCACTTATATTATTTTCTTGCAATACCGGTGTCTCTGACATGTCTCCCGCATCTATATCTGCCTCAGCGGTACCTGTCGTATCTGTCATAATGGCTGCCGTCTCAAGATCTGCCAGAAAACGGTCAGCAATGTTATTATCTTCCGCTCCTGCTGCATAATCCATCATATTCATCATAGCTGCCACATCCACATCTGTCTGTGAAGGATCCTCCTGCAGACCAGCTGGTTCTATTGGTGCGTCTCCCAGATCGGCAACTCCCTTTGCAAGCATCGCCTCCAGATCCGCAAAATCCGTGTCCGCAGCCTCTCCAAACAGATCCTCGGAAGCTGTCGCCTCCTCGTCCTCAAGATTCAGACCGGCTACCGCGTCCTCAGCCTCCAAATCATTTACCGTCTGTGATAAGTCCTGCTTTAAATCCTGAAAAAAACCCATACTAAATTTTCCTCCAATTCCATTTTGTATATTAAATATTTCAGTACAATCCTTCACAATCCGTGTTCCCTGGCTACTCATGTAAATGCTGTACTCTCACTGTGTCATCCGATATCGGCAGCAACACTGTGTTATCGGACTCGAGTATTTCTTCTATGATTGCCGGAAGCGCATCAACTGTCGAATCTTTTCCTGACGCGTCATGAAAGAGCACCACTGCATTGCTGAACTGATCAATATTATCCAGTACATTTTTTTTGATCTGATCGATACTTTTCCTGCCCCCCGAGGCATCGCCACTTGACACATTCCAATCATAATATACCATGTCCGTCTTATTCAGATACTCAATCAGCTCCCACATATCCACATGGCTGATCGTGTTACTGCTGCCACCAGGGAATCGGACAATATTGCAGTCTTCTCCTGTAAGCTCATACAGAAAATCGTGAAGCTTTGTCAGATCCTCCTTATACGCGTCCAGCGATGCATAAATCTCGCTGTATTTGTGACTATAAGAGTGCATCGCCAGTGTATGTCCATCTTCTACGATCCGCCGATACTGATCTGTGTACCCATCCTTGGCAACTACAAAGAATGTCGCTTTCACCCCATACTGATTGAGGATATCAAGTATCCTGTCTGTATTTGCGCTCGGACCATCATCAAAAGTCAGATACACCCTCCTGATGCCTGCACTGCTGTCTTCCCTGCCATCCCACTTGTGTGTGTCCTCCAACACCGCAGCCTCCACGATATCAGCAGCCTCCGTCTGATCCGTCACCCAGCTGCCGTCTATGTCCGCTACATCCTCAGCCACATCTGCCTGCTCCTCAGGCAGCCTAGACTCCTCCGACATGTTCGATACACTGACAGCGGCATTGTTCTGAAGTATGATCATCTGCTGCTCTAATCTGTTTACCTTTCTTCCAATATTCATCACCAGTACAAGAATGATGACACAATTAACAATAGTCATCAGCGTGAGTATTGGAACGATGATCTCAAAAATCTTTTTTGCTGGCGCTAGGAACTCCACAGCCCTATCTTCTGTTTCCTCATTATGATCTTCTAATTCCATACAACCCTTTCATAACTCATCTGTAACCGCTGATTTCATTTATAGCTATACCGATTATAACACACAACCACTACTTTAGAAAAGACATTTTAAAAAGTTTATTCAAAGTTTATTCCAGATCATCATTATAGAATGCTCTGCCCCCTCCGATATACTTTGCCCTTGTCCTCGCACATACGATATGTGCACCTCCGATCACAGGATGCTCTATTCTCACTGGTACAGCAACTGGTCTCAAGTGCATTCCGATCAGCGTGTCCCCGATGTCAATCCCGGCATGCGCCTGTATGCGCTCTACCGCTACCGGGTGATCCATGTATCGCCACGCTGCTGTTGAGAACGAACCTCCTGCCTTGGGTTGCGGAACCACATTTACTATCTCATAGCCAAAGCGCTCTGCATCTGCCTCTGTCATGATCAGTGCCCTGTTCAAATGCTCACAGCACTGTGCTGCGACTGCCACTCCCGCTCTGTTTAGTTCCTCATACATCGCCACAAACACAGCTTCCCCGAGTTCCGCATTTGAGTAGGAACCGATCTGCTGCCCTGTAACCTCACTTGTAGAACAGCCGATCACTACCAAATTACCTTTTTTGAGCTTTGCCTGTTCCAGAAATTCGGTGACAACTCTCTTTGCTTCCTCTTTTATCTTTTCATAATTTGCTTTTTCACAACCACTCATTATCTTACCCTTCTTTTATTTCGTTATATGTTCCTATTATATCCCCAATGTATTCCACACATAAACTTAACATAATCAATAAAATATTTCAATCTTTTATATCACAATTGACAAATATATGCAAAACAGTTATTATTACATTAGTGTTCCTGTTTAGAACAACTATAGAGGAGGAGAATATTATGCCAAAACTAAATGAAAACTATTTGAATTTAAAGGAAAGTTACCTTTTTTCAGAAATTGCGCACCGGGTAAATGCCTACACAGCAGCAAATCCCGACAAAAAAGTGATCCGTCTTGGTATCGGCGATGTGACGCTTCCGATCGGCTCCAAAGTAATTGCAGCGCTTCATGAGGGCGTCGATGCACTCGCAGACGCCAAAACCTTCAAGGGCTATGGTCCAGAGCAGGGATACGATTTCCTTCGCAGTTCCATCGTCGATTACTACAGCAGAAACGGTGTATCGATCGAGACGGGTGAAGTGTTTGTATCGGATGGCGCCAAAAGTGACACTGGAAACATCACTGATCTTTTCGCTCAGGACAATGTAATCCTTATTCCAGATCCTGTATACCCTGTATATGTGGATACAAATATCATGAACGGACGAAATATTACTTACATCAATGCCAATGAAGAAAATGATTTTCTCCCAATGCCAGACTATAATATCCATGCTGATATTATATACATCTGCTCCCCAAACAATCCAACAGGGGCAGCGTACAACACAGATCAATTGCAGGAATGGGTGAACTATGCACTTAAAAACAACGCTGTGATCTTATACGACTCCGCTTATGAGTGCTTCATAACCGACGAATCACTTCCCCGAAGTATTTATGCCATTGAAGGCTCCAAGAAATGCGCCGTCGAATTTTGTTCCCTCTCCAAGACAGCTGGTTTCACAGGAACACGTTGCGGGTACACGATTGTGCCAAAGGATCTGAGGTTCACTTCTTCCGCCGGCGCGGAAATGTCCCTAAACGCAATGTGGAATCGACGACAGACCACCAAATTTAACGGCGTCTCCTACATTGTTCAAAAAGGCGCCGCTGCCGTTTTCACAGCGGAAGGAATGGCACAATGCAGGGAAAACATCAAATACTACCAACAGAACGCAAAGATCATGGCAGACTGCCTTTCTAAGAAAAATATCCGGTACTATGGAGGTATCAACTCTCCCTATGTATGGTTCAAATGCCCTAATGAAATGGATTCCTGGGATTTCTTTGACTATCTGCTGACCAACGCCCAGATCGTAGGAACCCCTGGGGCAGGCTTCGGCAAAAATGGTCAGAAGTTTTTCCGCCTCTCGTCGTTTGGCAATCGAGAAAATACACTTGAAGCGATGGCGCGGATAGAAAAATTATTTTAATAAAACCCCTCTGACATCCACATCCGTCAGAGGGGTTTTATTCAGCAAGTTAAAATGCCTGCTCATTATGCGACAACTACATTTGCAGCTCTCAATTTTGAACTATTTTTCGGATCCTGCTCGATATCAAAAGTAACCTTCTGTCCTTCTTCAAGAGTCTTGTATCCATCAGACATGATTGCGGAAAAATGTACAAACACATCTTCTCCTGTTCCTTCATTTGTAATGAATCCATAGCCTTTTTGAGCATTAAACCACTTTACTGTTCCGTTGTTCATAGTTAGAACCTCCATTAAAAATATTTATGTACTCTACATCCGCCTAAAAAAACTGACTCGTCTGCATCAAAAGGAATGATTTGCAGAACAAGTCAGCTCATAGTTCTAATTGAATACTCTCAAATTCTATCACTTTTGCAGAATAAAGTCAATAAATTTTTATAAAATCGACCAGAATACTTGTCCGTCGACTCATAACGAATACTTATACCTTTTATAAACGAAAATAGCGAAGGGGGGATTCGAACCCTCGACACCGCGGGTATGAACCGCGTGCTCTAGCCAACTGAGCTACTTCGCCATTAAAGTTGCTGAGGTTGTTCCCTCAAAACCGAACACAAAAATTTCTGATCTATATCACTTCGTTATTCCATCAGTCCATATACTCCCAACATTCCTCTTTAACAGGACACTCGTCTCTGTGCTCCTGCTCCTTACCCATACCAATCAGGATAAGCCTTCGACCGATTAGTGAC
>CAJUQU010000179.1 GCA_910588595.1 uncultured Lachnospiraceae bacterium | reverse complement strand
ACTGGCACAAACCATGCAGTCCACAACTCTAATTTCTGTCTGGATGGAGCACTAGAATGTGATCTCGATCACATTTGCGCCCTGGTCAGGCGTGACGATGGAATCATTTCCCTCGATCGTCAGAAATCCGTGTACGGCGTTTGCAGCGCGCATATTGACCATGCGGATCGTGTACGGCTTGCTGCCGTCCACTGTCACGAGGATGCTGTGTCCCTGACGCTTTACGGAAGCGGACAGCTCGACGGTGTTGTTCATCCCGTAGACTTCGGTGTCGATCTTGACACCGTCGTGGATGGCAAAGACGCGCAGCTCGCAGCCGTCAGCGTAGTCGTAGTCCGGTCTGTCGTCATGTGCGCCGACCGCCACGACAGAGTTCTCGCGCACCATCAGCGGAATGCTCAGATAGCCGTGCTGTTCCTCGATCCATGTGCCGCCCCGGTACTCCTTGCCGGTAAAGAAGTTCGTCCAGATCCCCTGCGGCAGATAGTATTCTGCCCGGCTCTCCTCGTTGAAGATCGGCGCCACGAGCAGACTGTCACCGAGCATGTACTGTTTGTCGAGATAGTGGCAGGTCTTGTCTTTCGTGAACTCGAGCACCATGCTGCGCATGGTTGGGATGCCCTGTGTGGCAGCAGTGATGGCAGTCCTGTAGATATAGGGCATCAGTTTCGCTTTCAGACGTGTAAAGAAACGCACAACGTCGACAGCTTCCTCGTCGTACATCCAAGGCACGCGGTAGGACTGGCTGCCGTGGAGCCTGCTGTGTGAGGAGAGCAGGCCGAAAGCGACCCAGCGCTTGTATACATCCGCCGTGGAGGTGTGCTCAAAGCCGCCGATGTCATGTGCCCAGAAGCCAAAGCCCGACATGCACAGCGACAGGCCTCCGCGCAGGCTCTCCTCCATGGACTCATAGTCGGACCAGCAGTCGCCGCCCCAGTGCACGGGGAATTTCTGACCGCCGGCAGTCGCTGAGCGGGCGAAGAGGACAGCCTGTCCCTTTCCGCGTTTTCTCTCGAGCAGTTCGTATACGCATTTGTTGTATAGATATGTGTAATAGTTGTGCATTTTTCTCGGATCAGACCGGTCATAATAGACAGCGTCTGTCGGGATCCTCTCGCCAAAGTCCGTCTTGAAGCAGTCGACACCCATGTCGAGCAGGATCTCAAGCTTGTCCTGGAACCATTTCCATGCGGCAGGATTTGTGAAATCCACGATCGCCATGCCGGGCTGCCACATATCCCACTGCCACACCTGACCGTTGGGACGTCTGATAAAGTACCCCTTTTCCATACCCTCTCTGAATAGGGCGGATTCCTGCCCGATGTACGAGTTGATCCATACACAGATGTTTAGTCCTTTGTCCTTGATCCGCTTTAGCATTCCTGCGGGATCCGGAAATACTCTGCTGTCCCACAGAAAGTCACTCCAATGGAACTCCTTCATCCAGAAACAGTCAAAATGGAACGTCCGAAGCGGGATCCCCCTGTTGAGCATACCGTCGACAAAGCTCATGACCGTCTCCTCGTCGTAGTTTGTCGTGAACGAGGTGGACAGCCACAATCCAAAAGTCCACGGCGCGGGAAGCCCTGGTTTTCCTGTGATATCCGTGTATCTTCTGAGTACGTCCTTCATCTCGGGTCCATCGATCAGGAAGTAGTCCAGATAGGTGCCTCCCACGGAAAATTCGACTTTTGTGACCATCTCTGTGCCGACCTCAAATTCTACGTTTTCCGGGTGGTTTACAAAGATACCATATCCTTTGTTTGATATATAAAATGGAATGTTCTTGTAGCACTGTTCTGTGCTGGTGCCGCCGTCAGCGTTCCAGATCGTCACGCTCTGTCCGTTCTTGACAAACGGGGTGAAGCGCTCGCCGAGACCATATATCTTCTCATCGACACCGATGCCGAGCTGCTGGCGCATGTAGGTGTCGTGGTTGTCGCCGCTGTCATAAGCCATTCCGTGCCAGTCCGTCTTCATCAGGGCGAGGTCTTTTGCCCTGGACTCCGTGATCAGCCTGCCATTTCGCGTGTAGCGCATATACCAGCTGTTTTTGCCGATCTCAAGGGCAAGGGAACCGCTGTGTACCGTGATGCGCTCCTCGTCCTCATCCACTTTGAGAGGTCTGGCGTCGGTGTTGATCTCAAACGCCGGAAAGGTATTTACTGCGCCGAGATGATGGTAGGTCTGCACGCGGATCACCTCGTCCATGGGGGCAGTGATGACCAGCGTCAGATTGATGCCGCCGAGTGTGTCACCTCTGTGGTTGATGCGTGTTGTAGGGGCACAGATCGTTACTTTGTCCGCCTCTATTTTTGTGAAGTATGCCTGCTGTGGCGCGAAGCATTCACAGCCTTTCTGCTGAAGCCAGCAGCCGTTACTGAATTTCATCATTACCTCTTTTCTGCGCCGGTCTTCGTATGGATTGGATCGCTTTGATTCATAAGCAGATGCTGCACCCGGCACTGTGCGCGTACTGTATAGGAATATCATAACATATATTGCTGAAAAGGAAATGAAATAATTAGATTTTTTTAGCAGTATTTTTTAAATAAGTTGGTCAAAATGGCTGATGTGTGGTAAAATAATTATAAATACAGTTCGAAAAATCATGACATAAAGGAGGAATATGTATGAAGCTTACTTTTGTAGGTGCGGACCACCAGGTGACAGGGAGCTGCCATTTCCTGCAGGCTTGCGGCAAAAATATGCTCGTGGACTGCGGCATGCAGCAGGGGTCGAACCCGTTTGAGTGCTGTGAGATGCCTGTCGATGAGGCGCAGATCGACTATGTGTTTCTGACGCACGCGCACGTGGACCACTCGGGAAATCTGCCGCTGCTCTACGCGAGAGGATTTCGGGGACAGGTGTTTGCGACGGAGGCGTCCGCTGACCTGTGCTCCATCATGCTGCGTGACTGTGCGCACATCCAGATGCAGGAGGCAGAGTGGAAGAACAGAAAGGCAAAGCGGCATTCGGGGCTGCCGCTGGTGGAGCCGGCGTACACCATGGAGGACGCGGACGGCGTCATCAGAAACATTGTTCCGTGTGCGTATTGCAGGGATATCGAGATCAGCGACGGTATCAGGATCCGTTTTACAGATGTGGGGCATCTGCTCGGCTCCGCCAGCATTGAGGTCTGGCTGACCGAGGGCGGCGTCACGAAAAAGATCGTATTCTCCGGTGATATCGGCAATAAGAACCAGCCGCTGATCAAGGATCCGATCTACACGAAAGAGGCGGACTATGTGGTCATGGAAGCGACGTACGGCGACCGGTATCACGCCAAACAGAAAGAGGGCTATGTGTCGGATCTCGCCGAGGTGATCAACAAGACTTTTGCAAAGGGCGGCAATGTCGTGATCCCATCCTTTGCGGTGGGCAGGACGCAGGAGATCCTGTATTTTCTGAGAAAGATAAAGGCTGACAACATGATCCCGCAGTATCCGGGGTTTGAGGTGTATGTGGACAGTCCGCTCGCCGTGGAGGCGACGGGGGTATTCCAGAAAAATATCTACACTTGCTTTGACGAGGAAGCCATGGAACTGGTGCACAAGGGGATCAACCCGCTGAATTTCCCCGGTCTGAAGCTCGCCATCACAAGTGAGGAGTCCAAGGAGATCAACTTTGACGAGACGCCCAAGGTCATCATCTCCGCAAGCGGCATGTGCGAGGCGGGGCGCATCAGGCATCATTTAAAGCACAACCTGTGGCGGCCCGAGTGCACGATACTCTTCGTGGGCTACCAGGCGGCGGGGACGCTCGGACGCATCTTAATAGAAGGCGCGGACGAAGTGAAGCTGTTTGGCGAGGCTGTCGAGGTCAGGGCAAAGATCACACAGCTGCCGGGACTCAGCGGTCACGCGGACAAGGGCGGTCTGATCGAGTGGGTGAATGCCTTCGAGGAAAAGCCGGATAAGGTATTTATCACGCATGGGGAGGACACCGCGTGCACGCTGTTTGCGGAATGTCTGAAAACAGAGCATGGGCATGATGCGTATGCGCCGTACTCCGGTACGAGAGTTGATCTGATAACGGGTGATATCGAATTTGAGGCTTCCCCTGTCGCAGTCAAGAAGCGTCTGCGCAGTGTATCTGACGTATTTGCGAGACTGCTCGCAGCAGGGCAGAGACTCATCGCGGTCATCTACAAGAACGAGGGCAGAGCGAACAAGGATCTGGCGAAATTTGCGGATCAGATCAATTCGCTTGCGGACAAATACGATCATTAAGGGGGAAATGACGATATGAATATCATAGCGGCTGTGGACAGCAATTGGGCGATCGGTTATCAGAACAGCCTGCTGGTGCGGATCCCGAGGGACCAGCAGATCTTCCGTGAGATGACAGAGGGAAAAGTGATCGTTGTGGGCAGGAAAACGTTGGAGTCCTTTCCGCAGAAGCAGCCGCTCAAAAACCGCGTGAACATCGTCCTGTCAAGGGATCAGGGCTATGCGGTCAGGGATGCAGTGGTCGTTCATTCCGTCGAAGGGCTCTTGGAGGAGCTCAAAAAGTACGATCAAAAAGATGTCTATGTCGCCGGGGGAGGGAGCGTGTATGAGCAGCTTCTTCCGTACTGTGACACGGCATACATCACAAAGATCGATTATACATATCAGGCGGATGTTTATTTTCCGAGGCTTGACAGGATGGGGGACTGGCAGCTGACCGCGGACAGCGAGGAGCAGACTTATTTTGACCTGGAGTACTATTTTCAGAAATATGAGCGAAAAAATAGGGGGAAATGTTGACTTTTGTGTATTGTGGTATAAAATAAAATGTTGAGGAATGTCATCAGGGCATTCAACGAAAAGAGGAGGAAGTTTGAGATGGAGAAAAAAGATTTGGATTGGTCCGGTCTGGGATTTGGCTACAGGCAGACCGAGAAACGGTATGTTACGAATTATAAGGATGGCTCATGGGATGCCGGGAACCTCACGGAAGATGCCAACATCGTACTGAACGAGTGCGCAGGCGTTCTGCAGTATGCACAGACCTGCTTTGAGGGGTTGAAGGCATACACGACACAGGATGGCAGGACCGTTGTGTTCCGTCCGGACCTGAACGAACAGCGCATGCATGACAGCTGCGTGCGCCTCGAGATGCCGACACTGCCGGAAGGCAGATTTGTGGAGGCTGTCAAGCAGGTCGTTAAGGCGAACGAAGCGTATGTGCCGCCCTTCGGTTCCGGTGCCACACTCTATGTAAGACCGTATATGTTCGGTATGAACCCTGTGATCGGTGTCAAGCCGGCTGACGAATACCAGTTCAGAATCTTTACGACGCCTGTAGGTCCGTATTTCAAGGGCGGTGCGAAGCCCCTCACGATCAAAGTAAGCGATTTTGACCGGGCGGCGCCACATGGGACAGGCCACATCAAGGCAGGACTCAACTATGCCATGAGTTTACATGCGATCGTCACAGCCCACAAGGAGGGGTTTGACGAGAATATGTACCTCGATCCGGCGACGCGCACCAAAGTGGAGGAGACAGGCGGTGCAAACTTCCTCTTCGTGACAAAGGACAATAAGGTCGTGACACCGAAATCGGACAGCATTCTCCCGTCGATCACACGCCGTTCCCTGATGATCGTGGCAAAGGAGTATCTCGGGCTCGAGGTGGAAGAGCGCGAAGTGCTCTTTGATGAAGTCAAAGATTTCGCGGAGTGCGGGTTGTGCGGTACCGCTGCGGTCATCTCGCCTGTGGGAAAGATCGTCAACAAGGGGGAGGAGATCTGCCTTCCTTCCGGTATGGACGAGATGGGGGATGTGACCAGGAAACTCTACGACACACTGACTGGCATCCAGATGGGACGCATCGAGGCGCCCAGGGGCTGGATCGTAGAGATCTAGAAGAATACAGCAGGGCTGCCGGAGCGATTCATTCCGGCAGCCCTGCTGTGTTATACGAGCCTGTCTTTGAGTGCGGCATCAATGTCTTCGTCTGTGATCAGGGAGTACACCTTTGCACCGTATTTTTCCAGGATACGCGCCTCTCCGGAGGGAGTGTCCCCGCGCATTTGGGTTCGACGGTTTATAATGACGATCACGGCGGCTGCTTGGATGTCTGCCTGACGGCGCATTTGTTCCACACGCTCTATCACGGAAGTGCCGGAAGTCATCACATCGTCCACGATCACGACGCGTTCCCCATCTAGCAGTGTATGCCCGCACAGCATACGTCCACGGCTGTCAGCCACGCGCCTGTCATAGCAGTAACTGCAGGTTTTTCCGTATTTTGTGTACAGAGCCGCCGCCGTCGCCACGGCAAAGGCGATCCCATGGTATGCCAGCCCTGCCAGCACATCAAACGCCAGACGGTTTTCCTGGATACAGTCCGCAAGACCTCTCCGATTTTTGACAACTGTGCGTTCGTGGAGAAATTCTCTGTGTTGATATAGTAGTGGCTCTGACCACCATGCTGCAGTGTCACATTGTCGCGCACCAGTATCCCGTTCTTGTCCATATAGCGGATCAGCCGCTCCTTGTTTGTCATCACATTCAGTTTATATCCAAACAAATCGTCGATCGTTACTCCAAAATAATCTGCCAGCGATGGCATCATCATGATATCCGGCTGTGCGGTATCGTTCTCCCACTTGGATACGGTCTGATGAGTCAGGTTGAGCGCATTTGCCAATTCCTCCTGGGTCACGCCCCTGGCTTTGCGCAATTGTTTGATCGTCTGTCCAATATTGTACATATTAAGCCTCCTGTCAGAGTTGAGCCGCCTCTGTAAAAGGCAGCTGTTTCATTGTTTCATTTTGCGCGCGTTTTGATCACCGGTATATTTTTATGATAGACAAAAAAACGTACATGCGCAAGCACCTGAAATTCGAGTTTTTCTCAACTGACAGTTGCTGGTCAGGGGTCATATCTGTTTTCACCCAGCTCGGCTCTCTCCTCTGACAGCCTTGTAGTTTCCCTGATGGCAGCATCAAATCCGGTCAGCGCAGCAAACGGTAAAAATTGGGCTGCCCTGTCCAGCGCAGGCATCTTAGGATATTTTGTGGATTCGTGGTGTGGCAGGTCGATGATATCATCATATTTTCCCATTAAGCCTTATGTCCTCCGATCTGATTGTTTCTCTGAGTGCCTGTGGCACCTTCTTCCAGATTCATGCCTTTTAGGATGGCATTTTTTCCATATTTCTTTTTCACGGATAAAACGGCTTCCTGCAGTGCCCGTTCCTTTTCAAGTCGTGCCATGTCTGCCTGCCTTTGCCGCTCCAAAGCCTCGTGATCCGTGAATAGATCCATCTGGACAAAAGAGGCCTGGTCATTTTCGTGGGCAGCAGTTTCATTGATCAGATGGTTTGCGCCGATACTGATCCGCCGCACCAGAAGATCCCTGTCAATGATGCGGTCGTAGAGTGCCATGGCTGCATCCATGATCAGTTTGGTTGAGGAGGTCATCTTTTCGAGATTGGAAGTGCCGTGGGCATGTTTGGGGATCTTTCGCCCATAATGATCCGTGGTGACTGTACCTTTGTATTTCCGGCAGTCTTTGGGATCTGTTAGATTTTTTATGTCATATCCTATGGTAAGTACGATCTGGTTTGTGACCATTCTTTTTTCTACCAGATCCAGGACAAGCTGGTCTGCCATCTCTTTCACGACCAGTCTGGCTTTGGCGGTGTCATAGGGACACTGCAGCACCTGTCCTGAGCTGATGCTGTTTGTTTCGGGTTTGTATTGTTTGATGAGATCGATGGTCGTGGGCTCCCAGCCCCATGCATGGTCGATCAAAAGTTCTGCATTGACGCCGAACAGCCTGTAGAGCAGGTCTTCATTATAATAGTCCTGGATGCTGCCGACAGAACGTCTTGCCACATCACCCATGGTGAACATGCCGTGTTCTGCCAGTTTTTTGG
>CAJUQU010000178.1 GCA_910588595.1 uncultured Lachnospiraceae bacterium | reverse complement strand
TGGAAGCTGACAAATGCAGGGACACTGACAATCTCGGGTAACGGAGCTATGCCGGACTACAGTAGTGTAGGAGATCAGCCGTGGAGCGGGAAAAGGATCCACAAGGTCGTGATCCAAAATGGCGTTACCAGTATCGGTTCCTGCGCTTTTTGGAAGTGCGAGCTTCTGAGTGTAGAGATTCCCTCAAGTGTGCAGAACATTGGAAACAGTGCTTTTCGTGAGTCCGATATCATATCCGTGAAGATTCCGTCCAGTGTAAAGACCATCAGTGACAGTGCGTTCCAGCAATGTCAAAGTCTGGGAACAGTGACTATTTCCAACGGGGTGGAATCAATCGGTCAAAATGCGTTCCGAGCTTGTACAAGTCTTGCTTCCATCTCTTTGCCTGCCAGCGTAGGGGAGGTAGGGGCAGGCGCGTTTTTTGACTGTTTTGAAATGACATCTGCGACGTTTGCACCTGGTAGTAAACAGGTAAGTATGGGGGACAATATGTTTGCACGATGCCACAAGCTGATGAGTGTAAAGCTGCCCTCAAGTGTAGACCGTATTGCCGATGGAATGTTCCAGAACTGCCTGCTGCTTGCCAGAGTGGAAATTCCAAAGGGGGCAGAAAGTATCGGAATGTCAGCATTTGCTTCCTGTTCCGCTATGTCCGCTATCGTGATCCCGGACAGTGTAACGACGATAGCAATCGGTGCGTTTTCAGCATGTCCTCTGAAAAACATATATTTTACTGGTGATGAAGCGCAGTGGAAAAGAATAAACCTGCAGGGTGATAGTACAGTATCGGTAGTGTCAAATGCGACAATACATTATAACTATGTTCCGACCACGGATCCTGATCCCGGTGAGGAAGACGACAATGATAACAACACTGGCGACGGTTCTGAGAACAAACCGGGAGGTCCTTCGGATGAGAACAAACCAGGAGGTCCTTCGGATGAGAACAAACCGGGAGGTCCTTCGAATGAGAACAAACCGGGAGATTCGTCAGATGAAAGCAAACCGGGAGAGGATAAACCAGGTGAAAACAAACCAAATGACAGCAGCTCCGATGATAATAGTTCGGATGTAAAGGCGGCTGTGGAAACATGGAAGCCGACTACACCCGATGAGATCAAGCGGTATGCCTGTGTCGGGAAAGAAGTTGTTCAGTATACTCTGCCAGAGGAGAATGTCTATCAGGTCGATGTGGAGAATGCTATGCAGGGACCTATGTGTTTTCAAGCCTTTGAGGCAGTTCTTGAAGATTACACGATAGGGAGGACGTATAACATATACGCGATCTCTGATACCACCTACAGCACAGATCAGAAAGTACAGATTACGATAAAGATCCCATCCGCTATTTACAAAAAAGACAGGGAGTATAAGATGATCTGCGTCACCAAGGGCGGTCTCCCGATTGTCTATGAGGATCTGGACAGCGATCCAAAGACGATCACGATCGAGACGGATAAGTTCCACGCGTACGCGCTGGTCTACAAATAGAGACTTTTACGAAAACTGGAGATTTGTAATAAAAGACGAAATGATTGTATAAAAGACGCTTGCGAGCTGCTTTTATACAATCATTTTTTGATAGTACTCGACAGTATTAGCGTTGTGGACTGCATGGATCGTGTCTGTTCCAGACAAAATTTCGACGACACAATGGTGCGAAGCAGGCAGTTCACGATTCTAATTTCTGTCCGGATGGGGACTGTCTGAAAACTGTCAGTGACAGGATCTCCTCAGTCATATCCGGCAAATATGATCCGCTGCCCGATCCGTGTGATGGATTTGCGGGCGCCGGTGTAGAGCTGCATCTGCGACAAGATCCCGGCATTTTGGGCATCGATGCCGTCCAGATCAAGGACGATACAGCGGTTGTTGTCGATCATAGTCTCCTCGAGCCAGCCGGTATCGACCTCAAATACGATATCGCTGTATTTTTCAAGTCTTTTTTCGATGATGCGCTTGACCGTCGATTTTAATGCATTCCGGCCGCGGCAGTCAGCGGCTGGCTGTTCTGCAGCGGAGTCTGTGCGGTGCGATCCGGCAGCGTCATTGTACCCGGACTGACCTGGCGGGGAGACGGCGGCGGAGTTTGCGGTCTCGTGCAGGGTTTCCTGCTGTAAACGCGCACGGAGCCGGGTGACATACTGTTCTTTTACGGCAGCCGTAAAGGTGTTTACAGGTTCGTCCTTGTAGCAGAGCGCGCCCTGCGGGGATATGGAAAATGCGGTGATGCCGTTCTCGAGAACGGGCAGTCCGATCCAGATGCCGTGATCTATATATTCCCGGATATAGTACGTGCATACCAGCGTGGCATCGGAGAGCGGGTACGTCTCCTTCTCGGGATCGGCGATCTTTAAGAACAGACAGTACCCCTGCTTGTCCTGCATGTCGATCTGGTGTACGGGGAGCTGGCCGCCCTGGAGCAGGTTGTGGATATCCGAGATATAGAGGAGGTGCATTTCCCGGTACTCGTCCAACTCCTGTATCTTTTCAAAAGGGATATTTTTTGCCTCGTTTGCGTAGACCAGCCCAAAGTCGCATTCCTGCGCGTAGTAGGTCAGCTCGTATCTGCGGTTTCCCTTGTCGATCTCCGCGATCGGGATATCGCTCAACAGATCCCTGCGCAGGGTACGGTTCAGCCATGCGCGCAGCAGGATCTTTGACCGCTGGGTCAGAGGACTCTCATCGTAGCAGCAGTTTGCGTTTGCAAAGTCCGTATAGTTCCTGAAAAACCTTCGTGTGGTGATGGATCTGTCCCCCGCGACGAGCTGCAGATTGCTCCGGCAGCCGCAGGTGCAGAACAGCCGCCGCTCGCGGCTTGCCCTGCGGACCTCGCGAAACAGGCGCGAGTCGTTGTTCATATAGTGTATTTCATCATGGTCGTACTCGATCGTGACGAGCTCGTCAATGTACAGGATCCGCTCCCGGCGGTTTTCATCAACGTAGATACATTCTGTTTTCATGTGTGTTCCCCATCAATTTCCTCTTTTTCAGGAACTGTTCAGAAATTACTCATGACAATAACTTGCCTAAATGTCCATCTGCGGCATCAGAAAATCTTGACATTAAGGCATTGCCCTTTATGCCTTTGCCTCCTATGCCTGCGATTTTCTTCTTTGCAGCTGGACATTTATGCGGTGTTCTTGTCACAAGTAATTTCTGAATAGTTCCTTACGGGCAATAGAGTGTATGTAGATTATATTTTAAACAGCAAGCCGTGTAGATTTTAAAAAGTTGTAACTGGTGCAGAGTACAGTGCAATAAAAAAATTGTAACATATTTTGAGGGATCCGTGTAGCTTTTTGCGGGAATATATTGTATTTATAGTGAAAGGGGGAAATGAAATCTATGCATAGAGATAAAAATACGGCGTCCCTTTATGAGGAGATCATCAGGAGGAACTCGGAGACCGTGTACAGGCTGGCTTACGCTCTTGTCAGGACGCGGGCTGACGCGGATGACATTTACCAGGAGGTATTTCTGCGCTATGTGCGCAAAACGCCTGCATTTGACAGTGCGGAACATGAGAAGGCGTGGTTCATGCGGGTGACGATCAACTGCTGCAAGAATTTCTGGCGGTCGCCGTGGATGCAGAGAAGGCGTGCGTTGGAGAGCGGCGTGCTGGAGAGGGAGGCATCGGAGGCGGACGTATTCCGTGAGACATCGGACGGGGACCAGCTCTTGATCGAGACAGTCAGGCGGCTGCCGGAGAAGTACCGCGCAGTCATTCATCTGTTTTATTACGAGGAGCTGTCTGTCGAGGAGATCGGGAGGATCACGGATTCAAAGGAGTCTACCGTGAGGACGCGTCTGACGAGGGCGAGGAGGGCGTTGAAGAGCCTGTTGAAGGAAGAAGGAGGGGATTTTCATGTTCAGAGAGATATATAAAAATGCGTACGACAAGATCACACCGCCACCGGAGCTTGTGGCTGATACGATCAGTAAGGCAAGGGCGGGAGGCAGGGCATCTGTCAGGCACCGATTTGCCGTCCGGTCGTCACTTGCTGCGGCTGCGGCGGTGCTGTGTCTCGTGATGGCAGTGCCGGTCTGTGCGGCACACATTCCGGCTTTTTATCAGATCGTGGAGTTCATTTCTCCTGCGATCGCGGACCGTCTTGTGCCGATCGAGAAGAGCTGCACCAGCAAGGGGATCACGATGCAGGTGGAAGCCATCGATATAGAGGGAAATGAGGCGGACATTATCCTGTCACTGCGGGATGCGGAGGGAAGCGGGCAGGATCTGGTGCACGGCGTGATGGATCTGTATGACAGTTATGGGCTGTCCGATTATACAAATGACAGCGTGATCGGGGGCTGCCGTTTCCTGACATACGAGGAGGCGGAGGACAAGGCGTATTTTCAGGTGATGGTCCAGGCGGACAGCGCGTTTCAGTCGGATAAGCTCCAGTTCCGGGTGAATTCTGTCCTGTGCAATAAATACGAGGAGACGAAGGACGTTGACCTGTCAGGGATCGTCCGCGAGGCAAAGACAAAAGTAGTGATGCTGAGCGGTGGCGGCGGTCTCCTTCTCCTGGAGGAGGAGAAGCTGCCGGATTCCCTGAAGGAGATCCCGGGGACGCAGGAGGATCCCAGATCAGGAGCGAACGTGCTGGATTTGATGAGCGTTTCGGACTGCGCGGCTGACGATTTTACCGTGACGGGCATCGCGTACATGGATGGCGCGCTGCGCGTGCAAATATGCATGGGGGACAACCTGGAGTCGGACCGGCATGTGGAGTTGTTTCTGCGGGATCGGGACGGAAACGAGCGGTACGAGGATCGCAGCGTGAGCTGGGATGAGATGGTCGGCGATACCAGATACCAGATGTATGAGTACTGGTTTCTGGAGGATATCACAGACATCGCAGACTATTCCATGTACGGTATTTTTCACTACTCGGGTGACTTTGTGGAGGGACCATGGCATGTCACATTCCGCGTGGAGGGGGATTGACAGATGACGAGATTGTGGTAAAATAATGATAAATTAAAATGAATTAAAATAAATTAAAACAAATTTTGAAGGGAGGGTGCAGTATGGACGGATTGGGCTACGTACCTGTTTGCAGCAGCAGTTCCATGTCAAAAACGTGCAAAGATCACGTTTACGGGATTACTGCGCCCTTTTTTCGGTATTGCGATTGTATTTTGCCGATCAGCTAAGGAACTGTAGAAAAATAAGTGACACATCTTGCGCAATCTGAGCACTTATTTTCCTACAATTCCTAAGACGGAGCGGCTTGGGTCGCACGAACGCTTCACTCAGACAGAAAGTTGAGTTGTGAGCTGTTTTTTGCTGATCCATATGAGATAAAAAATACAACAATGCAAAACGTACAAAAAAGAAAGTGCGAGATACCGCAGTGATCCCAGAACAGTTTGACCAGTATGTATGTGAGATACAGGTCGGGCTGTTTTTATTATGTGCGCGCGAGCGGAAGAGATCCGCAGTCCGTGCAGCACATGCCCATGTGCGGTGCATATAGGGCAGATGTGCATCGTTTAGAGCATTTTTTATGCCTTATAAGAAAGAAAATGATTAGGATAAAGAGGGATTACAGATGGCAGGTTATACAAAAAAACAGAAAAAATATCAGACAGAGAACAAGTTGACAGACAGGTTGCGGAAAAATATCGTGTTGGACTACATCGCCACATTTGTGACGAACCTGAATATGCAGAGTTCCATATGGGTGCTGTATCTGGCGTACTGCGGGCTGAATCTGGCGCAGATCGGTCTTGTGGAAGGGATCTATCACGCGACCAGCATCGTGTTCGAGATTCCTTCCGGGGCGGTGGCGGATCTGATCGGCAGGAAAAAGAGCATGATCCTGAGCAAGATCTGCATCGCGGTATCGTGCGTCATCATGCTCTTTTCGAGGAGTTTCTGGCTGTTCGCGCTGGGGTTTGCGATCCAGTCGCTGGGGAATAACCTCAATTCCGGGTCGGAGGAGGCGCTGGTATTTGACAGCATGAAGTACGCCGGGCAGGAGGGGCAGTATATGCGCGTGTGCGGCAGGCTGAACATGATTATCGAGTTGTCACAGGGCATCGCGACGGTCGCGGGCGGCATTCTCGCAGAGTTCTCTTATTTCTGGTGCTACAGCGCGTGCGTGGTGATCGCGGCGCTCGCACTGGTCCCGGTCCTTTGGATGACAGAGGCGCCCTGCACCGATGCAAAAAGCGGTTCCAAGTCAGTCAGGGAAGTGGTGAGCGTGCATTTTGAGACATGCTTTGAGATCCTCCGGTCAGAGCGCCGCATTTTGAATATCATCGTCTATTATTCCACAGTGTTTGCGGTGCAGACCGTGCTGTTTTTTTACAGCCAGCAATATTTTTATGAGCTGGGGTACAACAAGGTCGGGATCAGCCTGATCATGCTGGTCGTGGGCGGTGTCTCCTGTGCCGGGGCAGTCACGAGCGAGCGGTTTTTTGCGAGATTCGGCACAAAGATCGGCGGGATCGGTGCCCTTGTCATCGCCGCTTCCTTTCTGGCATACGGCTTTCACAATACGATTGTGTCGGTCGCAGCCCTGGCTGCCGCGAACTTCTTTAACTCGGTGCTCTATCCCGTGCAGTCGGAGCAGCTCAACCGCCTGATCCCGTCGGGACAGCGCGCGACGCTGATCTCTGTGAACAGTATGTTCTTTTCGATCGCTATGATCCTGGTGTTTCCGCTTGCGGGCGCTCTGGCTGACGTGTGCGGACTCACGACAGTCCTTGTGGGGATCGGGATCGGGCTGGCGGTGTTCACGGCTGTCTGGAATAAGGAAGCAGAAAAATAGACTTCTATTTGACTTTTCGATATAATCGACTTATGATTAGTTATATTGAATATGATGACAGAGGAGAATCCATATGAAAAAGGTTTTTATCGATGGAAGTGAAGGGACAACAGGTCTGCGCATCTTTGAGCGCTTTGAGGGAAGGGACGATATCGAGATCCTAAAGATCCCGTCCGAGTTGAGGAAGGATCCGGCGGAGATCAGAAAATACATCAACGCGTCGGATATCACATTTCTCTGCCTGCCGGATGCGGCGGCGAGGGAGGCGGTGGCGATGGTCGAGAACGACAGCACGATCATCATCGATACGTCGACGGCACACCGCACGGAACCGGGCTGGGCGTACGGCTACCCGGAGCTTTCCGCGGCGCATCGCGAGGCGGTCAGGAACGGAAAGCGGATCGCAGTGCCCGGCTGCTATGCGACAGGCTTTATCACGATCGCGTATCCGATGATCGCGGAGGGCATCCTGCCAAAAGATTATCCGGTGGCAGCGTTTGCGATGTCCGGCTACAGCGGGGCGGGCAAGAAGACGATCGCGGTGTACGAGGCGGACGGGAGGGACAGGGAGCTCGACGCGCCGAGGGCGTACGCGCTCGGTCAGAATCATAAACATCTAAAGGAGATGCAGAGGATCACGGGGCTTGAAAAGGCACCGCTGTTTTCGCCGCTGATCTGCGATTATTACAGCGGCATGGTGGTGACGCTGCAGTTTTACACGGATCTGTTGAGGGACAAGCCGGCGCCGGAACAGGTGCACGCGATGTTTGCCAAATACTTTGACGGCGAGCAGTTTGTCAGGGTGATGCCTTTTGGAAAGGAGGCCGAGTACAACGGATTCCTGGCGGGAAATACGTGCGCCGGCTGGGACGGCATCGAGGTCTACGTGACAGGAAATGAGGACAGGCTGCTTGTCAGCACACGCTTTGACAATCTCGGAAAGGGCGCGTCGGGGGCAGCGGTGCAGTGCCTCAATATCATTCTTGGGTGCGAGGAGAGCAAGGGATTAGTATTATGATCGAATTACCACAGGATTTCAGGATTCGGATGCAGGATATGCTCGGGGAGGCATATCCTGCTTTCCTGCGTAGTTATGAGGAGAAAAAGGTTC
>CAJUQU010000177.1 GCA_910588595.1 uncultured Lachnospiraceae bacterium | reverse complement strand
CTCTATCTACACGAAGACCCGCAATTGCTCTGATCACAAGAAATGTAATCGTTATAGTAACCGCCGTCCATGCTGCGACGCTGGCAAAACCGATAAACTGAAGTTTTAATAACTCAAAACCGCCGCCATAAAACAGACCAGTTAAAGTTTCTCCCGAAGCATTTGCAATACTGTATCCGGGTGCCGTATCTGTAGCAAATAATCCAACTGCCAGTGTCCCCCAGATCCCATTCATGCAATGCACTGCAACTGCTCCGACCGGATCGTCAATGCGAAGTACATGGTCAAGAAGCCAAACACCAAACACGACCAAAAAGCCTGCAACTACTCCAATCACAACCGCACCGAATGCATCCGTCACATCACACGGCGCTGTGATTGCCACAAGTCCTGCCAAAGATGCGTTCAGACACATGGAAACATCCGGCTTTCCATATTTTATCCATGTAAAGATCATACAGACAACAGTTGCAACAGCCGGCGCGACTGTTGTTGTCAGGAAAATAGAACCAAGCTGCGCAATAGAAGTTGCAGCCGCACCATTAAATCCATACCAGCCGAGCCAAAGAATAAACACCCCAAGTGATCCAAGTGCAATGCTGTGTCCCGGAAATGCATTTACTTTCAAAACTTTTCCACTCGTATCCCTGGTAAATTTTCCGATACGGGGACCAAGAATTTTTGCACCGATCAATGCGGAAATACCACCTACCATATGAATCGCACAGGAGCCGGCAAAGTCGTGGAAGCCAATCTGCGAAAGCCATCCTCCTCCCCAGATCCAGTGTGCTTCGATCGGATAAATCAGCGCAGAAATCACACCGGAATAAATACAATAGGAAAGAAATTTTGTACGTTCTGCCATTGCACCGGAAACGATGGTTGCCGTTGTAGCACAGAATACAAGGTTAAATACAAAGCTTGAAAAATCAAACTCTGCATATGCCGTAAACAAATCAAATCCCGGCTTTCCGATAAATCCAAACAAGTCTTCTCCCATCAGCAAACCAAAGCCAATCAGTATAAATACTACGGTTCCAATACAAAAATCCATCAAGTTCTTCATAATGATATTTCCTGTATTTTTTGCCCTGGTAAAACCTGCCTCTACCATTGCAAAACCTGCCTGCATCCAGAACACCAATGCGGCGCCAATTAAAAACCAGACTCCAAACACTTCGCCGGATACTGCTTCCTGCACAAGTTCTTTCATAACTTCATCCATATTTCTTCCTCCAATCAGGTTAAATTTATCAACTTATTTTACGCCAAACAGTAAATTCTACGTCTTCCGCACCTGTAAGCCGCATCGCTGTTTCTTCCAATTCATCGGTCTTGACCGCAATCTGTTCTTCCAATCTTGCAAGTTTTTTTAGAAGTCCCTCCCATCTGGACTTAAGCTCCGGCATCCGTACATTCTTTTCATCCAGCAAATGCGGCATACAATCCGGTGTTGTACGGTAAAGCGGCTGGAATACTTTACATCCAAAAAATCTGATACATTCTTCATAATCCCACTCCTTCCAATTTGAAAATAAAAAGGCAAGGATGGCTTTCATGACGCTTTTCCCTGCGCCGCAAAAGACCCCCTTGCCTTTACATGTTGGATGATACACCCTTTAAAATCATTTGTCAATCCTTTTTTAATTTTTCTATCGTTTTTAAGTAACAGTTCAGCCTACCGGCTGGACTAACTGGTATTACACCGGCTAAAATATAGCCGGTGTACCCATAAATAATTTCTTCAGCGCGTCTATGGACTTCCGTTTCATGGCACCTTTTGACTATGTGAAGGCTGAACTGTTACGGGAATACTAAAAAATTTGCCCAAAATCTTGACATGGGTATAGCCACTATGGTATTCTGAAATACCCATGAGGGAATTGGAAGATTGAAAATTAAATAAGAACATAGATTGAAGAATGGAATGTCAGCCAACGAACAAGGCTGACCGCTGCCGAACGTAAGCCGCCCTTTTCGGCTGGCGTATGGCAGCATGCTTTTGAATTTCAAAGCCGTTACATAGCATTGCGAATCCGAGCAGGAGAAATCTCTCCTGTCGCTCGTGGTGCAGTGTGGCGGCTTTTTCGTTTATCCAAAAGTCAAGAGAAATCAAATCCAGAACGGAGGTGGAAAGGACATAGGATTTTCTTTTCGGAAGGTAAGACAGGCATTAAGAATGCCGCTGCATAGGAAAAATGCTCTGCGGCGTTGTCCACAGAGATAGCGAGCATCGGATTGTGTCAGCCATAGCGGAAAATGCCCTGCATTTCCCGCTATGACCGCAGTGCTCCTCGAATGCTCATGCAAGCATGGCATTCTCATCGCTACTCGCGCACAATCCAAATCCACGCCGCTTGCTGGCATGGACTAACTCAGGGAACATCCCTGAATACCCTGTTAAGAATAAAATTCAAGACTGGAGGATAAGGAAAATGAACAGAGAAAAATCAGAAAAGGACGTGCGGAATGTTCCGATTACCGTCCGACTGAACGAGGAAGAACATCAAAAATTAAAGCAGTGCGCCGCCGCTTGCGGTCTGTCCGCAGCAGAATTTATGCGCCAGTTATGCAAGGGAAACGCCCCGCAGCCCAAGCCTAAAACCGAGTTTTGGGAGCTGATAAACAAGCTCTATGAGGTGCATGACGCTTTCAAAAAGTGTGTTCCCTACTATCCGACCGCCGCTGAAATCTGTAAGGAGATTGAAAATTTTATCTTAGAATTGCAACAGAAATCCACTCTCCCACAACGGTTCAGCATAGAAGAATTGACGGAACAGGGGGCGGTCTGATATAGCAGTAACGAGCCTATGGCATGTTAAAGGGAGCATAAAAGACGTGATTGACTATATAGAAAACCCAGAAAAGGCCGTGCCGAATCAAGATATGCAGGACTTTTTTGACGTGTTCTTCTATGTGAAGAATCCGTCAAAAACAAATGAGGGTGAGTATATTTCTGCAATCAACTGTCTGAAAGAAGTCGCCTTACAGCAAATGATTTTGACAAAGAAACAGTACCAAAAGACAGGCGGGTATATCGCATGGCACGGCTACCAAAGCTTCAAGCCAAACGAGGTAACGCCCGAACAATGCCATGAAATCGGATTGAAACTGGCAATGGAAATGTGGGGCGGCAAGTACCAGATAATCGTTGCCACACACCTTGACAAAGGACATCTGCATAACCATTTCTGTTTCAACTCCGTTTCTTATCTGGATGGGAGCAAATACAATTACTCAAAATCGGAGCAGAAAAGGTTGAGGGAGGTGTCCGACCGCTTATGCCGAGAGTATGGATTGTCAGTCATAGAGCATCCAAAGAAAGCCCCCTCAAGACCGCTTTATCTGGACGAAAAAAGTGGAAAGCCGACACGCTACAACGTCTATCGGGAGGATTTAAGGGAAGCAATCAACGGGAGCAGGGATTTACAGCACATGATGAAATATCTTTCTGACAAAGGATATGAGGTTGATTTTTCGGGCAGCCATTGGAAAATGAAGCTGCCGCAGTACAGGCATTTCACAAGGTTAGACACGCTTGACGAGCGGTTGACACCAGATTTCATACGGTCATGTTTAGGCGGGGCTTCCCGATATGGAAACTACAAAGCAAGGATTTCCTACTCCCCGCATATGCCAGAGCAGTACAAAAACGCATGGAAACCGCATCAGAAAACCACGGGGATTTTAGCGTTGTATTACTACTGGTGCTATCAGTTGGGGATATTCCCCAAAGGCACGGACTACAAGCCGACAAGCCCGCTGATGAAAGAAGAATTGCGGAAACTGGACGATATTACTGCACAGGTAAGGTATATGTCAAAGCAGGGCATCTCCACCCTCTCCGACTTACACGCCGACAGGGAGAAAAACCAGACCGAAATGAATAAACTTATCGACTACCGCCAGCACTTGCGGAACAAGGTACGCCGTGCTTTACCAGCCGAAAAAGAAACACTCCGAGCCGAAAAACAGGACGTGACAGAGAGGATAACGGAGCTTAGAAAGCGGCTGAAATATACAAACGAGATTGAAAAACGCTCTGCCTATATCGACAACTGCTTAGACCAAATCCACGATGCGATTGAAAACCAGCGGTCAAATACAAACGTCAGAGCAGGCAGGGCAGACCGCAGGAGGGAGGAATTATTTCGATGAATGAACCTTTTGGCGGCACAGAAAAAGAAGAATTTTCAGAAGAAACTGCCATCCGCCAGATGATTGATGGGATTACGGACTGCCTTGCATCCATGACAAAAGAAGAACGGCTGGCATGGTTCCGCAGGTCGCAATATCCCCATCCTGTCAATTTCCAGAAAGAGATAGGCGGCACGGTTTATACAGTTAATGCCCATTTTAATGCTGCCGCTTCTGAGAGCATTCAGGAAAAAACCGAACGCATTCTCCTAAAACTATAAACGGCATTTGAATTAAGGCTTTAAAGCGTTGAAGTATTCTGCCAGATATGGTATGATAATGACACCTACAATTCATATCATGTCTGGCTGCGGAAAGGAGAACTATGAGCAATCAGCCAGAAAAAATAACAGCTTTATACTGTCGTTTAAGCCGTGACGATGAGCAGGACGGGCTTTCGGGCAGCATCAAAAACCAGCAGTCCATACTGGAAAAATATGCAAAAGAGAATGGATTTCGCAATCCCCGCTTCTTTATAGACGACGGATTTTCGGGAGTTACGTTCACAAGACCCTCTTTTATGGAGATGATGGACTTAGCCGAGCAGGGGAAAATCGGGACGATTATCGTCAAAGACCACTCAAGGCTTGGGCGCAACCGCCTTGTTGTCGGGCAGTTACTGGAAGAAGATTTTGAGCGTCTGGACGTGCGTTATATTGCCATCATGGACAATATCGACACAGCAAAAGGCATCAGCGACCTTGTCCCAATGCAGGACTTATTCAATGAATGGCACGCCAAGAACACGAGCCAGAAAGTGCGGAACGTGTTCCGAAACAGGGGAATGTCAGGCAAGCCTTTAACATTCAACCTGCCTTTCGGATACAGAAAAAATCCAGACAATCCCACAGAATGGCTTATTGACGAGCCTGCGGCTGAGATTGTGCGGCGGATTTTTGACATGTGCATAGCGGGGCTTGGACCAGCGCAGATAGCAAAAAAGCTGAAGGCAGACAAAGTGATGACCCCTACGGAATACTGGAACAGCATTGGGAAAGCATACCGCAGACCGCCCGCCATACCGTACCACTGGTCAGCCGACAGCGTGGGGAACATCCTCTCACGGCAGGAATATATCGGGGACACTGTCAATTTCCGCACAGCCAGAAAATCCTTCAAGCATAAGAAACGTCTGGAACGCCCGCAGGAGGAATGGCAGATATTTAAGGACACCCACCCTGCCATTATTGACGAAGAAACCTTCCTGCTTGTGCAGGAGCTTCGGGAACACCGCCGCAGACCGACAAGGAGTGGGATTGTCAGTATGTTTTCTGGTCTGCTTTACTGTGCAGACTGTGGGGAAAAGCTGTATTACAGCGCAAAAAACAACTATAAACTGGAACACGCCTATTTCTTCTGTTCCAGTTACCGCAGGAACTCAGATGTGTGTTCTGCCCACTATATCCGTGAAAAAGTCGTGGCGGAGATTGTATTGGAAAGTATGCAGCGGGTATTCTGGTATGTGCAGAGTTTTGAAAAAGATTTTGCCAGAAAACAAATGGCAGCTTTCGGAGATGAGATGAAAAAGGAACTTGCCCAAAAGCGGAAGGAGCTTTCAAAAGCAAAAAAACGCGCAGTTGAGATTGACCGCCTTATCCAGAAAATCTATGAGGATAATGTCAATGGGAAGATTTCTGATGAACGGTTCGCCACCATGTCGATGGCGTTTGAGGAAGAACAGCGGCAGATAAAATCCGCCATTCCCAACATGGAGCAGTACCTTGAAACAGAAACAGACAAAAGCGACAGCCTTCAGCGGTTTATCGACAGGGTAAAATGCGTCACGCAGCTTACAGAATTAACGCCAGAAATCGTACACGAATTTATTGAAAAGATTGTTGTGTCCAAGCCAGAATATATTGACGGCAAACGCCACCAGAATTTAAAAATATATTATAATGGCGTGGGCATTGTCCGAGAACCATCACCAGAAGAAATGGAAGAACTGTTCCAAGAGCATATGCAGGACAGGACAGCCAATCAGAAAATCAAAACAGCGTAGCCCCAAGGCTACACTGTCTACATAATCACATCATTATATTTTAGTCTTTGAAGAAAAAACATCCTTACGGAATACCACTGAATTGAGCTGTTTTTTATTTCTCATAGATCCTATTTTTAGATCCTATTTTGTGATTTCCATAAAGGCGTAGTCTTTCAGAACATTGTTCCAGATCTTGTACGCCTTGCTGTTCTCGTGAACGTACTGATCTGCACTGAACTCCGGTCGGATCGCATTGTCTGTTCCCATGAGATGTTCAGTGATATTGATAAAGCCCCAGCCGTACTGTGCACAGGTGTTCTGCAAAAGAATATTTGCGGATTGGATGTTTGCGTTGTTCAGTCCGCCGTTATTGACATCAGCCATGACACAGGGGATCGAGATCACGTAGACCTGCAGACCTGGAGTCTTGGCGGTGATCCTTTTGATGAGGGTCTCAAGATCGGATACGAACTGTTCCGGTGTACTGCTGGTCAGATCATTCATGCCATAGCAGATAAACATCTTTGATACATTTGGGAGTTGTGACACAGAGTCCTCAATGTACTGGACCTGACCGTTGTAGATCGGCATGATCCTAGAGTGGGCAGTGAGGGCATTTTTTGATATGGCAGCCTTGGCAGAACAACTTACCCTTGCCAGAAAGTAAGTGGAATCGGAAGCGATGGAATCGCTGTGAGTGCGGCAGTAATCCTTGAAGCCGACGGTGAGCGAGTCCCCCACAAACACAGAGTTTGCAAAGAACGCATTTTCGGAGATCATACCGCTTGACACGATCTCGCTGAACTCCTGATCATCGATGCTTCCGTTCGTATAGCTGTCTACAAGATAGAGATTTAACCGTGTTGCAAGGCTCTCCGAGAGATTCTCGTTTGGCAGTGCCGCGCCTGTGATCGGCTGAATGATGGAGAATGAGGGCATATATGCCATCTCCTGAGCATATACTGTTGATGGGGTTAGGATCAACATACAGATAAAAAGCACGATCACTGAATTGGTGTATTTTTTCATGGCTTAATAGCTCCTTTCATTAAAACATATAGCAGTAAGCAGCCCTGATTGATAGTTGCCTTTTCTTTTCATCAGTAAGCAAAAACTAAGGAACTGTTCAGAAATTACTTGTGACAAGTACGCCGTATAAATGTTCAGCTGCAAAGAAGAAAATCGCAGGCATAGCGGGCTATGTCAAGATTTTCTGATGCCGCAGATGGACATTTAGACAAGTAATTGTCATGAGCAATTTCTTAACAGTTCCTAAGCCTTAACAATTCTTCCATTATTATAAATGCAGATGGTAATTTATTCAATACTATTTTAAAAAAATATTTCATTTTTGTTTGGAGAAAGAGCAAAATGTAATAAATACTGTGAGAATATTTCATAATGATTACAAAGAAATCACAAAAATATTAACAATATATTATACGGTGTATATAAGGAGTCAGAAACAGGGCATATGGATCATCGAAAAATATTTTTTTGCAGGAAATGCGGCACACTCGACTATGCGGAAGGCAGATGTCTAAAATGCGGCAGTGTCGAGATTGATGGGGCAGATCTAGAATTTTTAATGTTTGGCAGCAGTGTGGTTCAGAGTCCGCAGATGCTGATTTTATGGACTGGAATCCACCCTATAGAAAAAAATGGATAGAACTGATGGAATAAAATTATCAGAAAACATTGACTATTGTACAAAATGGATATAAAATTATAAATAGCTGTATTGTGTCAAAGGGAAACACA
>CAJUQU010000176.1 GCA_910588595.1 uncultured Lachnospiraceae bacterium | reverse complement strand
TGGAGCAAGGTTTGGCAATTCTGAGCTTTTTTATTTACTCATGAATAATTCAGGTATAAGGATGTATAATGCTCATCATTGAAAATTGCAGAAAATATTTTATATGTATCAAACCATAACATGGGATAAAGAGTAAAGCTAAATAGATAACTTTTAGGCATCACACTTTAGGCTGTTTTAGAAGCACATTGAACCTATCAACTTTAGCCGGTAGTGCTTGCGTTTTGTGTAACTCGTAAAGATGAAGGAATGATTTTGTGAATGCTCCGAGAAATGATAATTGCCTAAAATAAGATAAAAGAGCCAAGTAAGACGGTTAACCGCCTCACTTGGCTCTTCATATATACGGGCACCCAGAGGAAGTATGATTCTGCCAAACAGCAGAAGTCGGGATTGTCTTCTCTTCATGTATGCGGGTACCCAGAGGAAGTATGATTCTGTCAAACAGCAGGAGTCGGGATTGCTTTTTCTTCATGTATACGGGCGCCCAGAGGAAGTATGTCAGCAGAGGCTGACGAGTGCAGGCGTATACTCAGATTTTTATGCTTTGTCCTTGATCTCGCTGTGGAGCTGCTGCAGTGACTTGACGTCTGCGTTACCATGTTTCTGCACGTACAGGATGCCCTTCGCGGTGGCTCTTGCCCCGGCGATGGTGGTCATGTAGGGGATCCTGCCCTTGATCGCAGCCTTTCTGAGATAGCTGTCGTCGTGGACGCTGTCCTTGCCCACTGGGGAGTTTATGATCAGGTCGATCGAGCCGTTCGTGATGAGGTCGAGGATGTTCGGACGTCCCTCGTGGAGCTTCTTGACAGGCTCCGCGTCGATCCCTGTCTCCGTGATCAGATTGTAGGTTCCCTGGGTTGCGAGGATCTCAAACCCTGCGTCGTGGAACAGCTGTGCGATCTCGACGACTTCCGGTTTGTCCTTGCCGTTGACGGAGATCAGGACTGTTCCTTTGAGCGGCAGCTGTGTCTGGGTGGCTTCCTGTGCCTTGTAGAACGCCTCGCCGTAGTAGGGCGACAGTCCGAGCACTTCGCCGGTCGAGCGCATCTCTGGTCCGAGCACCGGATCGACTTCCGGGAACATGTTGAACGGGAAGACAGCCTCTTTCACGCCGTAGTACGGTATTTCCTTCTCCCTCAGATCCGATACGGGAGACGGGCGCGAGGTGATCTCCGAGGTGATGATGTCGGTTGCGAGCGGCACCATGCGGATATTGCACACTTTGGAGACGAGCGGCACTGTCCGCGATGCGCGCGGGTTTGCCTCAAGCACATAGACCTTGCCCTTTTCTATAGCGTACTGCATGTTCATCAGACCCTTGACGTGCATTTCCTCCGCGATCTTTTTCGTGTACTCCTTGATCGTGGCAACGTTTTCCTCGCTGATGTGCACGCTCGGGATTATGCAGGCGGAGTCGCCGGAATGGACGCCCGCAAGCTCAATGTGTTCCATGACGGCGGGCACAAAGGCGTGTGTGCCGTCGCTGATCGCGTCCGCTTCGCACTCGAGCGCATGGTTTAAGAAACGGTCGATCAGGATCGGTCTGTCGGGTGTCACGCCGACTGCCGCATTCATGTACCCTGCCATGCTCTCGTCGTCGTATACGACCTCCATTCCACGACCTCCCAATACATAAGACGGACGAACCATGACCGGGTAGCCGATGTTCCTGGCGATCTCAAGCGCCTCCTCGACGGTGGTAGCCATGCCTGCCTCCGGCATCGGGATGCCGAGCTTGTCCATCATGGAGCGGAACTGGTCGCGGTCCTCCGCGAGATCGATCACGGAGGGGGGCGTGCCGAGGATCTTTACGCCATTTTTTTCGAGCTCCGATGCCAGGTTGAGCGGTGTCTGACCGCCGAACTGAGCGATGACGCCGAGCGGCTTTTCTTTGTGGTAGATGCTCAGCACATCTTCCAGCGTGAGCGGTTCGAAGTAGAGCTTGTCAGACGTATCATAGTCCGTTGAGACAGTCTCCGGATTGCAGTTGACGATGATCGTCTCAAAGCCGAGCTCTTTTAGCGCCAATGAAGCATGGACGCAGCAGTAGTCAAACTCGATTCCCTGACCGATCCTGTTCGGTCCGCCGCCGAGGATCATGATCTTTGGCTTGTCCGAGACGGGGTTTTTGTCCGCCGCGTTGTAGGTGGAGTAGTAGTATGCACTGTCGGGGGTGCCGCTCACGTGGACACCTTCCCATGCCTCCTCGACGCCGAGTTCGATCCGTTTAGCTCTGATGGCATCTTCCGGAATCTCCAGGATCTGGCTCAGATATTTGTCAGAAAAACCGTTTTTCTTGGCAGAGATCAACGCTTCGTCTGCCGGCAGGGAGCCTTTTGACCGAGCGAGCGATTCCTCCTCCTCGACAAGCTCCTGCATCTGTCTGACAAAATAGTGCTTTACTTTGGTGATGTCGAAGATCTCATCGACAGTCGCGCCCTTGCGCAGTGCCTCGTACATGATAAAATGGCGGTCACTCGAGGGATGCGCGAGCATGAGTAGCAGTTCTTCCTTCGTCTTTGTATCGTAGTCCTTAGCGTGTCCAAGCCCGTATCTGCCGGTCTCGAGGCTTCGGATCGCCTTTTGGAACGCCTCTTTGTAGGTCTTGCCGATGCTCATGACCTCACCGACAGCGCGCATCTGCGTGCCGAGCTTGTCCTCCACGCCCTTGAACTTTTCAAACGCCCAGCGCGCGAACTTGATCACGACGTAGTCGCCGTCGGGAACGTACTTGTCCAAAGTGCCGTACTTGCCGCACTCGATGTCCTTGAGTGTCAGCCCTGCCGCGAGCATGGCGGAGACGAGCGCGATCGGAAATCCGGTTGCTTTGGAGGCAAGCGCGGAGGAGCGGGAGGTTCTGGGGTTGATCTCGATCACGACGATGCGGTCCGTGACGGGATCGTGGGCAAACTGCACGTTGGTGCCGCCGATCACCTTGACGGAATCCACGATGCGGTACGCCTGCTCCTGCAGCCTTTTCTGGAGCTCCTCGGAGATCGTGAGCATGGGAGCGGAGCAGAAGGAGTCTCCGGTGTGCGTGCCCAGGGGATCGATGTTCTCGATAAAGCAGACCGTGATCATGTTGCCCTCGGCGTCGCGGACGATCTCGAGCTCTAGTTCTTCCCAGCCGAGGATCGATTCCTCGACGAGCACCTGTCCGACGAGGCTTGCCTGCAGACCGCGCGTGCAGACTGTGCGAAGTTCTTCCTTATTGTAGACGAGTCCGCCGCCTGCGCCGCCCATGGTGTATGCGGGGCGCAGCACGACAGGATATCCGAGTCTGTCGGCGATGGCAAGCGCCTCCTCGACGCTGTAGGAGACCTCGCTTCTCGCCATCTCGATGCCGATGGCGTCCATGGATTTCTTGAACTCGATACGGTCCTCGCCGCGCTCGATGGCATCGACCTGCACGCCGATCACCTGCACGTGGTACTTGTCAAGGACGCCTTCCTTGGCAAGCTCGGAACAGAGGTTTAAGCCGGACTGACCTCCAAGGTTTGGCAGGAGTGCATCCGGCCGCTCTTTTGCGATGATCTGCTCTAAGCGGCGGACATTTAGCGGTTCGATGTAAGTCACATCTGCGATCTCCGGGTCGGTCATGATGGTTGCAGGGTTTGAGTTGACGAGCACGATCTCATAACCGAGTTTCCTGAGGGCTTTGCACGCCTGTGTTCCGGAATAGTCAAATTCACACGCCTGTCCGATGATGATTGGACCGGAACCGATTATTAAAACTTTGTTGATATCATTTCTTTTCGGCATAATAAACCTCCATATTTCATAGTGTAGCCTCTCGGAATCTCATAAATCTTCTCGCAATGACAGATACAGAGAGGCTCCGGGAGCTTATATCGTATATTGACAGTGACGAATACTAGTGTACTGTCTGGATTATATTCAGGCAAACCTCCATGTCTAAATTTCCATCAGACTGCGTTGTCGGTGGTCAACGATGCAACCGCATCGCCTCCCTTCTCCGCCTTGCTGATGAAAATTTATCCTGCGGAGTTTCGCCAGATAAAATCCGGACAGTACACTGGTTTGCCTACATCGCATAACCGGCTTCGAATGCTGCCTTGTTGATCTCGACGGTTTTGGGCGGAACGGTGGCTTCGATGACTTCAAGCCACTGGCTTTTCTCAAAATCCATGCGCTTTGCTGCGACACCGACGATGATCGTGTTGAACACCTTGGAATTTCCAAGCTTTTTCGCCTCTTCCATGGCATTGACATCGACTACGTTGTAGTCTTTTTTCAGATCTTCAATGATATTTTCAGGATATTTTGCGGCGCCCGTCACAACGGTGATCGGATCGATCCGCTGGTCATTTACGATGATGACGCCGTCCTTTTTCAGAAAATGGGCGTAGCGCAGCGCCTCGAGTCTCTCAAAAGCGATCAGCACGTCCGCCTGTCCCTCCTCGACGATGGGTTCCGCGACAGTGTCGCCGTAGCGCACGAAAGTGACGACACTTCCGCCGCGCTGTGCCATGCCGTGTACCTCGGAGAGCTTTACGTCATAGCCTGCCTTTGTGATGATACCGCCAAGGATACGGCTTGTGAGCAGTGTACCCTGACCGCCCACGCCTACGATCATTATATTTTTAGTAGTCATTATTTATATATACCTCCATGTAAAGTCATTCTTATTCCACACGCTTGATCGCGTCAAATTTGCAGCGTTTCATGCACAGACCACAGCCGTTGCACAGGGTGTCGTCGATCGTGACGGTTCCGTCCTCGTTTTTGGTGAGGGCAGGACAGCCTGGAATGAGACACATGCCGCATTTTTTGCACTTGTCAGGGATGGCAATGCACTTTGCCTTGGTAGCCTGTGATTTCAGGAGGGCACAGGGGGCACAGACGATGATGACAGAGACCTCTTCGCGTGCGGTCTCGCGCTTCACGACGGTTTCCAGCTCATCAATGTCAAACGCATCGACTTCGTACACATGCTCGACGCCGATCGCCTTGCACAGGTGGTAGAGGCTGATCGCTTTGGTCTCCTTGCCGTTGAGCATCTTGCCGGTGGCTGCGTGATCCTGATGTCCCGTCATGCCTGTGGTGGAGTTGTCGAGGATCAGCACGGTGCCGGTGGACTGGTTGTACACCATGTTCATCAGGGAGTTGACGCCTGTGTGGAGGAAGGTGGAGTCGCCGATCAGGGCAACCCAGTTTTTGATGTAATCCTTGCCCTTTGCTTTCTCCATGCCGTGCAGCGTGGAGATGGAAGCGCCCATGCACACTGTCGTGTCGATGACGTTCAGCGGCGCGACTGCGCCGAGTGTATAACACCCGATATCGCCGGCGCCGTGGATGCCGAGTTTCTTCAGGACGGAGAATGTGCTCCTGTGCGGACAGCCGGGGCAGAGGATCGGGGGACGTGCCGGAACCTGTGCGGGCACGGCGGTCTCGATCTTCATGCCGAGGACGCGCTCGCGGATCATGTTGGCGCTGTACTCGCCCTGCAGTGTAAAGAGTTCCTTGCCGATACAGTCGATCCCCCACGATCGGACCTGCTCCTCGATCAGCGGCTCAAGCTCCTCGAAAATATAGAGTTTATCGACCTTGGAGGCAAACTCTTCGATCAGTTTCCGCGGCAGGGGGTGCACAAGACCAAGTTTTAGCACGCTGGCTTCCGGCATCGCCTCCGCGACGTATGTATAGGGTATACCGCTGGTGATGAAACCGACGGAGGTGTCTTTGTAGATGGCCTTATTGATTGCAAAATCGCAGGCATCCTCCGCCATTTGTCTCAGGCGGTTTTCCACGTGTACATGACGG
The DNA here is from genome assembly GCA_910588595.1 of uncultured Lachnospiraceae bacterium. Taxonomy (GTDB): domain Bacteria; phylum Bacillota; class Clostridia; order Lachnospirales; family Lachnospiraceae; genus COE1. The sequence goes on along the minus strand of CAJUQU010000176.1, from coordinate 2,171 downwards.
CCTTTTGCGTTCGCCGGCATCATGACATGCTTTGCCGCGCTGCGCTCGTAGGGCTTATCGGGGATCTCCTGTCTCTCCTCGAGGGTGACGGGACCCTGCGAGTGCGCAAGCCTTGTCGTCGTCCTTACCATAACAGGTGTATCGTATCGCTCGCTGTACTCAAAGGCGAGCTTTGTGAAGTCCTTTGCCTCCTGCGAGTCGGACGGCTCGAGCACGGGCACCTGCGCCACACGCGCCACACAGCGGGAGTCCTGTTCATTCTGGGAGGAGTAGAGACCGGGATCGTCGGCGGCTGCAAGGACAAGCCCGCCGTTTGCCCCGATGTAGGATACGGTGTAGAGCGGGTCGCTCGCCACGTTGACACCGACCATTTTCATGGATGCCATGGCGCGCACGCCGCTGATGGATGCGCCGATGGCGACTTCCATGGCAACCTTCTCGTTGGGTGCCCACTCTGCGTAGATCTCCGGGTATTTTACGATATTCTCACTGATCTCGGTGCTGGGAGTTCCGGGGTAAGCGCTCGACACTTTGACGCCGGCCTCATAGGCACCGCGGGCAATCGCCTCATTGCCCAGCATGATTTTTGTTTCGCTCATTTGTTGCTTCCTTTCTGTTGCCGTTTTGCAAATTCCTAAAAAATAACGGCTGTTGTTTGCCTGTGGCAGCCGTTCCTATTAATATGATAGTGAAAAAAAGGGAATACGTCAATTTATTTTGCAAAATTTACAAAATCTTCGTAACAGTTCGTTACTGTTTACTCGTCAATAAAAGTAGTGAAAAACGTGCGCCAAAATGCTTGCACTTTAGCATTTTGTGTGCAAATGGGTTGCTGTTTACGCCTTCATTACATAAAATTGTGTCAGAATTAGTTGGCGTGAACAGTAACAACAGTTCAGTCTTCGGTTTCCTGTTAGTCGGAGAAAACGGTGTACTAGAGCGTGTTTGAAAAATTAGCAGCTGAAAAATGAAAAACAGGTTTACTTTGATGCTTTAAAGTGGCATAATATCTATAAGTATGCCATGCAGGAGCGATGACAGCGCGGCTGGTAAAGAATTATAAAACGGATAAAAGGAGTAACTACAATGCCAATCACGGACATTTTAGAGAGAAACTGCAAACTGTACGGGAACGATATCTGTCTCGTGGAGATCAATCCCGAGATCAAGGAGACACGGCGCGTGACGTGGAAGGAATATGAGCTGATGGAGCCCAATCCGGTCACGCACTACCGCAGGGAGATCACGTGGAGCGTCTTTAATGAGAAGGCGAACCGCTTTGCCAATCTGCTGATCCAGAGAGGCATCAGGAAGGGGGACAAGGTGGCGGTCCTGCTGATGAACTGCCTCGAGTGGCTTCCGATCTATTTCGGCATATTGAAGACGGGGGCGCTCGCCGTGCCGCTCAATTTCCGGTACGCGCCGGACGAGATCGAGTACTGCCTGGATCTGGCGGAGGTCGATGTCCTGGTATTCGGATCGGAATTTATCGGGCGCGTGGAAGAGATCGCGGAGAATATCAGTAAAAAGCGACTGTTATTTTTTGCAGGAGACAATTGCCCGAGCTTTGCGGAGGACTACAACAGCCTCACGGCGAACTGTTCGAGCCAGACGCCGATGATCGCGCTGACGGACGCGGACGATGCCGCGATCTATTTCTCGTCGGGCACGACAGGTTTTCCGAAAGCGATCCTGCATAACCATGAGAGTCTGATGCACGCGTGCAAGGTGGAGCAGAACCACCACGGGCAGACGAAGCAGGATGTGTTCCTGTGCATCCCGCCGCTCTACCACACCGGGGCGAAGATGCACTGGTTCGGAAGTTTTCTGGAGGGCGGCAGGGCAGTCCTGCTGAAAGGGACAAAGCCGGAGTTTATCCTGGACGCCGTGTCGAAAGAGAGGTGCACGATCGTGTGGCTGCTGGTGCCGTGGGCGCAGGACATCCTCGACGCGATCGACAGGGGCGACATCCGGCTTGCGGATTACGAGCTTTCCCAGTGGAGACTGATGCACATCGGCGCGCAGCCGGTCCCGCAGAGCCTGATACAGCGCTGGAAAAAAGTGTTTCCGCATCATCAGTACGACACGAACTACGGGCTCAGCGAGTCGATCGGTCCGGGCTGCGTGCACCTTGGCGTCGAGAATATCCACAAGGTGGGGGCGATCGGGAA
>CAJUQU010000175.1 GCA_910588595.1 uncultured Lachnospiraceae bacterium | reverse complement strand
TCTTTCCCTACACGACGCTCTTCCGATCTAGGAACTGCAGTCGAAGTAACCTTCCTGATTATTCATCAGGAGCAGTGCGACGGATGCGGTGACAATGGCAGCAATGGTGGAGATGCCCAGGATCTTGCCATAGACATCCTTCATGATGGATTCCGCTTTGGTCCACATATCCGTTGCGAGCACCTGGTTGGTCTGCAGGACAAAAAAGTAGGCAAAGGCTGCCACACCCAGGATGATGTTCTGGTAGGGGATGCGGAATTTCTTCTTTCCGGGAAGCGTGTTCCCTTTGATTTGGTTGGTGTTCTCTTTGTTTTTCAATGAATTACCTCCTGTAAATGTTAATATGGTAGAAAAGACCGGCAGTCCGTGAAAGGCTGCCGGTCAACTGTGCCATGTCAGAAGACACGGCATACGGACTGCAAAAAAACAGCACCTGCGGGTTTGCAGATGCCTGAAAAATGGAATGGATATGGGCGCAGTTACAATTTTGAGCATGACCATTATAGCATGGGCATTTTTACCTGTAAATCGCAATACCGTGCCAGTTTGCGAAATTTGTGCGCCAATCCGCTGCCAATCTGTCATTTCCCTTCCGGAAAGAACTTATCCAGCATTTCAAGGCAGTCTTTTGAGGTGTACCCCCAGAGGATGGAACTGAGTGCCTGGACCGCTTCCGGGCGTTTTCGGTAATAGGTCCTGTGGGAAATGTTAGCAATATGCGGCCGCAGGTTCTCGATGATCTCATCCGTGTTCTGGAGCTGCTGGGGAGAGAGATAGCTGTAATAGAGTATCCAGTAATATTGTTCCCCATGCTTATGCTTGCTGCGCAGGATGTCTACAGCAGAGTTTAGGAGTGTCAGCATCTTGTTGCTTCGTTCAATGCTCTTTGCGTAATCCTCCAGCTTTGATCCGCCGATGTCTGCCCCGGCAAGGTATATGGAGTCTAGGAATTCTTCAATGCTGCTTCCGTACTCAATCTCAAAGGTGCTCCTTACCTGCTGGACGGCCAGCTCCAGGTTCCAGACGGCATCCCGGTAGTTTTTTAACAGTTTCCATGTGTCATGGAACAGGGGATTCTCCTGCTCTGAGGGAATATTTTTGTTTTGTCTTGTATTTGGCATGATGGTTTACCTTCTTTCTTCATTTTCTGTATCATCTTGGCTGGATCGTGTAGGTCTGCTGTTATCCTCTGGTGGGCTGGCGGGGGAAAGAGTCAGCTCAAACCGGTAGGGCATCTTCCCGTCCGGGCAGGCGATCTGTAAGGAATACTTAACTATAGTTTCTTTGCAGTCGGATAAGGGATATAACTTATACTGGGTTCGGGGGCATTCACAGCACGAAACTCCTTGTGCCGCAAGGATTTGCGCCACTTTTTGGACGATTTTTTTCATGTGCGGTTTTGAAACGCTGGCGGCCTGTCCTGAAACGCTGTTTTCCGCCTCCATAATGGTGATCTGTTCCTCCCTGATCGGTTCTGCTTCAGGAAGGGATGAAGCCTCCGGAACGTGTACTGGGATCTGGAATGTCATGGAAATCTCCTCCTTGTCAATCATTACGTCACTGATATTGAACATGGTAGATAAGTAGCTGCACAGGTAGATGACACTGCCATGCCTGCCGGTGAACGATACCAGTGAAAGATATTCTTTGTCCTGTAACTTGTTTAAGATGCGGCTCACTGTAGCCTTTGAGATGCCCCAGCGCAAGGCAAGGTCACTGAAGTTTGTCAGAGGGCTGCTGGTGCAGTTGCGGAAATACACCACAGGCCCCAGCTCTGAACCCTGCACCTGCCCGTCGTTGTAGATGGCATGTACCCATAGGTCCAGCACTATGTCCATTTCCGAACATTTCCCCATGCTGATCAGCTCATGGACGGCTGCAACCGGGAAAAAGAAAAAACCCACATCCTTCAGACATGGATAATTGTAGTCCAGCGCCGTATTGTGCTGCTTCCAGCCGTTGATGCTGAATTTGACCAGGTTGTTCCTGCCGAGCCGGATATAGGTGATGTAGTTCTGTTTCTGCAGGAAGTCCAGGATGGACAGTGCCTGGTGCTGGAAGCGTGTGCGGAACCATTCCGCCAGCTCCGAGGTCTTGCATATCCATTCGCCCGGACCGACCAGATAGGAAATTCCTTCTATCCGGCGGTAGGAGGAGCGGAAGTTGGCATAGGAGCAGAGTGTCATGTAATAAAAAAGATAGGAGCTTCCGTTTGTGCGGATGTCCCTATCTTCCATAAGGCTGCGGATGAACTCGCGGTAAATACGGCACCGTGGGTAGTCCACAATTTGTTTAAGTTCTAATTGATAGTCCATAAAAACCTCCTGAATTACAAAATGCCCCGTAGTAGATTACAGGGCATTAGGAATAAATAACTGTTGTAACGCGATTGTTCTCTGTTGTATAATGTTTAGGCAGGAGAACATTGATTCGGCTACTGATTTCATGTGTACTGACGGCACATGAGATCATGGTATCATTACATGAAGCAAGTGCATTTTTTATTGATAGATTTTTCTCATTGTAAGGTTAAGTCTGCCTATGTGAAGCCGAATCCGAGTGCGCTTTCATGAGCAATCCGATCGAGGCACAGCTTCTGACGCAGGACGATTATCAGGAAAAAGTGGCGTGGGCGATCTACATGGGCATCATGCAGGTAATAAATGGCTAAATTGTTACGATATGTTACAATTATTTTAATTAAATGTCTTTATAAAATGGTATAAATGTGCTAGAATAATATGGAATTATCATTTTTATGAGGAACAAATGAAAACGGAGCAAAAAGATGAAAACAGAAATCGTTACCATAAGGAAGCTGGATCCTCCGGAGAGCGTGAGTGATAAGCTTTCATATGCAGGCGAGATCATCAGACAGGGCGGACTTGTTGCTTTTCCTACGGAGACGGTGTACGGTCTTGGGGGGGATGCGCTGAATCCGGAATCCTCCAGAAAGATATATGCGGCAAAAGGAAGACCGAGCGATATCCGTTGATCGTGCACATCGCAGATATGGCTCATCTGGACCGGATCGTGTGTGAGATCCCAGAGAAGGCGCAAAAGCTCGCAGATGCCTTCTGGCCGGGACCGCTCACCATGATCTTTAGAAAAGCGGCGGGAGTGCCGTATCAGACAACAGGGGGACTCGACACAGTGGCAGTGCGGATGCCAAGCCATCCTCTTGCGAACCTGTTCATCCAAAAAGCAGGGGGCTATGTGGCAGCGCCCAGCGCCAATCTCTCAGGAAAGCCAAGCCCGACACTTGCCAGGTATGTGGTACAGGACATGGACGGCAGGATCGATATGATCATCGATGCGGATGGTGCGGAGATCGGACTCGAGTCCACGATCGTGGATGTGACATGCGATGTGCCTGTGATATTGAGACCAGGATATATAACGCAGCAGATGCTGTCCAGTGTGGTTGGTGAGATAGACATGGACGTCACGATCTACGACAGTGATTGCGCGCATCCGCCCAAAGCGCCGGGGATGAAATACCGCCACTATGCGCCCAAAGGCGAGCTGGTGATCGTGGAGGGAGAACCGCAGGAAGTCGTGCGCTATATTAATGAACAGACAGCACTGCACGAGTCGGATGGGAAGCGGACCGGAATCATAGGGACGCAGGAAATGATGACTCAGTACCATGCATCCAGCGTCAAGGACGCAGGGAGCAGAGGTGATCCTAAGACAATCGCAAGATGCCTCTACACATTCCTGCGTGAGTTTGACGATGAGGATATTGCATATATTTATGCGGAGTCCTTTGGTGGGATCTGCGAGGATCAAGGTTTTGGACAGGCAGTCATGAACCGGCTGTTAAAAGCGGCAGGGCATAGAGTGATACACGTCTGACCGGGTGCAGAAAGGGCAGGCGATACGTTGAAACAGGAAATTTTAGAGTATTTATCAGAGGAGGACAAGGATATGATAGCAATCGGATGTGACCATGGCGGATATGAGCTGAAACAGGAGATCATTAACTATTTTGTGGATAACCGTATCGAGTACAAGGACTTTGGATGTTACGGAAAGGGCTCCTGTGATTACCCTGAGTTCGGGCAGGCAGTTGCGAAGGCAGTTGCAGCAGGAGGATTTGATAAAGGGATCGTGATCTGCACGACCGGGATCGGTATTTCGATCACAGCCAACAAGGTGAAGGGGATCCGCTGTGCGCTGTGTTCGGACACAGTGTCGGCGAGACTGACAAGGGAGCACAACAATGCAAATATGCTGGCGATCGGTGCAGGTATCGTGGGGGCGAACCTTGCGCTCAGTATCGTGGAAACGTTTTTGAACACGGAGTTTCCCGGCGAGGAGAAACATTGCAGGAGGGTAGCTGCGATCCAGTCTCTGGAAGAGGAGACCATGAAGTAGGATCAGGATACTTGTAACAAAATCGTTTGAAGGGAAAGACAAACTCATGAAAGTGTCATATAAACAGTCGATAGCAGTGCTTCTCGCAGCTGCGATAGCAGTGGTATCTGCCGGAAGCGTGTCAATGCCGGTATATGCTGAGACGACACTGGAGCGGCTGCAAAAGGCAAAAGAGGAAAAGGAAAAAACCGAGGACGCCATGGAGAATACGGAAGACAAGATGGAGTCCCTCGAGATTACCAAAAATTCTCTTTTAGGACAGCTTAGTACACTCAATGACGAACTTGCGCAGATCAGCGCCAACCTCACAAAGATCGAGGCGGATATCGCTGCAAAGGAGCTGCAGATCGAGCAGACAGAGGCTCAGCTTATGGAGGCTGTCCGCGCTCAGGATGAACAGTATGAGAATATGAAGCTCCGCATCAAGGCGATGTATGAACAGGGCGGAACAGACAGCTATATCGGAATATTATTTTCATCGGAAAGCTTTTCGGAGTTCCTGAACAAGAGTGATTATATCGACCGTGTTCAGGCGTATGACCGCAAGATGCTGCAAAATTTTCAGGATACCTGCAAGTACGTCGCGGAGACCAAAGTGCAGTTAGATGAGGAGCTTGTGGTATTGAATGACCTCAAAGTAAAGGCGCAGGAGGAGAAGAGCCGGGTTGCCGGCCTTGTCAGCCGGACTTCGGCGAATGTGTCAAGTTACACGAATCAGATCGAAGACGCGGAAGCCACCATAGATGCGCTGGAATCCATGCTTGACAAGCAGGAGCAGGACATCGCAGCCCTCCAGAAACAGTATGAGGAGGAGCTAGCCAAATCACGTCTCGCGGCACAGTCAAAATGGCGCGATATATCAGATGTCAACTTTGAGGAAGGCGACCGCAAGCTGATGGCAAACATCATATATTGCGAGGCTGGGGCAGAGCCTTATGAGGGACAGGTCGCAGTGGGCGCAGTCGTGATCAACAGGGTACTCAGCTCAGTTTATCCCAACACGGTTGTCGGCGTGATCTATCAAAAAAAGCAGTTTAGCCCGGTTGCAAGCGGGCGGCTGGCACTCGCACTCGCTAATGACAAAGCGACGGAGAGCTGCTACAGGGCAGCTGACGAGGCGATGAGCGGTGTGACAAACGTGGGGCAGTGTGTGTATTTCAGGACGCCGATCCCAGGGCTTGAAGGGATCCGGATCGGCGGGCACATATTTTATTGATACAATATCAGATGGGAGTTATCATGAGATCAAAGATCTCATGATCCTGATAGGAGTGCCCGCAGGTCGGGCGAATGGGAGATAATATGTACAAAATAGCGATATTGGATGAAGATCAGGCATATCTTGAGCGGCTTATCTTTTTCCTGAAGGAACACCATGGAGAGAGTTTTGAGATCAGTGCGGTGAGCTGTCTTGATGACCTTGATCAGGATGTCACACAGTACAATGCGCTGTTCTTTAGCGACGATGTGGCGGTGGATGCCGCCCTTTTTCCGGCGGATATCGCAGTAGGGTATCTCACGGAAAAAAGAGAGACTCAAGAACAGTATATCAGCAAATATCAGAGTATGGAACAGATATACAGGCGGATGATGAAGCTGTGTGAGGAGACAGAGAAGACGGAAACCGACAGCAGTAAGGCAGCGGCGGCATCGGACGATGCGCAGGCAGAGACTGCACAAACCGACCAGCTTAGGGCGGAAACTGTCACGGAGAATGGTGAGATATACAGGATATATCATATAGAAGAAGACCAGATAGACCGGCTTGCGATCCGGATGCTTGCCGGAAACCGCATCAAAGGGCTGTTTCAGGCGGAGTATCAAAACGGTGGTGTGCGGATATGCATCACGGGGATGAAGAGCCTGTACGAATTTATTCAAAAGAACAATACGCCGAAGGGTAAGGAAAAGCTTTTAATATTTTTTGCGGAAATGATCGCTGCAGCGTGCAGTCTTGAGGAATACATGCTCTCCGCAGACAGGCTGATGCTGGATCCGAGAGAGATCTATGTGAATCATGCGGAGGACAGGGTGCTGTTGCCTTATCTTCCTGTTAAGGGTGCAGAGCCGCAGGACAGCAGGCAATGCCTTGAACAGATCAGGGATCTATGCAATGTTTTGCTGGAAGGCATATCCGGGGAGGCTGCGCCCAAGCCGGCAGAGATCCAGCAAGAGCAGCCCGGCGGGACGGAGGATTTTGACAACCTGCAGAAAAAAGCGAAGGAAAGCCTGAAGCTGCAGGAAGATGCCAGGACAGCCAGAAAAGGGGCGCTGCCATATATCGTGAGAAAGCGGAACAGGGAAAAGATCATTGTTAACCGCAATCTCTTTAAACTTGGAAAAGATGTCTCATATGTGGATTACTGTATTAAGGACAATCCTGCTGTGAGCAGAAATCATGCGGATATTGTGAGAAAGCAGGATGGTTTTTACATCATAGACAAAGGCTCGTTGAACCATACGTTTGTCAACGGAAAAAAGCTTGCAGCTGAAGAATACAGGAAACTAGAGGACGGCTGTCTGATACAGCTTGCTGATGAGGTGTTTGAATTTAGGTTGAAGTAGGAGAAAGGCATATGAAATGGCATTATACAGTGGCGGCACAGTCGGATGTGGGAACGACAAAAGCCGTAAACCAGGACAGTCTGACAGTGAAGGTTGCAAATACGATCTGTGGCGAGGCTGCCTTTGCAGTGATGTGTGATGGCATGGGAGGCTTAGAGCAGGGCGAGGTGGCGAGCGCCACTGTGGTGCAGGCGTATGAGCAGTGGTTTCTAAAGGACCTCCCGCATCTGTTGGCGAGGGGGTTTTCGGAGGAAATACTCGAAAAGGTGTGGTACCGCCTTGCAAACGACTGTAATGTCAGGATTGCGGAGTACAGCATGGAACAGAAGGCTCCGATGGGGACGACACTGACTGCAATGCTTCTGCTAGAAGGGCGCTACTACATATCTCATGTAGGGGACTGCCGCGCCTATGTGATGGGAAACGGAATGGAACAGCTGACCGAAGACCAGACTTATGTGGCGAGGGAAGTGGCACTTGGGCACATGACGCCGGAGCAGGCGCGGACAGACGCGCGCAGAAATGTCCTGCTGCAGAGCATCGGGACAGTGAACTGTGTTGAACCTGACTTCCAGATGGGGGACTTTTATGACGATGATACTTTTCTGCTGTGCTCAGACGGTTTTCGCCATAAGCTGACAGATGTCGAGCTCTATGAGTACTGTCATACGAAACTGGAGGGAATGGAGTGGTTTGTGGAGAACAGACTGAACAACTCTCATTTCATGAATGGACGGCTCCGCTATATGATGGAAAATATAAAGGCGCGCGGGGAGCGGGATAATATATCTGCGATTCTGATCAAAGCCGTGAATACCATAGAATAATACAGAAAACAGGACAATAACATATGCTAAAGATCGGTTCCGTCATTGACGGAAAATATAAAATATTGAACGAGATCGGTCACGGCGGTATGAGCAATGTATATCTTGCCATCAACGAGAGGGCGAACAAACCGTGGGCAGTCAAGGAGGTGCGGAAATCCCTAGATCGGAAGAGCACACGTCTGAACT
>CAJUQU010000174.1 GCA_910588595.1 uncultured Lachnospiraceae bacterium | reverse complement strand
GGCACTCGTAGGCGTCCAGCTCCGTCTTGGTCGGCTGCCAGCCCGGATTCCAGATGGTATCGCCGTCTTTTATGTAGAAATATTTGCCGTTGGTATCGTAGGGAACATCGTTGTAGCGGTAGCGCGTCAGCCTTAAAAGCTTTGCGTCCTTGTAGAAGGTGTAGCCGCCGCAGGTGTTTGAGATCAGTGTGAAGAATTCCTTGCAGCCCAGATAGTTGATCCACGGGAGCGGGGTCTTGGGGGTGGTGATGACGTATTCGCGGTTTGCGTCGTCAAAGTATCCAAATTTCATAGCGCATTTCTCCTTGTCAAAGATAGATTGAAAATAGGTTTTCCGCACACGCCGATGCGGGTAATATACTGTTTTGCGAAACAATGTGCATCGGCGGAATGTTGTTACGAAAACGTTTAAGTAACCTTATATGCTAAATCTATCACAAGACTTTCACAAAAGCAAGATAAAAATCAGACAAATGGATAAATATTTGAGGTTAGCCCGTTAAAGTAGTGAAAAACATGCGCCAAAATGCTTGCTGTTTACGCCTTCAATGTTTATAATGCTGTCGAAATAATTTGGGGCGTGAACAGCAACTATTTGAGGAATGTTGGGAGCGCTGGGCACGAAGCGCTTGCGCCGGTATGCGTGTTGGTGTATGATATACGTAAACGTTTAAGAAAAATGGCTTCCACGGCTTTTGTGATCTCACGTGAAGGGAGGAAGGATATGGTTTCCATGAAAGACATCGCTGCTGCGTGCGGCGTATCTGTCGCGACAGTCAGCAAGGCGCTCAACGACCACAAGGATATCGGCGGGGAGACCAAGGAGAGAGTCCGGCGCGCGGCGAAGGCGCTTGGCTATTATCCGAATGCGTCGGCGCGGGCGCTCAAGACGCGCAGGACTTACAATCTCGGGGTATTGTACAAGGAGGAATCCGGGAGCGGGCTGACGCACGGGTATTTTTCGGGCGTGCTCGAATCCTTCAGAAATACGGCGGAGAATGCCGGGTATGACATCACTTTTTTGAGCAACTCGAAGAAGCGCAAGGACCGGATGTCCTACCTCGAGCACACCCTTTACCGCGGAATGGACGGTGTGCTGATCGCGGTCGCGGACCACAGCGACGCCGAGGTTGCGGAGCTGCTGGCGAGCGATCTGCCGGTGGTCACAATCGACTATGTGTATAACGGCAGGATCTCTGTCATGTCAGACAACATCGCCGGCATGGAATCCCTGCTCTCGTATATTTACGCGCAGGGACACCGAAAGATCGCATATATTTACGGTGAGGATTCCATGGTGACGACCAACAGGCTTTCGGCGTATTACCGCTTTCATGAGAAGAAGGGGCTGGCAGTCAGGGAGGAATATCTCCAGAGGGGAAAGTACAGGGACTCCCACACGGCGAGGATCCTCACCAGCCGGCTGCTGGAGCTGGAGCAGCCCCCGACCTGCATCGTGTACGCGGATGATTTCTCGGCGATCGGCGGCATGAACGCGATCAAAGACAGGGGATTGCGGATACCGCAGGATATCTCGATCGGGGGATATGACGGCATCACGATGGCATCACAGCTGGAACCGCAGCTTGCGACATACAGGCAGGACACTGGCAGGATCGGCGGGATCGCGGCAGAGAAGCTGATCAGCCTGATCGAGAATCCAAAGGCGACGCCCATTTGCCAGTATCTGGTGAACGGGGAATTGATCGCGGGCGGGTCAGTTTCGAAAATGGTATAATATTTTAAAAAATTTTATAATTCGTTAATTTACCTTAGATGTATCGTATGGTAGGATAGGATATAAGGATTTGGAGACAAATGAAAAGCGGGGCAGTGACATGGCAGGAATATTGTACGATGCCAGACGCATCAAGGCGTATGAGGGACTACTGGCACTTGGAGAGATCGCAGATGAGACCAGGCAGTGGTGTGATGAACTCTGGGAGGAGCTTGTTTTTGACACAGAGCTTCTGGAAGAGCTTGTTTTTTTCATGGAGCATCATTGTCTGAAGGATAAGGTGCGCTGTGAGGGCTATGGACTCACGGATCTGTATATATGGCAGATGAACAGATATAATATCATCGGCGATTCCGGGAAGAACACAGATGCCTGCAACAAGGACAGGATGGTGCTTCACGCATTTCGGGATATGATTGATATGAAAAAAGAACCCGCGGTATATGTAAAGAGGATGACGATGGGCAGAGGGATGGATCAGGCATAGACGATGAGGTGGGGATATTATGAACTGTGAGGATTTTTTGAGACAATTTCGGGATGCTCTTGATGGAAAAGTATCAGAGAACATGATACAGGACAATGTGAATTATTACAGGACATATATTAACAGTCAGACTGCGGGCGGCAGGAGTGAGGCTGATGTGCTCAGGATGCTCGGCGATCCGAGGCTCCTGGCAAAGACGATCGAGGAGAGCAGTAAGTTTGCGTCCGGCAATGGAAGCCGGAGTGCAGGCGGGTTCAACAGCAATGGCAGCTATGCGGATCCAGATCACGCCAATTACAGCTACGCAGGAAATGCAGGGCGTGATTATACGGATTCGTCAGATGAAAAGCGAGTCAGGATTCCCGCCTGGCTGTTTACCTGTATCGTGGTGGTTGTGATCTGTCTGGTGCTCTCTGTCGTGTTCCGCGTATTTGTGTTTCTGGTGCCGTATATCATGGTATTTCTGCTGGCGGGATTCCTGGTCAGGACAGTCCGTAGCTGGTGGCATGGCAGGGATCTGTAGGATGAAGGCGGGATAACCCGCAGAGCTGTATAATTCCTCTGCACGGGGCTGTGCGATCGAGCAGGGGAACGATCTGTGCATTCACGGGACTGTGCATAAAATGAAAAACGACCACGCAGTGGTCGTTTTTCGTTAAGGGGAGTATAAATAATTAATATATAAGGGTTGTAAAGAGGATTGAAGGAGTATCTCTTTACTGATTTCAGTATAGCAAGAGTAGCTGCAAAGGTCAACTGATTTCTGAAAATAAAACCTACCAAACAATAATTATCAGATTTGGGCAGTGTTTCCAAAGTTAACAAGATATGTAAATTAAATTTGATGTATAAAATTGTGCGTTTAAGCAAATCATATCTGTGTAGCATATAAAGTGCTGAGGACATACAAAAATGCAGGTGCAGCTGTATGTCAGAAAAAAGGGAGCATATTCCCAAAAAATTTGGAGGTATCATTATGGCTGGAACAAACAACAACTACGATCAGAACAAGTCAAATAACAACTCACAGAATTCTCAGAACTCACAGAATTCTCAGAACAGCACAAACAACAGCAACTCTGACAACAACCAGAAGAATTGCAAGAACAGCACAAACAACAATAACAACAGGTAAGCTGTGCTGGATCAGGAGAAGGCGGGACTTGGGAACAGGTCCCGCTTTTTCTGTGCAGTCCCGCGCAGAGGAAATATGCAGTTATGCGGCGCGCGGCGGGCAGGGGGATCTGCCCGGTCCTGATCGCCAAAGCGCAAATAGCTGCAATTAATGTTTGACAGATGGAACTAATAAATATAAGATAATATAGAAAACAAATAATACAACAGATTTTAATCGGAGAATATAAGAATATAATGAAGAGATACGAATTGATCGCGCCCTGCCATTTTGGGCTGGAGGCTGTCCTAAAACAGGAGATCACAGACCTTGGATACGACGTGTCGCAGGTCGAGGACGGCAGAGTGACTTTTATCGGAGATGATGAGGCGGTATGCCGTGCTAACATTGGTCTTAGAACAGCAGAGCGGATACTCATAAAGGTGGGGAGTTTTCATGCGGAGACATTTGATGAACTGTTTGAAAATACCAAATCCCTTCCGTGGGAGGAGTATATTCCCTCAGATGGAAAATTCTGGGTCGCAAAGGCTGCGAGCGTGAAGAGCAGGTTGTTCTCTCCATCAGATATACAGTCTATCATGAAAAAGGCGATGGTGGAACGCCTGAAACAGGTCTATCATGTCAGTTGGTTTGGCGAGGAGGGACAGAACTTTCCGGTGCGTGTCTTCCTGATGAAGGATACAGTAACCGTGGGACTGGACACGACAGGTGAGTCTTTACATAAGAGGGGATACCGCAAGTTTACCCCGAAAGCACCGATCGCGGAGAACCTTGCGGCAGCGCTGATCAAGCTGACACCATGGAAAGGCGACAGGATCCTGCTGGATCCTTTCTGCGGAAGCGGGACTATATTGATAGAAGCGGCACTGATCGCGGCAAATATTGCACCTGGGATGAAGCGGGGATACACAGCACTTAAGTGGGATCATCTCATTGACAAAAAGGTGTGGGACGACTGCTATGAGGAGGCGAGGGAAATGGTTGACATGTCCGCAGCTGTCGACCTCGAAGGCAGTGATATCGATCCAGAGATGATACAGATCGCGCAGCAGAATGCCCGCCTTGCAGGTGTGGCAGACATGATCAGATTTGGTCAGAGGGACGTGAGCAGACTGTCCCATGATGGAAAGTATGGTTTTATCATAACCAACCCGCCCTATGGCGAGCGGCTTGAGGACAAAGAAGATCTGCCGCCCCTTTATAGAAAACTAGGCGAACGGTTCAGGTGTCTCGATACATGGTCGTTGTATGTGATCACATCCTACGAGGAGGCACAGAGGGATATTGGCAGGAAAGCTGACAAGAACAGAAAGATCTATAATGGTATGATGAAAACATATTATTATCAGTTTATGGGGCCGCGTCCACCTAGAAGACAGGCAGACAGTTGAGGACAGAGAGGACAATGCAGACCAGGAGTGAAGTAGCACAGAAGCAGATCAAGGATATAAAGAAACCACAGACAGATTGGGCAGCTTCTGCCATGGAGTATGGGCAGGGAGAATATGCACTCACACGGGCGGAGGCTGAGCAGATCATAGCTGGGAAAAGGGACCGCCTGTATCGGTCGATGCAGATTGTCTCGATTGTTTTTGCGGTCGTTTCAATAGCGGTGATGGCGGGTTTTAAGTTAAATGAGGGATTTTTTGATGCCAGCAGCCGTATCGGTATCCTGATGGAAAGTGTGAACGCGCAGGAGAGCGCTCTTCTTGCGCCCAAGGTGAATGTGAGGACGATTTATCGGGACGAACAAAAGTCGAGACTGGTGATTCCGCTGCAAGAGCCGATTGCCGCTGAGGATATCAGTATCCGGGAGGAGTTCATTCAAAATAAATACGTCATAACACTGTCAGGATACTCTGAAAATGTTCCGAACCGAATGGAGTTGGTGAGTGATTCTACGATCATGGATGCGGTGGGCGTATACAGACAAAATGAAGATGTTGTTGTGGAAGTTTACTGCAGGGATCTGTATGATTATGATCTGACAATGGGAAACGGCTCATTGACTGTAGATTTTAAGGAAATAGGGGACAGCTATGCCGCATCTGCAGTCATATGGTTTCCCTATGATGACCGTAATCGACTGGCTCTTCCGGAGTGGAGACAGAGTATTGACAGATTTGCTGAGGACAACCGCATAAAACTCTATCTGGCATCCGATATGCAGGAGGAATATTCACAGGAGGAAGTGATCCTGTTTGCAAACAGGATCGGTGCAGACATGGTGCTCGGTGTGCAGGTGGAGGAGAACAACGGACAGCAGTCCTACTTGACAGGTATTTGTAACACGACTTATTTCAAGCCGGATTATAACAGTACACATCTGTCAGTGGTGATGGCGGAGGCGTTTCTGGAGACGACTCAGATCGAAATGCGCGGCTTTGAGGAGGGGGGCGACAGTCATGCCCTGGTATCGGGAGCGACAGTTCCGTCTGCAGTCATCAAAATTTCATTGATACAAAAGGATATGGAAGGCGTGGAAAACGAATACAAATTGAATGAGAAAATAGTAGCGGCTCTTGTGAAGACGATGGGAGACATTTTACAGGATTATATCATAAAGGTTGTTTAGCATGTGTATGAAAAATGCTTTCTGACGGGATGGAGGAAGGCTTTGATATATGGATAGGAGGAACGGACAGATGAAAGCTGATAAGATCATATTTGCGACAGGAAATGCTGATAAAATGAGAGAGATACAGATGATCATGGCTGATCTTGGATTCGGGATCCAGTCAATGAAGGAAGCTGGTATTGATATGGAGATAGCCGAGAATGGAACAACGTTTGAGGAGAATGCCATGATCAAAGCATCCGCCATTGCCCAGGAACTTAAAACGCGCAATGTTCAGGCGATCGTGCTCGCGGACGATTCAGGGCTTGAGATCGATTATCTGGATAAGGCGCCAGGTGTGTATTCTGCGAGATATATGGGGGAGGACACACCCTATTCAGTCAAAAATGCCAATCTGATCAAGCAGCTTGAAGGGGTTCCGGATGAAAAACGCACGGCACGGTTTGTCTGTGTCATTGCCGCAGTGTTTCCGGATGGAAGCAGGTATACGACCAGAGCCGCCATCGAGGGAAGGATCGGCTATGAGGAGCGGGGGCAGAATGGTTTTGGCTACGATCCGATCTTCTTCCTGCCAGAGTATGGTATGTATTCGGCAGAGCTTGCACCGGAGGAAAAGAACCGTATCAGCCATCGGGGAAAGGCATTGGAGGAAATGAAAAGAGTATTGAAGCGGGCAGCGGAAGAGACCATCTAAACATTTGTGTACTGTTTGTTGGCAGCATGGAGGAATATTATGAAAATATTGATCGTCAGTGACACACACAGAAAAAATGAAAATTATATCAAAGTGCTGCAGAAAGTCGGAACGGTTGACATGGTAATACATCTCGGAGATATCGAGGGGAGCGAGTATACCATTCAGGAGGCAGCGGGGTGCCCTGTGGAGATGGTCGCTGGTAACAATGACTTTTTTTCAAATCTGCCGTCAGAAAAGACTTTACAAATAGGCAGGTATTGTGTTATGATAACGCATGGTCATCACTACTATATCAATATGGGAAATGAGATGTTGAAGAAGGAAGCGATCGTACAGGGGGCAGATATTGTGATGTACGGTCACACGCACAAGCCTGTGATCGACGTTTCGGATGAGATTACTGCGATCAACCCGGGAAGTCTGTCCTACCCAAGACAGGAGAACAGGAAACCGTCCTATATCGTCATGGAAGTGGACGATCTCGGCGCGGCAAGATTCAATCTGGAATACGTCGAATCAACCGTCAAGATCCATAAAAATAAAAAAAGATTGAAAAAAGATAAAAAATGTGTTGACATACATAAATATATTGTGTATAATGATATTCGTCGCTGTGAGAAATAAAAATTGGAAAAAGAGTGACGGGGTGTGGCTCAGCTTGGCTAGAGCGCCTGGTTTGGGACCAGGAGGTCGCAGGTTCGAATCCTGTCACCCCGATTATATTCCGATTTTAAACATATGCGGGTGTAGTTCAATGGTAGAACACCAGCCTTCCAAGCTGGATACGTGGGTTCGATTCCCATCACCCGCTTTAGCGGGTGATCAATTGCTCTGACAGAAATCAACTGTTTTTGTAAGTGGTTGCTTGTTTCGCAAAAGTGTATTGTGGAATGTGTTCGTAGCTCAGCTGGATAGAGCAACGGCCTTCTAAGCCGTGGGTCGGGGGTTCGAATCCCTTCGAGCACGTTTGAGATTGAGCTTGCCTTATCTCATATATGGTGGGTATAGCGCAGTTGGTTAGCGCGTCAGATTGTGGCTCTGAAGGCCCTGGGTTCGAATCCCAGTATCCACCTTTTTGGGCTATCGCCAAGCGGTAAGGCACAGGGTTTTGATCCCTGCATTCGCTGGTTCGAATCCAGCTAGCCCAGTTTTGTCAGAACAAGACTGGCGTTATCGATCAATCTTGCAAAACATTTAAATCAATGTGGGATATTAGCTCAGGTGGTAGAGCACTTGACTTTTAATCAAGTTGTCCGGGGTTCGAGTCCCCGATGCCTCAGGAATGGAAAATCGCTTGAAAGCTTGTAAAATTAGGCTTTGAGGCGATTTTTATTATGGTAGAAAGTAAGGCATTGACGGGCAAAATTACTATAGCAGAATTATAGTGCAATAGCCTTGTTCAATTTCTCCT
>CAJUQU010000173.1 GCA_910588595.1 uncultured Lachnospiraceae bacterium | reverse complement strand
TATGACCAATTGCTATTATAGATTAGTTTCTCTTTTTTAGCTATAATTTTAAGTTATTTGGGTTATCATTATATATCTTCCATATAATCGTGCACCGCATTGCGGCATTCTTCCTTGGCACAGAGCTGTGCGATCGAGTAGGGGAATGACCTTCTCCTCTACTCGCGCGCCGGGCACCCGTCAGCGAACCGATTTATCGGTTTGATGACATTCCTCCTATGGGTGCCCGTGTGCAATCGAGTAGGGAACAGCCATCTTCCCTACTTGCGCGCCGGGCACCCGTCAGCGAACCGATTTATCGGTTTGATGACATTCCTCCCCTGGGTGCTCGTGTGCATAAAAAAAGAAGCAGACATTAGATATCTGCTCCTTGCTCTTTTAAAAATTCAATTATGTCACCGACGGTCTTGACCTTCTTGTCCATCTCCTCATAATCAGCATTGATCCCATATTCATCCTCAAATGCCATGACCAGCTCTGCCAAGTCGATGGAGTCCGCACCAAGGTCATCCTTTAAGTCCAAGTCCTCCGTAAGCTCCATTCCTGTTAAATGTAACTGTTCTTCAATGATCTCAAATACTCTTTCCATTCAAAAATCTCCTTTAACAACTATGTCGTATTTTGACGAAACGCCCATGTAGTTTCTACATTTTATTGTATGCATTCCTACTTTATCTTATGATGTGTTCCATAATTTTAAGAAACGATCCCAATCATTGTATCGACTATGAGAAGTATAGTATTCCTATATACATTTGTCAACGTATTTTCTTAAATTTCTATAATATTTTGTAAACAGTAAAAATCCATTTGCATAACGAAAACAGTTCGTATTTCAAATTTTACATGGATTTTTATTCGTTACTAGAGCGTGTTTGAAAAATCATTCCCGCTACAGGTATCAAGCCACGCAAAACCACTTCGCGGTGTCAGACATTTTTCAAACACACCCTAAACGGTACTGTTTGCACACTTTTACAACGATTGATCTTCGCTCGCCAACAAACTTTGATACACTTCCCGCTTGGGGATCCCCCTGTCCTTTGCCACCTTTTTCATAGCTTCCCTGCGGTCTATGCCCTGAGACTCATACTGCCTCATATGCTCCTCGATCGAGATTTTTTGCCAGCTCTGCTGCTCCTCTTTCTGAAACTCCGTCAGGCTCTTTCCCTCCACCACGAGTACATACTCCCCCCGCGGCTCCTCATGATCATACAGTTCTATCGCACTGCAGATCGTGGTAGGCATCACTTGCTCAAATTTTTTAGTCAGCTCCCTGCACAGCGTCACTCTGCGCTCCCCTAGTGTCTCATACAGCTCGTTCAAAGTCCGCAGCAGGTGATGCGGCGCCTCATATAAGATGATCGTCCTCGATTCCTTTTTCAAGTCTTCCAGAACTGCTTTCTTCTCCTTCTTATCAGAGGGTAGAAATCCCTCAAAGCAGAAACGGCGCGTACTGAGCCCCGACAAAGTCAGTGCCGTGATGCACGCGGCTGCCCCTGGAAGGGACGTCACCCCGATCCCCGCCTCATAGCACATCTGCACCAGCACTTCTCCGGGATCGGATATCGCAGGCGTTCCTGCATCCGTGATCAACGCCACGTTTTTTCCTGCATTCATCTGCCCTATCAGGGTATTTGCCTTCTCCACCTTATTATATTCATGATAGCTTGTCATCGGTGTATGGATATCAAAATGATTCAGCAGTTTGATGCTGTTGCGCGTGTCCTCCGCCGCGATCAGATCAACCATCTGAAGTGTCTCTACGATACGGGGTGTCATATCACCCAGATTGCCGATCGGCGTCGCACACAAATATAGTTTTCCCGTCATTTATAACACCACCTAATCTATGAT
The DNA here is from genome assembly GCA_910588595.1 of uncultured Lachnospiraceae bacterium. GTDB lineage: Bacteria > Bacillota > Clostridia > Lachnospirales > Lachnospiraceae > COE1. The sequence continues at coordinate 6,201 of CAJUQU010000173.1, read as the reverse complement.
CCTCATCAATATCCATATACATCGCAAATTTCATCCGTATATACATTAGGTTCCTGAAACACGATCAAAGGTTTCTCCACAGTCATGCGCGGCTTACCGCCCCTGCATCCCTCGATCAGTACCATATTGGGCTCCTTGTCGATATAGGGATATACCAGCTTCATGCGCTTAGGCTCTAACTTATATTCTGTCATCACACAAATGATCTCCGCCAGCCGAAACGGTCTGTGGACCATGCAGAAAGCCCCTCCTGGTTTTAACAGCTTAGCGGCTGTCCTGACCACATCCTCCAGTGTACAGAGGATCTCGTGCCGTGCGATCGCTTTCGGTGCATCTGGATTGGTCAGACCGTGCTGCCCGATCATGTACGGAGGATTACAAGTTATCACATCAAAAGAAGCAGCGTCAAAAAACTTATCTGCTTCTCTCAGATCCCCTGTCACAATATCAATCTTGTTCTCCAACCCATTAAGCCGAACGCTGCGTCTTGCCATATCAGCGCTTTCCTCCTGTATCTCAATCGCGCTGATATGCGCAGCCTGCGTTTTTGCCTCCACCAGCAGCGGAATGATACCCGTTCCTGTTCCCATATCCAGCACTTTTGCCCCGGACTTTACCCGCACAAAACCGCTGAGCAGCACCGCATCCATGCCAAAACAAAATTTTTCAGGATCCTGGATGATCTGATACCCATTGCGCTGCAGATCATCAATGCGTTCCTTTTCCTTTATCTCCACGTCCATTCGTAAACCCCTATAGCTTGGATTTCGCGTCCTTCTCCTGTTTTTCGAGCTTTTCAAGTTCCCTGAGCTCTTTTAGCTCCTCGTTGCTCATATTGTCATTCTTATCTTTCTTATGACGCCTCTTAAACCGAAGCTGCTCTACCTTGTACTCGTGTATTTCCTTCTCGTCATCCACCTCAACGACCACCTTCACCAGCTGGCGAAGTACATTCACACTGTGCACCTCCCCTTTCAGCCCGTCATCTGTCGTCACAAAATCCCCCACATTGGGCAGCTTTCTGTTGAGATACTCATACGTCTCCTCCTCATGCTTTAAACAGCACATCAAGCGCCCGCATACTCCGGAGATCTTAGTCGGATTCAGCGATAGATTCTGCTCTTTCGCCATCTTGATCGAAACTGGTACAAACTCTGACAGATGCGCATGGCAGCAAAGTGGTCTGCCACAGATCCCAATCCCACCTAAAATCTTCGTCTCATCGCGCACACCAATCTGGCGCAGCTCGATCCTGGTCTTAAACACAGATGCCAGATCCTTCACCAGCTCCCGGAAATCAATACGCCCATCCGCAGTAAAATAAAACAGCACTTTGTTGTTGTCAAATGTATACTCCGCATCGATCAGTTTCATCTCCAGATTGTGTTTCTTGATCTTTTCCAGGCAGATCTTAAAAGCATCCTTCTCCTTCTGCTTATTCGCCGCCTCCTGTTCCATATCGCGGTTTGTCGCGATCCGCAGCACTGGTTTTAACGGCTGTACGACCTTCGATTCCTCTATTTCCTTAGGATCCCCTACCACAGTACCATACTCAATACCGCGCGCTGTCTCCACGATCACATGATCCCCACGCTTTATCTCAAACTGCAGCGGGTCAAAGAAATAAATCTTGCCAGCTGTCCGAAATCTCACCCCGATCACTTTTACCATATCTATCTACCTCACCTTAATCAATATAATGGAATCTGGATTCATCCTTGTTTCATGTCCAGAAACATCAGCTCCATCGTCAGGTCAAAGTTTACATTCGCCGCGATCCTGCTTCTTGCCCTGTCTATGGAGCGGATGATTCTCTCGATCACCTCATAACTGTACTTTCTGGCAGCATTGGCTATATCCGATACTTCCTCCTTGAAGATGATCTGATTCCTGCCGCCATGCGAACCACATGCTTTATATAATAACACATCTCGGAACCATATGAAACACAGATCAAGATAATCATTTGTGTCAAATTTTTCCTCGTTTACCTTTTTTACTTCGGACGCGATCTGATTGATCTCCATATCTCGTATGTTTTTCAAAATCCCAAGTGCGGACGATTTCATGTGATCAAAAGTCTCATTGGAGGCAAGCTCGATCGCCCGCCCCACATTTCCCCGCGCGAAGGAAGCACAGATCGAAGCCCTGTAATCCGGTATCTGGATCTTTTGCATCAGATATCTCTTGATCAGATCGTCTGAAACTGGTTTTGTGTTCAGCAGAACGCACCTGCTCAAAATAGTCGGAAGCATTGCTTCTGCCCTGGTTGCAAGCAGTAAGATCACAGCGTATTCGGGCGGCTCCTCCAATGTCTTTAAGAGCGCATTCTGCGCCTGCACATTCATCTTCTCCGCCTCGTCTATAATATAAATCTTATAATTGCCACTGTATGGTTTGATCGCGATATCCCCATTGACCTGCTGTCTGATATTGTCCACCGATATCACATTGGGTTTCTCATGTACAACATATATGATGTCCGGATGGTTCCCATTCACAGCCTGTCTGCATGATCTGCACTTGTTGCATGGGCAGATTCTGACACTTGTGTCAGTTTTCTCCATACGGTCACTGTCCACATTACTTTCCAGATCTGACTTCTCTGTATGCGCACTGTCGCCGCCAAAGTCAAACAAAGTAAACTGATGCTCATCCTGTTCCTGATCACACTCACACTGAAGCGCCCTCGCAAAAATATCTGCGATCATGCGCTTTCCCGAAAGCTTTTCACCTTGTACCAGATAAGCATGTGAGATTTTATTGTGTGTTATGGCACTCTGCAGATTATCTGTAAGCTGCTTCTGCCCTATCACATCACTCCATGTCACACATTCTGTTCCCGATCCTATTTCCATTTTTCCCCTCACAGATACTTACAGCAACGCTGATCCTTCTTTGGCTGTTCTCAAATCCACACTGAAAATACCGCGTTTTAAGCATTTGTCACTATCCAGTCAACCGCCTTGCATCACATTTGCCCAAAGTGATATCATGCGAAAATATCGAGCAGTAATCCGCGGATCTCATCTACCTTGGCAAGGATTGCAATCTTGTCACACTCCTCACTCACCAGCTCCTGTGCAAGTTCGTCAAGTTTCTCGTCAACAAGCCTGATAATCCCATATACTCTGTGCCGTCCGCGCCTGTCCAGAAAATTTTCCCTCGAAAATTTGTGTGATCGGTTGACAATCTCATTCATAAATTCCTTGATCAAAGTGCGGTACCTTCGCATGTCGCGCACATCCATGCGCTTCACGATCTTATCCCCCTGCATCACGATCTCTTCCATCATGAGATTCAGCCGCTCCGCAAGTCCTGCCTCCTCAATATTGCTCGCCAGCATAAATTTAAAAGAGTCATCTGTTGGCTGCGCAGTCTGTGTCTGCTGCACCGGTACAGTCTGCTGCACTTCATTTACCTTAAAGTCCATCTATCCTTCACCTCGCTCACGCATTGAACACCTCTCAATAAATCCTTCTCTTTTCCAAAGCCTCAACCATTTCCGACGGCGAGGTATCTCCTCTATAAGATGGAACCTTTGTTTTTCCATTCCTTCGATAGCCAAAGTCCCGCTGATAAATTATTTCGGGGAATTTTAGACTTCCACAACGCGGACCATGTTTGTATTTCCAGCAACTCCCAAAGGTACACCCGCAGTGATCACTACCTTGTCCCCATGGCTGATCAGACCTGCGTCGACACTTGCCTTGACTGCCGCAGCAAACAGCTCCTCCGCATCATCCTTCTTTTCGATCAGAAGCGGACTGACGCCAAACATAAGCGCCATCTGACGATATACCATCTCATCGACTGCACAGCCGATCACCATACACCCAGGCTGGTATTTTGATATCATACCTGCTGTAAATCCAGACATTGTTACAGTGATGATCGCTTTTGCATTCAGATCTATAGCAGTTGTACAGCAGGCATGGCAGATTGCCGTGGTGACTTCCTCATTGTTCACCCAGCCATGGCTCCTCTCTCTCAGCCTGTCTGCATAGCAGATATCTTCCTCTGTGCGCTCTGCGATCCTGCTCATCGTCTTCACAGCCTCGATTGGATAGGCGCCGGCAGCACTCTCTCCGCTGAGCATGATCGCAGATGTCCCATCGTATATCGCATTTGCCACATCCGTCGTCTCCGCCCTGGTCGGTCTCGGATTCTTGATCATAGAATCAAGCATCTGCGTTGCTGTTATAACGATCTTTCCAAGCTGCAGCGCTTTCTTGATCATCTTCTTCTGCAATACAGGGACTTCCTCCAGCGGAATCTCAACCCCCATATCGCCTCTTGCCACCATAATGCCGTCAGAAGCCTCAAGGATCTCATCAAGATTATCAATTCCCTGCATATTCTCAATCTTTGAAATTACCTTCATTCTGCCGCCATGTTCCTTGATCAATTCCTTGACAGCAAGAACATCATCTGCACACCGCACAAAAGATGCGGCGAGATAATCATACCCCATCTTCACACCAAAGATGATATCATCCTTATCAACTTCACTGATATATGGCATAGAAAGGATCACTCCTGGCACGTTGATTCCTTTATGATTGGATACATACCCTCCGTTTACCACTTCACAGACAATATCTGTGTCCTCGATTGCCTTGATCGTAAGTTCGATCAAACCATCATCGATCAATATGCTCTTTCCGATCTCTACATCTTTTTTCAGATTCTTATAAGTAATCGTTGCACGGTCTGCTGTCCCCATGACCTCCTCGGTCGTAAGGCGGAACATAGCACCTGTTTCAAGAAAAACCTTCCCACCCTCGAAATCCCGCAGTCTGATCTCGGGTCCCTTCGTATCCTGCATTGTCGCAAGTGGAAGCCCCAGTTCTTTTGCAGCTTTTCTTGCGCGCTCCAGCTTAATCTGGTGCTCCTCATGATTCCCGTGTGAAAAGTTAAACCGTGCCACATTCATCCCTGCAAGCAGCAGTTCTTTTAACTTTTCTTCACTCTCAGATACTGGACCAATCGTACAGATAATCTTTGTTTTCCTCATAAAATGTATTATTCCTTTCTTTAAAATTCTAATGTGCACCTCCATCTATGCAAGATCTAAGGCATACACATATATGTCCCTGTCTATTTTCTCTCTGCTCTCTGGTTATTATGCTGCCTTGTGGTTAATAATACCCATAAAGGCATATTTTCTTTTTTCTCTCTGATTGTGGATCCTGCCTCTATGTATATGCAAGGTTTCCAACAAGGAGCAGTATTTGTCCGCGGATGTCACGATCCATGCTTCCCTGCACATAGGCGGTATCACCGTCAACGGCCACATGTGTTTTATGATGATATCCTTCTGCCTCGCAGTTAGATGATACTCCTTACCTGCATTGTACAAAGCTCTTGCCGGATGGAAAAATCCATGCAGCCTGTGGGAGTTTACCCTGTCACTCTTATGCCAGTCATACAGAAAGTAATCATGCAGTAGAGCCCCCCTGACCAAATCCCTTGAATTGCATTTTATTTTGAACTTATCCCTTATATACAAACTCGTCCTGGCAACATTGATACAGTGCTCCTGCACTGACATATTACCATGCTGAATATATTTCTTTGTGCTCCTAAAATTTTCTGACTCAAAGATATCATTGGCGTATTTGTTTAATTCATACTCGTACATACATTCTCTCCTATTTTCATATTATCCCCCATGCCGCCTAAGGCGGCTCAAATAGAAATGAAAAACGCAGTCTTTTGCGTTTTTCCTGTGGGAAACTGAATAGTTCTTAGGCAGTGTCTTTTGCTGCCTTAGAACTGTTAAGTTTCACACTAACTCCCATCTGCCTGCTTCAGCAGGCGTATAAATCAGGATGGTGAAATTTTATATTTCACTCTAACTCCCATCTGCCTGCTTCAGCAGGCGTACAAATCAGGATGGTGAAATTTTATATTTCACTCTAACTCCTACCCGTCTGCCGTGACGGAGATCCTGATCAAAGATATCCGTATCTTTGATTTCTCGCTCAGTCTTTACTTTATTGCACAAAACCGTGACGAATAGTTATTGCCAGACTTATATTTTATCATATATTTCTTTAATAAAAAAGGTTCTTAAGAAATTTTTAAATAAAAAAACACGCTGTCCAGCGCGCCACATAACATATACATCTCTGAATTGCTCAAGTGCCCAGAACCGGAATCGAACCAGTGACACGAGGATTTTCAGTCCTCTGCTCT
>CAJUQU010000172.1 GCA_910588595.1 uncultured Lachnospiraceae bacterium | reverse complement strand
ATCAGAAAGTCCTGTACGATACTTTTTTTATTAAAAAACTTGTAAAGTGGTGTAATGTATACAATAAAAAGTAATTCTTGACACTTCCTAAGAATCTGTAAGAATATAATTGGCACAGATTGCACAGGATTTTGAAATGCGCTCTGAGCAGAGGAAAAAGTTATTTCGCTGTCCGGCGGCATGTTAGTACTCATAGAAACAAGAAACATATATGACTAAATAGGCGTTCGAAGTCTCATTGTGCCTGATATTGGGGGAAGGTTTTTGGTCAGATGTGCAATTTATAAAGCGTACGTTGATCAAATTTTTGCGCATATGACTGAAGATGAATCACAATAGCAGGGGCAAGGGAGATTCCGAGGGGCTATATAAATAGAAAGGAAGGGAAAAATGTTGGAGAACGACGTATTGGAGATTAAGGGAAAAGTGAACACAGCGCTGTGCTACGCGAAGGTCGTGGAGGACGAGGCGGTCGAGCAGATCCGCAGGATGTGCGATTACGAGTGCACGCAGGGGAGCCGGATTCGCATCATGCCGGATGTCCATGCGGGCAAGGGCTGCACGATCGGAACGACGATGACGATCACGGATAAGGCGGTGCCGAATGTGGTCGGCGTGGATATCGGATGCGGTATGTACACGGTGAACCTTGGCAGAGGGGATATTGATTTTGAGAAAATGGACGCGGCGGCACACTTTGTCCCTTCGGGCAAGAATGTGTGGGAGGGGAGACAGGAGCGGTTTGATCTGCTGCAGCTGCGCTGCTACCGGAGTCTGAAAGATGCGAAGCGTCTGGAGCGCAGCATCGGAACGCTGGGCGGCGGAAATCATTTTATCGAGGTGGATATGGCACAGGACGGGACAAAGTACCTTGTGATCCACTCCGGCAGCAGGAATCTCGGAAAGCAGGTGGCAGATATCTACCAGCACCTCGCAGTCGAACTGCATAGCGGCAAGGAGGAGTATTTTAAGCAAAGGGAGGCGCTGATCACAGCGTACAAGGAGGCGGGACGCAGAAATGAGATCCAGGCGGCATTGAAGGATCTCAAGTGGGAGCGCCGCGACTGCCTGATTCCGGAGGATCTGTGCTATCTCTACGGGACCTATCTCGAGGATTATCTGCACGATGTGGAGATCTGCCAGCAGTTTGCGAGACGTAACCGGGAGAAGATGGCAGAGGTGATCCTGGAGCGAACAGGTATGACAGGCTCGGATGCATTTCATACCATTCACAATTATATTGACACAGAGGAGATGATCCTGCGAAAGGGTGCGATCGCAGCCCACAAGGGCGAGAAAGTGCTGATCCCGATCAACATGAGGGACGGGAGCGTGCTTGCGGTCGGCAGGGGCAATCCGGAGTGGAACTATTCCGCGCCGCACGGGGCAGGACGCCTGATGTCGCGCACCAGGGCAAAGGAAAATCTGTCGCTGGACGACTACAGGAAAACAATGGAGGGTATTTACACGACCTGTGTCAACGCGGCGACTCTCGATGAGGCGCCGATGGCGTATAAGTCCCTGGCGGATATCATCGATGTCATCAGGGAATCAGTGGATGTCATCGACATCATGAAACCGATCTATAATTTTAAGGCGTCTGACTAGAATGGAAAACTCCTGTTCTGGTCAAGCACCGGAACAGGAGGAAACAAAAATGGTCACGATACCAACCATAGACATGGTTAAGACGGGGCAGCATATCACGGAACTGAGGATACAGGCAGGGCTGTCTGTGCGGCAGCTGCAGGAGATCTTTGGATTCTCCACACCGCAGGCGCTGTACAAGTGGCAGCACGGGACGGCGCTGCCCACGATCGACAATCTGGTGGTGCTGGCGGCAGTGCTCGGCGTGAAGGTCGACGACATTCTTGTCATGAAAGCCAGCGCGATGAAAGCCAGCGCGTAACAGTTCAGCCCGGGACTTCGCACTACGCTGCGAAGTCCGTGAGAAAGCATAGCGGCCTGGATGCATCAAGCCAACCGCGAAGCGGTTTTTGCATGGCTTGATGCCTGTAACAGGAAGCCGAAGGCTGAACTGCTACGCCAGCGCATAAAATTTCTGTCCTCCTCATTGATATTATGGCGAAAAACAAGTATAATGTAATATAGAGGGCTGTCTGGGGACGGCATGGCGGCAGAGGCACGCCGTGCGGTGAGCGTGCCGGACAGCCGCAGTTTCCAGCGGGGAGGACATTTTATGTGCACAGCAGCAGCCTACAGGACGGCGGACTTTTATTTCGGGCGCACTCTGGACAATGATTTCTCGTACGGGGATGAGGTGACAGTGACGCCCAGGAACTATCCGTTCCATTTTGCGGAAGAGAAAGCGGCTGGTCCGCACTTTGCGATGATCGGCATGGCGTATGTGACAGCGGATTATCCGCTGTATTATGATGCGGTCAATGAGAAAGGTCTGGGGATGGCAGGTCTGAATTTCGTGGGAAGCGCTGTCTACAGAGACTGTGAGGAAGGAAAGGACAATATCGCACAGTATGAGCTGATACCGTGGATCCTGAGCCAGTGTGCCACGGTGAGACAGGCGCGGGAGCTGCTGGCAAGGATCAACATCACAAACGCCGCATTCAGCGACCAGCTGCCGCCGGCACAGCTGCACTGGCTGATCGCGGACAGTGCGGAGTCGGTTACGGTGGAGTCGGTAGCGGAGGGCATAAAGATTTATGACAATCCGGTGGGGGTGCTGACCAACAATCCACCGTTTGATAAACAAATGTTTGCATTGAATAACTATATGCACCTCTCGGCGAAGGCGCCGCAAAATACATTTGCCCCGGGGCTGGAGCTGAGCCAGTACTGCCGCGGGATGGGCGCGATCGGGCTTCCGGGGGATCTGTCCTCGCAGTCCCGGTTTGTCAGGGCTGCGTTTGTCAAGATGAACGCTGTCAGCGCAGGGGGAGAAATGGCGGATGTCAGCCAGTTTTTCCATATACTGGGCTCCGTGGATCAGCAGCGCGGCTGCTGTGAGCTGGACGATGGGGGATATGAGACGACGATCTATACATCGTGCTGCAATGCCGGCAGGGGGATCTACTATTATACCACCTATGACAATCACCAGATCACCGCGGTAGATATGTACGCCGAGGATCTGGAGGGCAGGGCGCTGGTGCGGTATCCGACCATCGAAGAGGAACAGATCAGATGGCAGAACGGTCAGTCTCCTGACAGTGCACAGGGGCGCATGGAGAGCGTCTGCGGACGCAGCATGTCAAAGTAAAAGGATTGGATGAGGCGCATATATGGAAAAAGGATTACAGCAATCAGAAAATGAAATGAATACCCGGGGAGACGAGACGGATGTGCTTGTCGGGATGAAAGTGTTGATCGTCGAGGACAATGAGCTGAACCGGGATATCGTACAGGAAGTCTTAAAGGAGAGGGGATTGATCGTCACGGAAGCGGCGGACGGACAGGTGGCGGTCGACTTGTTCTGCGGCAATCCGCCGGGAACATTTGACGTGATCCTGATGGACATGCACATGCCGGTGCTGGATGGCGTGTCAGCCACGAAGCAGATCCGCGCGATGCAGCGGTCCGACGCAGGGACGATCCCGATCCTGGCGCTGACTGCGAATGATTTCGAGGAGGATATCAGGCAGACAAGGGAGGCGGGGATGAACGATCATCTGACAAAGCCTTTTGACATGGAAAAGATTTTCAGTGTGCTTGCAAAGTATGCGGCTTGCAGGGAATGACAAAAGGAATATGCGCGAGTAGGGGAGAAGGTCATTCCCCTGCTCGATTTTTTTATGCGATTTTTTTATATGCAACTTTTGTCATTGACAAAATGATTTTAATATGATATCATGATGATATCAAAAGAAATCAAGAGCATATGAAAGGAACTTTCAAAGGAGTGATACATATGAAAGAGAAGGTGCTATCAAAGAAAAAGAACGGTATGGCGGCATTGGTGGGCATTCTGCTGCTGTTTGTGGTGTCGGTCGCGGGCATTGTCTTCGGATCGATCCTGATCGCGGGAAACAGCAAAGCATTGAAGCTGGCAGCAGGGATCGCGCTGCTCGTCGCGGGGATCGTGCTGGTGCTCACGGCGTTTGTACTCTGCTGCGGGCTCAAAGTGCTGAAACCGCAGGAGGCGCTGGTGCTCACATTGTTCGGCAGATATGTGGGGACATTGAAGGAGGACGGTTTCTATTTTGTCAATCCGTTCTGTACCAGTGTCAACCCGGCGGCAAAGACGAAACTGAGCCAGAGCGGTGACGTGAACGCGCCTGCTTCTGTCCTTGCGATCACCAACAATGCGGTGAGCGCGGGCATGGAGGCGGGGAGCAACAAGATCTCCCTAAAGATCATGACCTTGAACAACAACAAGCAGAAGATCAATGACTGTCTCGGAAATCCGATCGAGATCGGGATCGCGGTCACATGGAAGGTCGTGGACACGGCAAAAGCGGTATTTAACGTGGACAATTACAAGGAATTCCTGTCGCTGCAGTGCGACAGTGCACTCAGGGATATCGTGCGGATCTATCCGTATGATGTCGCGCCCAATGTCGACACGACAGGAGACGGCGTTGCGGATGAGGGAAGCCTGCGCGGTTCGAGCGAGATCGTGGCTGGGAAGATCCGTGACGAGATCCAGAAACGGGTAGCGGACGCGGGCATTGAAGTGGTGGAGGCGCGCATCACGTGCCTCGCGTATGCGCCGGAGATCGCTGCGGTGATGCTGCAGAGGCAGCAGGCATCTGCTATCATTGACGCAAGGAAGATGATCGTGGACGGTGCGGTCGGCATGGTCGAGATGGCGCTGGACCGCCTCAGCGAGAACCACACTGTGGAGCTCGACGAGGAGCGCAAGGCTGCGATGGTGTCCAATCTGCTGGTAGTGCTCTGCGGAAACCGCGATGCGCAGCCGATCGTGAACTCAGGAAGTCTTTATTAAAGATTTTTATTAAAGGAATGATACTATGGGTGATTCGGGCAAAAAACAGGTGCCGCTCAGACTTTCCGCAAAGCTGTACGACGCGGTCGCAGCGTGGGCGGAGGACGACTTCCGGTCTGTCAACGGACAGATCGAGTATCTCCTGACGGAGTGCGTGCGGCAGCGGAAGAAAAACGGGAAGTATGTCTCGGACGAAATAGACAAACCGCTGGAGATTGACATATAGGAAGCTCCAGGCGAAAGGGGGCGTGGGTATGAACCATTGGAAAAAGATGATCGCACCGATCGTGGTTGCGCTGGTCATAACGTTGTATTATATCGGAATCGCAGTATTTTTCGTGAAGATACCCGGCATTCCCACTCTGATCAAGGTATTGATGGTTGTGATACCTCTTGCATTGGCTGTGGTGATGACAGGTGTTTTGATAAGCAGGATCAAAGAGATTAAAGGAGGAGAAGAAGATGATCTTAGTCAATACTGATTACATTAGCGGAAAGGAACTGGAGATGTTAGGGCTCGTCAAGGGCAGTACGATCCAGTCAAAAAATGTCGGGAAGGACATCACGCAGGGGTTCAAGACGCTGGTGGGCGGTGAGCTCAAGGGGTATACGGAGATGATGAACGAGGCGAGAGCGCTCGCCACCAAGCGCATGGTCGAGGAGGCGGAGAAGCTTGGCGCGGACGCAGTGGTGAATATCCGGTACGCATCGGCAGCAGTCATGCAGGGTGCGGCGGAGGTCATGGCGTACGGGACTGCGGTGAAGTTCAGATAAGGAACTGTTCGGCAGAAATAAGGCAGGAAAATGTCCGGGGTGCGTGAGTGCCGCGGACATTTTCCTGCTGTTTCTGGGCAGTTCCTTACATTTATGTAATATTGCTGATTTTTGTTTTCATGTCGGCATCAAGGATGTATAATGGATTCATCAGGAACGGTAAAAAATGGCGGCTGCAGCTTTTGCAGGATGCTGCTGTGAGGGCGCAGCCACATTTCAGAACAGTTCTTTATGCTGGAGGAATGGAGTCAGTGGTCAGGATGGATACAAAGTTAAAGATCATGATTATCGAGGACGACGCGTCGCTTGCAAGGGAGATCAGCCTGGCTCTCGAAAGGTGGCAATATGAGGCGGCTGTGGCAGAGCGGTTTAACGATATACTGCAGGAGTTTGCGGCGATCAGGCCGCAGCTTGTCCTGATGGACATCAACCTGCCTTTTCACGATGGGTTTTACTGGTGCAGCCAGATCAGACAGATCTCCAAGGTTCCCGTGATCTACATCAGCAGCCGGGACGATGACAGGGACAAGATCATGGCGATCGCGCAGGGCGGTGATGACTATGTGGAGAAACCGCTCCGCATGGAACTTTTGCGCGCCAAAATCGAGGCGATGCTGCGGCGGACTTACGAGTACAAGGTGCGGGAGTGCATCTATCTCGCGGCGGGACTGTGTTTTGACTGTGCCGCGCAGAGTTTGTACTACACAAAACAGTGTGGCTGCGCAGAGGATCCGCCTGCGTCTGACGGGCAGACAGAAATCGAACTCACAAAATCGGAGCGGCGTCTCTTTGCGCGCCTCGTCGAGAACAGACCGGACGTCGTGACGCGCGATGAGCTGATGATGGAACTGTGGAACACGGACGAGTATGTCACGGACGCGGCGCTGACCACGATCATCAGCAGGCTGCGCACAAAACTCAAGTCCGAGTGCGGCGAGGACGTGATACACACCAAAAAAGGGCAGGGGTATTATGTGGAATAACAGCGCGGGAAAAGGACGATATTGATCGCAGAACGAACGGTGAATGCGATAACGATGAGGATAAAAGTGAGGATGGATCGAGGATAAGTTGAGAATAAGTTGTGGATAAAAATGAGGCAAAATAAAGATAGAGGGGACAGGGATTACAGATAAGATGATCATGCTGAAATGGTTCAAAAGAAAGTGGAGGGCGTATGCCGTCTTGTTCTTCTTCGCGCTGAGCTTTAATATGTATTTCCTGCTTTTGATGCGGACGACGCAGGTGGAATATCTGCTGTATCTTGACCTGCTGCTGGTGTTTCTGGCAGTTGTGGAGGGTACGGCTTTTTTTGCTTTCCGGAAAAAAGAGCGCAGGAAAAAGGTGTTTCTGCGGGAGAATGATCTGATCGGAGAGGCGCTGGACTACCCGGATGACCGGGAGGTATTCGCACACGATCTTCTGATCCTCGAAAAACGTCTTCAGGAGAAATTTGCAGAGAACTGTGACCTTCAGGACTATGTGGCAAAGTGGTGTCACGAGTTCAAGATCCCGCTCTCAGCGGCACTGCTCATATCCGAAAAGATCCGGGATGCAGATGTCAGAACCGATATGAGGGAGCAGCTGGAACGGATGAACTGGCAGATGAACATGATGATGCAGGGATGCAGGCTGCAGAGTCCGCTGTTTGACATGCAGATCCGGCAGGTTCCGCTCGAAAAATGTGTCAGGGCGTCCATCAGAAATAACCAGTTCTTTCTGATCCAAAAGAAATTTCAGATAGACATGCGGATCGAGGGTGTGACAGTCTATACGGATGAAGACTGGCTCACCTACATTTTAGACCAGATCCTGAGCAATGCCGTCAAATATGCGGCACTGGAGAGAGAGCATCATATCCGTTTCTGGACGGAGAAAATGCAAGGGCAGACAGAAGCCCGGCAGACAGAAACCGCTGCAGGATTTTTTGAGGAAGATTCTGCGGTGAAGCTATATATCGAGGACAATGGTGAGGGGATCAGGGAGTGTGACATCAGACGCGTTTTCGAGAAGGGCTACACAGGCGGCAACTACCACAATGGCAGGTATAGATCGACCGGGATGGGGCTGTACATGGCGGACAGGATCGCAGGAAAGCTGGGGCATGAGCTCTCTGTCGAGAGCTGTTATGGGGAGTACACGCGCTTTTGCATCGCGCTGGAAGGTCGCTCCCCTGCTCGATTGGAACGAGATCGGTGATCCGTATGTGAAAATCCTCATAAATGCATTGCGGATGACAATATGCGATGTTCGGTCAGGGACTTTGTACGAAGCTCGTTGTTACTATGCTTGTAACAGGTCAGCCTTCGGCTTCCTGTTATAATAGGATCAACATTTGCAGCAGGGTTGTTTCACGAAGAATAATTGAAACTAATAGACACGGCATTTTTAC
>CAJUQU010000171.1 GCA_910588595.1 uncultured Lachnospiraceae bacterium | reverse complement strand
GTCAATATCAAACATAAGTTCTATCGGTTTGTCTCCGATCCTGTTGAGAAATATCATGCTGAGATCACTCAGCATGGACATCGGTTCATACTCCTCCTCCACGATCTCAAGCTTGCCCGACTCAATCTTGGAGAAGTCAAGAATATCATTGATGATCGTGAGCAGCGAAGCCCCGGAGTTCTTGATGTTCATCAGATATCCCCTGTCCTGTTCGCTCAGATCACTTCGAAGAAGGATCTCTGTCATTCCCACAATGGCATTCATCGGTGTGCGGATCTCGTGCGACATATTTGACAGAAAATTGGATTTGGACTCATTTGCCTCCTCCGCATGGAGTTTTGCCTCCTTTAACTGTTCCATCATATTGTAGTTCTCTGTCAGATCAATGAGGATCATCGCATGGCCTCGGATCCTATCGCGTATGTTCAGATCCTTGATATATTTCTTATAATGTTTGTCTTCAATGATGATCTCCTCTTCCTCTGACTTAAAAAGCTGTTCTATCTGCCATGGAAGTTTCTCACCTTTATGGATCCCTGAAAGCTCCTCGAAATTCTCCCTTGCATATTTGTTGGAATCAAGATAACCGTAGGATTTGTCCGCAACCAGAAACAGGGCATCAAAGTTCTCAACCATCCAGCCCCGCCCTATATCAAGGATATTGAAGATATCCCCCTCAACGACACTCACAATGATCAGCAGCACCGCAACCGCAGAAAAGAGTGGAACTACCTCAAAGTTAAAACTGAACAAGAGTTCCAGCGCAAGCGGTATGATGACTACAAACTTCGCAATGATCAGATGTGACAGATTATACTTCTCTGTTCCCCCCCTGTTTGCGCAGCTGTATCCTCCTCACGATCATATAGATGATCAATGCGAGCAGAAGAGCTGTCAGAAAACTATATCGGATCGCATATACGACACCGCCCTCTTTGCTCAGAAAGTGATACCCATATGTGACATCCTCACCAAAATCCATCTCTCCGAATGCTTTTTCACGTCTCTTATCATCCCACATGATAAGCAGGGCAAACGCCTCAAACGCCAGCCATATTTTTGTGAACACCCTCACTGTCTTGTGCCGTGAATCGATCTGCATATACGACAGAATAAATTTGATAAAGAAAAAATAAAACAGAAAATTTCCGAGATATTCCATTTTCAACGCCAGTGTCGCCTCGGAAGGATTGTTTGTCCGAAGCATCAGACAGTAGGCTCCATTCATGATCAGACAGCCGATGTTTGCCACCATCAGATTCGTTGATGAGCTGTTCTGCTCCTTACTCATGAGAACAAAGATACCGATCAGCGGTATCACTGCACCAATCAATGGTATGATGCTAAACGCTGTTCTCAGGCTCAATTCCAACGTCATTTTTCATCCACTCCTTTTTGCATAGATATCTCTATTTCATACTGTTTTGTGTTTCCTGTCTATTGTTTTTGTCCCTAAACACAAAACACCGCCCTCGCGGGCGGTGTCTGCCAATGGAATTTTACAAAATATGATGGATCGTCAAAACTTAAATTGCCTCGTGGAACGTTCTGGAAATAACGTCCGCCTGCTGCTCCGGTGTCAGTTTGATAAAGTTTACAGCATAGCCTGATACCCGGATCGTGAGCTGTGGATAATTCTCCGGATGCTTCTGTGCATCCAACAATGTGTCCCTATTGAGAACATTCACATTGAGATGATGACCACCCTTTGTTGCATATCCGTCCAAAAGATTGACTAAGTTGCTTACCTGTGCGTTATCTGTCATGATAATTCCTCCTTTTTATAAAATAACCTGATTGTTTTTTGTGTTCTGTTTTGATGCTCTGTTCTTTTGTGATTTTAGTATATTTGATTCCGGGAGAAATTTCGGTAACAATTGTTACAATCTTAAAATTTTTTATGTATTTTTATAAATACAAAACTGATTCAATACAAAGTCTCCAATACATCGCGGTTTACGATCCTGATCGTATTCTTATCCGTCTCGATCAGCTGTTCCTGCTGCATCTTCATCAGCTCCCTCGACAGCGATGGTCTGGTCGTGCCCAGATAATCCGCCAGCTCCTCTCTGTTCATAGAAAGCCTGACCGTATCTGCATCCGCACACCCGCTGTCCATCTGCTCGATCAGCCACAGGGCAATGCGCTCGCGCAGCGTCGTCCCGGAAAGCAGATGCAGCTTTCTCGTCATCGTAAAATTTTTTTCAGACTGAATCTCCAGCATATTTTTGGTGATCATGCGGTGATGTTCACAGGCGTTGCTGCAAAAGCAATAGAAAAATTCCCAGGGTATCTCGAGCACTTTCACTTTTCCCTGTGCGATCGCATCGTACCAGTACGCCTTGGCATCCGCAAAGAGAAACATCTCCCCAAAGACATCTCCCTGCCCGATCATGAAGAGCACATCCCTTTTTCCTGACGCAAAATCCTTTGAGATCATGACAGAGCCTTCGATGACCAGAAACAGGTTCCTGGGTGTTTCGCCCTGACGGAAGACATAACTCCCGTCTTCGAAAGAACGCTCGACGGTCTTCGAACAGCGGAACATCTTCTCGATCTCCTCTTTGCTGATATCCCGGAACAGGTGGATCCGCTCACAGTCCTTGATGTTTTCTACCATTTCATACCCCATTCCTTTCATATCGAGTAGGGGAATGACCTTCTCCACTACTCGCGTGCCGGGCACCCGTCAGCGAACCGATTTATTGGTTTGATGACATTCTTCCTCGGGGTGCCCGTGTGCAATCGAGTAGGGAAGAGCCATCTTCCACTACTCGCGCGCGGGGTGCGTGCAGCAGCGCTGCTAATTTCCTTACGCACCCCTGTGCATAAAAACGGGGGAACGCAGTTCCTGCGCCCCCCTTATATGAATTACATCATTCCGCCCATTCCAGGACCGCCTGCCGGCATTGCCGGAGTGTCTTCCTTGATGTTCGCCACAACAGACTCTGTCGTGAGAAGTGTGCTCGCTACAGAACATGCATTCTGCAATGCACTTCTTGTAACCTTAACCGGATCAAGGATACCAGCCTCAACCATGTCTACATACTCTTCCTTTGCAGCGTCAAAGCCGACACCTGCCTGTGACTCTCTCACCTTGTTTACGATCACGCTTCCTTCGAGACCAGCGTTTGCAACGATGATGTGCAGCGGTGCATCCAGTGCCTTCAAAACGATCTTTGCCCCTGTCTTTTCGTCTCCTTCAAGCGTGTCAACAAGCTCTGCAACCTTCTTGGACGCGTGGATATATGCAGATCCGCCGCCTGCGATGATGCCTTCTTCCACTGCTGCCCTTGTCGCGTTGAGCGCATCTTCCATACGCAGCTTTGCTTCCTTCATCTCTGTCTCTGTCGCTGCGCCGACACGGATCACTGCCACACCGCCTGCAAGCTTTGCAAGTCTCTCCTGCAGCTTCTCCTTGTCAAAGTCAGATGTTGTCTCCTCAACCTGCTTCTTGATCTGTGAGATCCTGGCATCGATCGCTGCCTTGTCGCCCTCACCGTCAACGATAATTGTATTTTCTTTCTGAACCTTTACTGATTTTGCGCGTCCGCACTGCTCCAAAGTCGCTTCCTTGAGGTCAAGACCCAGTTCCTCACTGATCACCTGACCACCTGTGAGGATCGCGATATCCTCGAGCATAGCCTTTCTTCTGTCACCATATCCAGGAGCTTTCACAGCTACCACATTGAATGTGCCACGAAGCTTGTTGACGATCAGTGTTGTGAGTGCCTCGCCCTCAACATCCTCAGCAATGATCAAAAGCTTTGCACCGGACTGTACCACCTGCTCCAGTACCGGCAGGATCTCCTGAATATTAGAAATCTTTTTGTCTGTGATCAAGATATACGGATCTTCCAAGGTTGCTTCCATCTTATCCATGTCTGTCGCCATGTAAGCTGAGATATATCCGCGGTCAAACTGCATACCTTCCACGAGATCGAGCTCCGTCTGCATCGTCTTGGACTCTTCAATCGTGATAACGCCGTCTCCGGAAACCTTCTCCATAGCGTCCGCTACCATATTGCCTACTTCCTCGTCGCCGGAAGATACCGTCGCAACTCTTGCGATGTGCTGCTTTCCGTTCACCTTCGAGCTCATAGCCGCGATCGCTTCCACTGCACAGTTTGTAGCTTTCTTCATTCCTTTTCTCAAGATGATAGGATTTGCACCTGCTGCCAGGTTCTTCATTCCCTCGTTGATCATTGCCTGTGCGAGAACAGTCGCTGTTGTCGTACCATCACCTGCCACATCGTTTGTCTTGGTAGCAACTTCCTTGACAAGCTGTGCACCCATGTTCTCAAACGCATCTTCAAGCTCGATCTCCTTTGCGATCGTAACACCGTCATTCGTGATCAGCGGTGCGCCAAAAGACTTGTCAAGAACGACATTTCTTCCTTTGGGTCCCAATGTCACACTTACGGTATCTGCCAGCTTATTTACACCTGTCTCCAATGTCTTACGAGCCTCTGCTCCGTATTTGATTTCCTTTGCCATGATTGAATCATCCTCCATATTCTAAAATTGATTGATCGTTTGCCTGAACTGTATTCTTTACAGCATTTTGGATCCTGCTTAATTACTGAATAACCGCCAAGATGTCATTCTGCTTTACGATGATGTACTCTTCCTCGTCGATCTTTACCTCTGTTCCTGAGTACTTGGAGAAGATCACGTTATCTCCAACCTTGACTTCCATCTTGATCTCTTTCCCATCAACGACTCCGCCCGGTCCGACAGCGATCACCTCTGCCTGCTGTGGCTTCTCCTTGTTCTGTCCTGGCAATACGATGCCTGACTTTGTTGTCTCCTCCGCAACCAACTGCTTCAATACGACTCTGTCTCCTAATGGTACTAATTTCATGTTAAATGCCTCCTTATGATTAAATCAAATAATTTGCCTTTTCGATTAGCACTCTTGTCTACTGAGTGCTAACAAATCATATAATAGTTTTTTGATGAGCGTTCTGCAAACGGATTTAGGTTTTATTATCACCCATTTTCTTCCATTTACTCATGATTTCTTATTTTTTCTCGCATTTTTAAAGTTTATAGTACTTAATAATTATTTTAGATTTGGGCATTCTTCAACCCTTTTTCCAGTCTTTCCCTGTATCCCGGCGCATTTTTGATCACAAATTTATTCTCCAACATAGCATATTCAGCATCCGAAAGAATATTCTTGAAGCTTTCCTCCACATTTACCCTCATCACACAGCCCACTGCGATGCTGGGCGCAAGCTTCTCGTCCTCAAAGACGTCACACGCCTGCTGTATCGCATCACAGTAAGCCTTTGCCTCATCCTCCTCTGTCAGCGGCAAGAGCACGTTGAACACATCGCCCTCCACCCTGCCGATCACAGCGTGCTCCAATCCGGCTTCCGCCGCCTTGGCCTTGAGGATCTGCGCCACTGTCACGATCAGACGGTCGCTCTCCTCCTCGCCAAAATTATTATCCACAAACCGCCAATCATTGATGTTGACACAGATTGCCGCAGTCGGAACGACTTCGCGCTCCGCAAGTTCCTTCATCTGACTAATGAAATGATTCCTGTTGAGAACGCCAGTGAGGGGATCGTTCTGACCGGAATACTGTGCCTGGGCAGTCTCTCGCTGCACCTGCTGCTCAAGCTCCTCAATGTAGACAGCCTGTTCGCTTGCCAGATACGATTTCTCGCTGTGCGCCTCCAAAGTCTCAATATATGCATCAAGGATGCTGCGCACAGTCTCGATATCGTCCTGTGCCGTGTGATCATACTTTGCATAGATATGACATACCGTCCTGCCCTTCACACGGATCTTATTTCCGGGCTTGTTGACGACATCCGGCTCAAAATCACCAAGATCACCGATCGTCATCAGTACATTCCCGTGTCTGTCCGTCATCAGCGTGTCGAGTCCAAAACATTTGTTCAACTGTGTCAGCATGATTTCTACCGGCTTTAGATCAAACAAATCCTTTGGAAAATAATTCTTGCTGTTCTGCTCGATTCTCTGTGCAAACGCTGTCCTCTTCTCGTTCATTTTCTCTTTCCCCTCCGTTATCTTCCCTATTCGTTTTTTCAGTAATTAAAGTATACCGTTTTATCTGATGGCTGTCTATCTTTTATTGCGCATAATACACTATTTCTCAATCCGCCACTCATTTTTGCTGTGTGATCGGACCAGTGACCATGGTTACAATATAAATTTATCGATGATCTCCACGATCCCGTCATGGTTGTTGTCGTGTTCTGTGATGACATCTGCACACTCCTTCACGATCGGTCTGCCGTTCGCCATGCACACCCCGACTGCGGCAGCCTCGAGCATCGTGATATCATTCTCCTCATCTCCTGCGGCGACGGAATTCTTGATGTGAACGTGAACCGCACTGCAGAGATTTCTCAGCGCATTGCCCTTTCCTGCCCTTTTGTTATAAAATTCAAGATAGCGGGCACATGAAAATGCACAGGTGATGTGCTCCGCAAGATCAGATGCCTCCACTTCCCTGCGCAGGTCCTCCAGACGCGACCTGTCGTCGATATCGATCGCAAGCAGCTTAAACGGCGCGTGTGTCAGTTCCTTTTCCAGATCCGTGCCAACCTTGTAGGGTGATTTGATCGATTTTTTGTAATAAGCAAGTTCTCTGTCCTCCGCACAGCTTATAATATGCGTATCTGTGTAAGTCTGGATATGGATTCCCCTTTTCAAAGCCATGTCAAAAATTGCCTGCGCGGCCGGGATCGGCACATCGTACTGTTCTACGACGGATCTGTCTGTACAATCATATATGACCGCACCGTTGTACGCCGCCATATAGATCTTTCCCTCAGAATCAGCACTCTGTATATCCAGTACTTCTAGCACATCGAAGATACTGCTCACCGACCTGCCGCTTGCCAGCACAAAGTGATTTCCTTTTGACAGCATTTCCATGATTTTATCTCTCGCCCGCTCCGATATCTCCTTTTCCGAATTGAGGAGTGTGTCATCAAGATCCGTAAACAGTATCTTTGTATCCAAAGACTTCTTTAAATCCGCGAGCACTTCGCCCGGCACATAAAGCCTCCCATATCCGACAGCAAGATCCAGCCCTGTTTTATTGGCACCGTGAAAATCTGAGCCGCCGCTCGGCAGCAGATGAAATTTTTCTGCCAGTGCCCTCATCTGCCTCTCCTCTGAAGGCGAATAGGTGCTGTAATAACACTCTATTCCCATGAGGCCGGCAGCCTTTAACCGGCTTACCAGCACATCGAGCTGCTCGCGCCCCAGCTTGTATAATGTAGGATGTGCCAGAATCGGTATACCGCCCGCTTTGAGCGTTACCTCGATCACTTCCTCCGGCGTCACTTTCTCCCGGTGTACAAAATAAGGCGTGTCGTCGCCAAGATATCGCTCAAACGCCTCTGCCCTGCTCTTCACATAACCCTTGTCCAACAAAAACGCTGCGTAATGCGCCCTCGTGATCACGGCACCTGGAAATGCCTCCATAAGCGCCTCATAGGTGATATCGATACCTGCCCCGCGCAGATTCGCACACAGCTTATAGTTCCTGTCCGTCCTCGACTGCTTAAACCGCGTCAGGTATTCCAGAAATACCGGAGCTTTGTAGTCGATAAACAATCCCACGATATGCACATCACGGTCATTGTACTCCGTTGAATACTCAATCCCCGGAATCACTTCAACCGGCTTTCCCTTCGCATATTCTATCAATTCATCCAGTCCGTCCACCGTGTCATGGTCTGTGAGTGCCACCGCGCTCAAACCTTTCTCTACAGCATAATCCACCAGCTCACTTGGCGTGAGCGTGCCGTCTGAACAGCGCGAGTGCGTATGCAAGTCAACAAATCCCATCTTCAAAACTCTCCTTCTTCCCTATTCTCCGCGCGGCTTGTGCGCGCACGCTTCCTCTGCACGAGTCTGTGCACAAATAATGAAAAAAGACAGTCAAACTGCCTCTTCTCACAAAATATCGTAAAACTACTCCTCGCCGCTCTCGTCCTCCGCCTCCGCAGTGTACACGGAAGTTCTCTTTCTAGCCATCTCATCGCTTGCAAGATACTCGTCATATGTCGTGATCTTGGCGATCAGTGTACCACCCGGCAGGATCTCCATGATACGGTTTGCAGTCGTCTCCA
>CAJUQU010000170.1 GCA_910588595.1 uncultured Lachnospiraceae bacterium | reverse complement strand
CGTAAAAATGCCGTGTCTATTAGTTTCAATTATTCTTCGTGAAACAACCCTGCAAAGGCATCACCAAAACCCTATTCCAAAGTTTAACATCAAAAGAATTTGTGTGAATTGTGTGAATTCACATGAAAGTCTTTCCTTTTTCAATAATATGTGATAAATTATGTTTGTTATACTTTAATCGGAAAGGATAGGTTAGCCAAAAATGAGCAAAGAGAATAAAGACAAAGAAAATAAAAACGAAACACCGGAAATCAGCAAAAGCAAGGCAAAGCGCGAAGAGCGCAAAAAGGAAGTTGCCCGGGAACGCCGGCACAAGCGCACCGCAAAAATTGCCGGCATCGCTGCCGCCGCAGTCATCGTTGCAGTGATCGCTGCCGCTGCGGGCAAAAGCATCTGTCTGGCTGCGATGCGCACGACTTCAAATGCGGATTTCAGCGCAGGTCTGACAGCGGACGGCAAGATCGAGGGTGTCAACGTAATGGATTCCCTCACTTTGGTCGATTACGCAAATATTGCTGTACCTGCAGATGAGGTTGCCGCAACCGATGAGGAGGTGGAGGCAAACATCACTTCCACCCTGGAATCCCACAGGGAGGCAAGCACAGACACGACACTTGCGATCAAAGACGGGGACCAGGTCAACATCGATTATGTCGGCACCATCGACGGTGTCGAATTTGAGGGCGGAAACAGCAACGGGGCAGGTTATGATCTGACGATCGGTTCTGGTTCTTTTATCGATGACTTTGAGCAGCAGCTGATCGGTCATAAACCTGGCGAGAACGTTACCGTGGAAGTTACCTTCCCTGAGAATTACGGCAATGATGATACTGTTGCCGGAAAGGACGCAAGCTTTGCTGTCACGGTCAACAGCATCACGGTCACGCCGGAACTTTCGGATGAGTTTGTCGCAAAGAATTTCTCAGATGAGGGGTTGTCCACTGTGGAGGAGTACCGCACATCCGTGAAGAACCGTTACTATGAACAGCATCTGGAGGAATATCTGGCAAACTACATCATAGAAAACTCAACCGTACGATCATATCCTTCAGAGTATCTCAAAAAGCTCAGGGCTGTGACGAAGTACAACGATGAGTACATGATGGAATATTATAACCAGATGTTTTCTTCCTACGGGATGTCCGCATATGATAATGTCTGGGACATGATGGGCGGCGAGGTATCCGACGAAATGTCCTACGAGAAGGATCTGCGGGAACGCGCAAAAGAAACTGCCAAGACAGCCATGGTGTATCAGGCAATTTTTGAGGCTGCCGGACTTACCATTGACATGGACGCGGCAATCGCTGAAATGACAGCGGAAAGCGGCGAAGAGTATGTGACAGGCATGAAGGAAAATTACGGAGAGGGTTACATGGCTCAGAGCGAGATCCAGGAGGCAGTCATGGACTATCTGATGGAGCTCTACAAATAATAAAAAGCGCCTTTACGGCGCTTTTTATTATTTACCATCCCAGATCAAATGCAGCAAACGCATCCTTTGCTGCAAAATGCTCTTCCTTGTAGCGGATCAGATATGCCCTGATCTCAGCGCTGCAATCCTTCATATCCGCCAGCAGACTGTCAAAATTATCCTCAGTGACACAGCCGGAATCCGCAAACACTTTATAGTATTCCAGATCGTTTCGATGTTCCTCCAGGATCAACTCCCACGCCTCCGGCGTGGGAGTTCCTTTGGTATGGCAAGACAGGTACTCTTTCAAGGCTGTGCTGACTGGATCCGAGATCCTGTACGGAAAGAGCAGCCTGAAAAACACCACCCGGAGTTTCATCTTGCGCTTCTCTACAGGGTAGGATCTGATGTCATAGTCCTTCCCCTCATAATCCTCCTCACCGCAGGTCCACAGCTCCTCGAACCCATCCAGGTCATCTAACGCGATCAGACCCATAAACTTCTCATCCCAGCGCCGCACCCACTCATCCGAGCCTGCCTCCACAGGATCAAACAACAGGTAATCATGGAGGATCGTGACAGCCAGCGCAAGCATCCGCCCGAGTCCCTGTGATGCGCGCAGTGCCTTTTCCTCCTCTGTCCCGTCAAGAATGATCTCCCGCAGACGCTTACAGCCAAGAAAAAGCTCCTTTCCCCTGCTCAGTGCATGGGATGGGATTGTGATCGTTCTGAGCTGTTCCGCATGGGCAAATGCCCAGTCTCCAATCTCTTCAATCGTATCCGGAAGAACGATGTGTCTGATCATCTTACAGCTCAAGAATGCCTTTCTCTCGATCATTATGACCGGTTTGCCATCGATTTTTGACGGTACCACAATCCTCTCACCAACACCGCGATACCGCTTCACCGCATATCCTTTTTTGTATGGAATGACTGCAAACTGCCCGCCGTCACCTCCAGCATTTTCTATCATCTTTTCCTGTTCCATAGTATTTCCCCCGGATCGCTGCAGTACCTTCACCGAAGTGATCTGTCACGCAAGACTACAGCTCGAGCGCCTCGATCTCCCTCATGATATCATCCTGCCGCTCATGCAGCATCAGATCCTCGTTGTGCCTCTGATAATCCTCGCTTCCATACAGTCCGATAAAGCGCGCACTGCAGGCGTTTACTGTGAGTTCTGTCACGAGTACAAGCACCTCATTGCCGTCCATAAATGCCACCTCGCTGAATGCAAAGAGGTTGTGGAGCCTTGCCTGTATCCTGCCGTTCTCCTCCTTCATCTCAGCTACCTGAGCGTCAAACGCGGCTTTTATCATGGCAAACACCGCCTCTGCACCTTCAGGCTTTTCCAGACGGAGCATCTTTCCTGTGTTCTCGAGAAACCGTATGACTGCCCTGTGCCTTCTCTTTTCCTCACCGGAAAGCGTGCCCGCATTCGCCATGGAAGCGATCCTGTTCTCCCTGCTCCTTGCATGATCCTCGACCTGTGCCTGCACAAATGCCGCAGCATCTGTGCAGGCGCCGTCTTTGGCTTTCTGATCCCACAATGTCCTGATGGCTTTCATCAGCTTCATCAGATCTGTGAGATGATCGGATTTCTCGAGATTCTCCTTCATCTCACTCTCGAGCTTGTCAAGCAGCATTCCAAGCAGTGACAGACGCTCATCAAACTGCGCGATCCGCGCCCGCTCCACGACCTGTGCAGAATTGGTGCCCGCAAGGATCTCCTCGACCTTATAGTCCTTCTTGTACTTATTGTAAAGCTCATAGTAGGCTGTGAACTCTTTCACGATCTTGTCATTGTGCAGATACTGCGCGACAAGCGTCTCATCCACGACAAGCCCTTCCTCCTCACACAGAAGCATCATTGCCGACAGATCCTCCCAGCCCCTTGCCGTCACATAGGACTTGCCGCCGACATTGGTCTCCACGCGGTAGAAATCATTCTTCTTCATGTCGAGATAGGTGGTCACGGCATTGTGGATCCCCTGCTTTAGGGCGTATTCCTTCCACGTGGCATAATCTGCCTCCACCTCGACAAGTTTCATCCTGTCCATCGTCACCACGTCAAACTCCCGCACGGACTTGTTGTACTCCGGCGGATTGCCAGCCGTGACGATCACCCACCCGTCAGGAACCTTATGCCGCCCGAATACCTTGTACTGCAGAAACTGCAGCATGGAAGGCGCAAGCGTCTCTGACACACAGTTGATCTCGTCCAGAAACAAGATCCCCTCCTCGATCCCGGACTGCTCCATCACTTCATAGATGGACGCGATGATCTCGCTCATCGTGTACTCGGAAATGTCAAATTCCAGCCCTTTGTAGTTCTTGTGCGTGATAAACGGAAGCCCCAGCGCGGACTGCCTTGTGTGGTGTGTCATGGAATAACTTACCAGCGCGATCCCGAGCTCCTGTGCGATCTGCTCCATAATGGCAGTCTTGCCGATGCCCGGCGAGCCCAGCAAAAAAATCGGTCTCTGGCGCACTACCGGGATGCGGTATTCGCCGTACGCATCCTTTTTCAGATACAATTTCACAGAATTTTTGATATGCTCTTTTGCCTGTTTGATATTCACGATATCAGTCCTCCCTCGTCCACATGTTCCAGATCCTCAACAGGTAATACCAGCTTGATCGCCCACGGCGGTATGGGCGGTTTCTCATAGTCATCTTCCAGAAAAACAAACGCAGTGCTGTAATCGTATGGCGGCTTTCGCTCCGGAAACACGCCAAAACCGTCCGTAAAGTAGATCAGTCCCTTGAGGTTCTCGAACTCCCCGCGCTCGATCGCCTGATCCACATATGCAAACACTGGTCTGAAATCCGTAGAGCCAAACCCCTCCAGCTGTCCCTCCCGCATGAACGCCTCAAACTCATCATCATTCGTGATCTTCGTGTCACGGCGCAGCTCGGAATCACACTGTATGATATGGATATTCACTTTACGGAAAAAATTTTCACTGCTCTTTAAGATGCTGTATGTCTTGTTCAAAAATGTCCGGACCACTTCCCCGCGGCAGGAACCAGAGGTGTCGATCGCCACCACAAATTCCTTGATCTTGTTGACATCCTTGTATTCCAGCGGCTCCACCAGCGGAAGATTTCCGTACAGGGACAGACCGTACATATAATATACATAGTCGAACTCGTCATCGTTGATCTGCATATCTTCCCCGGATACACTAAACCGCCTCAGGAAATCGCCGTAATCATAGTGTTCTCTCGTCGCCTCCTCGAGATTCTGCAGAATGCTCTTGTCCCCTGACATGTCATCGGATCTGTCCTCAGAAAACGCCCTCAATTCTGCCTTGATCCGCTCGCTGATCTTCTTCCACTGCGCCGCGGTGATCTCGAGTGTCTCGACCGGTCCCCAGCCCTCATGCACATCTCTGCGAAACAGACTGCCAAGTTCCAGAAATTCACTCTCATCCAGCCTGTCCTCCCTGAGCTTTCTGTATATCCTGTCCGCAGTCAGTGTGCCTGCGCGCTCCTTCCACTGTGCAAGCACTGTGCTCCGCTCGGCGTCGCCAGCCGTCGCCAGCCCAGGGATTCCCAGACTTATCGCCACACTCTCCACCGCCATGTCCACCGCCACGTCCCAGAACTTTGTGTCCACTTTATCATACTTGTAAGAATGACTGAAAATACAGTGCAGTAAGATGTGCAGATGCAGCCGTGTCACGTTTGCAGGATCTTTCTTGTACAGACGGATGATCACAGATGGATCATAATAAATGACCGCTGCCTGCGGCGCATTGACATCACAAAAGACATGGCCGATCCCCGTTCTTGCCTGAAATCTCAGACTGGAAAGTGCCACGTCCAGAAAGCGCAGGTTCATCAGCAGCCGGTCTCTTGACAGCCCCCATATTCTCTGCGCCAACATTTCGATGGAAGACATTTCCATGGAAGACACTTCCATGGAATGTATTTCCATATCACGCTCCTGTCCTGCTGCCCTCCCCACAAATGCACCTCCCATATCACGAATAATTCACGATCTCCCCGTTGCAGACCTCCTCCATGATCGCCTGCACATCAGCCCCGTCGAGATCGAGTCCCTCGGCGCTGACAAAATGCGTACTCTGCACACCGTAGAGCCTGCACAGCGCATTGATATAGTCAAAGCCAAAATTGCACTCCCCGATAATACCGCCGCTCGTCGTCACGTAGTACATATCAGCAGCGGCACAGAGACCCACCGGTGTCCCGTCCTCGGCATATGTAAACGTGATCCCATCCACGCTCGCCGCCTCAAAAAAGATCTTTAGCGAAGACGGAAAGGACATATCCCAATAAGGCGCCGCGATCACGAGCATGTCCGCCTGCGCAACTGCATTGGCATAGTCAAACATCGTATCCTGGTACTGCCCTGCTGCCAGCAGCTCCTCTCTCCTCTGCAGCCTCTCATAGTTGAGCGGAAGCAGATTCTCCGTGGAAAGCCGGATCTCCTCTATATGAAAAGCCATATCTTTACTGTTTGCCTCCCTGATGCGTTCGAGCAGGTGCTCCGCAAGAGCCAGTGTCCTTGAGTCCCTGCCGCGCACACAGGCATTGATAAAAAGTAATGTGGGCATAGTTATCTCTCCTTGTGTCTCAACAATATTTCAGGTACTTCCTCCGCCATCCGCTCATACGCCTTCTCCGACGGGTGCAGGTGGTCGCCACTGTCATAACCCGGCGCAAAAGCTGCCGGATCCGCGCTGTCGCACAATGCTTTATCAAAGTCGATGCAGCCCTTGATCCCCGGAGTCTGACGGATCCACTCATTGACTGCGCATCGGAGCTCATCCCGAAACGGCTCGTATGTGCGCCATCCGTAAATCGGAAGCAGTGTCCCCATGTACACATCAAGTCCATGTTCCTTTGCCTGATCGATATACCACTGCAGTCCCTGTATCAGTTCATCCGCTGTCGGCAGGTCACTCCAGGGACGAAACGGATTGACCTCCACGCCCACCGGATGGATGATATCATTGATACCATGCTGGATAATGACCGTGTCCGCACCGCTTACTTTCGCCTCTCTTGGAAAGCGGACGGCTCCTTTCAGCCCATAGGAGTCGTAAGTGATATTGTCATACTGACGCAGTATCCTCGTACCGCTCGCTGCACGCCTCACAATAGCAGTATGCTCAATATTTTCCTGAAATAACCGCAGCGTCAGATAGTCCGGCCACGACTGTGAGGTGATGCTGTCTCCGTAACAGATGACCGCCCTGTTCGTGCCCTCTGTCTCTATCTCCACATTACTCAGAAAATAAAACCAGTTGGTGTTTCTGGTAAGATCCATCGGAAGCTTGCCGCTCTGCGCATGATCGCCCACAGCGTAATATCCTTTTGACAATGGTCCTGTGATCAGCACCGCGGAACGCATCTGCGTAAACTCTCCCAGATAAAAACTGACACTGATGTCATTTCCCCGTTTGACACAAAAGCGGACTGCATCGCTGACCGCTGCCTCTCCCGGCGGTATTGTAACACTCCTGCTGCCATTGTCAAAAGTAACCTCGATATTGCTCTGCTCAACGATCTCACGCCCGGAGTCCGCACTGTCCGCCACAAAGGCTCCACTGATCGTCACAGGCTCCGTTCCGCAGAAATTGTCAAACGTTATCTTTAGTCTGTCCCCGTCAAACATTGGACGGATGGGGTAGCGCAGCGTCAGGTCCTTTGCGTAGTTTTCCGGTCTCCTGTCCGCGATCGATATCGCATTCCCCCATGTTGTCACATATTTTTTCATTTTATTCCATGCTCTTTTCCTATAAACCGCCCGCGCCTCATCTGTCAGATCCATATGTCTGCCCAGTACGGTTCTTTATTTGTGATTATTGTATACCATGACAATAGTACACTTTTGATGCCTCCTACTGCCTCGTATAGTATAGCACGAAATAACATTTACTTCAATTATAAGTATTGAGATGTATGACTGATCTTATTGTGCGTTCCGCTTCCTCTCGCACACGATCGCCGCTGCCAACGCAGCCACGGCTGTACCCGCCGCTCCTGCCATAATAATGAAAAAGTTATTGGCAGGGACATGTGACAGCCCATCGACAGGATGCACATTTTTGTCTGCTGTGACTAGAAAATCGGCGAGCGCTGTCTGGTCTCCCTGAAAAGTCTGCATCTCATTTCCGGCAGCGTCCTTCACACGATACAGCAGGGACATCCTCTCGCTGTGCTGCATGATCGTGATGTCCAGCAGGTTGCTTTCCCCTGCAAGCGCCATGTAATCCCAGCTCTCAAGCACTTCACCTGCCTGATCTACCAGCGTGAACTCAGCCTCAGTGAGCTTAAAATTGTCTGTCACAACAATATGTGCCTCCTGCGCATCGGCATGGTACACCATACCTGATTCAACGCCATCGATCACCACCTTTGGCGCCGTGTTGTCGATGATAAACGTGATCTCACTTCCATGGATATCTGCCACATTGTTGACTTCATTTCCTGCCCTGTCCCTGGAGTAGAGCGTCAGTCGGTATAATCCCTCGGCTGCAAAATTTTCCTTATCTATCCGATAGACATACGTGTACCCGGCGTCCGCGGAACCGCTTATTTCCCTTGTGTACCCTGCCTTGCAGCCAAGCTCGCCATTTCTCGACACGTAGAGCTCAAACTCCTCAACGGCGTCAATATTCATCTCAGCGATCTCGATCCTGTCCAAAGAATTATACGTGTTATATTGTCTTTCCATCAGGTCTCTGAGCGAGGTCAGATCGTACACGGAACCCGTTCTGTTTAAGGGATTCT
>CAJUQU010000169.1 GCA_910588595.1 uncultured Lachnospiraceae bacterium | reverse complement strand
ACGCTGTTCGATGGGACGGTTTCCGATCAGAAGATCAAGGTTGTCACCTGTGACGACATCTGCCGCTTTCTTTGTCATCTGTTCCCCTGCCAGATGCACCAGCAGATCTGTGATCACAAACACCGGATCATCATCCTTTTCACCGATGCTGACTTTGACGACAGTGCCGTCCTTCTTAGCGATCACTCCATGGATCGCCATGGGGATCGCAGTCCACTGGTATTTCTTGATACCACCGTAATAGTGCGTGTCAAAGTACGCAAATCCGTCCTTCTCATACAATGGATTCTGCTTAATGTCAATTCTAGGTGAGTCTATGTGTGCCCCGAGAATGTTCAACCCTTCAGACATCTGTTTCCTGCCGATCTGAAAAAGTGCGACACTCTTATCCATCTGAACCGCATAGAGTTTATCTCCCGCCTTGATCGTCTCTCCTCTTTCGATCACACTGTACAATTCCCGATAACCGCTGTCCTCCGCCATCGTCACAACAAGCGCCACACATTCGCGCTCCGTCTTACCCTGATCGAGACATCTTTTGTAACGCTCGCAGACTTCGTCTGCTCTCTTTCGATCCTCCTGTGAATATTTAAGCCAGAGATTGTTCTTTTTCATACCTACCTGTTTCGTCCTTTCATAAAATACTTCGCATATCTATCAATGCCCACCCTATCAAAGGCTGAACTTGTGCGCCTGCTCCATCAGCTCCTCCGCGACAGCCGACAGGTTCTGCGTCATGCCGGTGATCTCTGTGATAACGCTGTCCTGCGTCTCCACCGCCGCCAGCACCTCCTCGCTCCCTGCCGCATTCTCCTGGGATGCCGCTGAGATCCCCTCTATCATCTGCACAATGATCTCTTTGCTGCCTGTCATGTCATTGCCGGACTCATAGAGCGTATTGACGCTCGACTGAACGCTCCCCAGACACTGCTCGATCTGGATAAAGTTCTCTTTTGTCTCCCCTACACTGCGCTCCTGCTCCTCAAAGATCTTCTCCATGCTCTCCATATTCTGCGTCGCATCCGCAGTCTTTTGGAGAAGCTCCTGTATGATAGTGCCTATCTCACCTGTCAGGCTGTTGGTCTCCTCCGCAAGTCCCCGGATCTCCTCCGCGACGACTGCAAAGCCCCTTCCCGCATCTCCTGCCCTCGCCGCCTCGATCGCCGCATTGAGCGACAACAGGTTTGTCTGGTCCGCGATGTCGTTGATCTTCTGGCTGGTCGCCTCGATCTTCTGCGCCTGCTCGTTGTTCTGCTGCATTGCCGTCCGGACGATGGCAATGCTCTCACGGCTCCTTGCCGTCTTCTCGATCAGATCTTTGATCGCAGCAAGACCGCTGTTCTTCACTTGGTCCATCTCATCGGCATTGTGCCGGAGATTCTCGGTATCACTGAGGTTGCGCACGATCAGCCCGTCGAGTTTAGCAACCTCATTGGCGCTGGTCGTCGTGTCTCCCGCCTGTGACATCGCCGCGTTGCTGAGGTCGTTCATCGTCGCGCTGATCTCATCGGAAGAACGTTTTAACTGCCTTGTCTGGTCTGCGAGCGTACCTGCATTGCCCGAAACCATGGTCGACGACTGCTCGATCTGCCTCACGATACTGCGCAGGTTGTCAAACATCAGGACAATATTCCTGCTGATGCTCCCGATCTCATCCTTTCTCGTCGTCATGGAGCGCACATTTGCCATGTCCCCCTCCGTCAGGTCATAGCGCGCGATCCGATGTATCTCCGCGACGGTCTTCTTGAGCGGCAGGACCACGAGAAAATTCATGAGCAGCGCCAGCAGGACCAGCGCGATGATCCCCACTGTGAGGCTCACGATCGTCACTGTTCTGACCGTGCCCATGATCTGTGTCCGCGCTTCCTCCATGGTGATGCCGGCAACTCTCACAACCTCTTCCTCCATCATTCTGCAGGATATGAAGTTGTTGACTGAAAAAGCGATCGTCAGAATCATAAACATGAAAATATTGATGGTTACGATAATGGAAACTTTCCTGTATGTTTTGTTTTCCATATGTACCTGTCCCCCTAATAGTTTGTGATTTTTGCATGGCTTGATGCATCTCAGCCACTATGTTTTCGCGCTGAACTGCTGCCTTTACATATTATCAGTATAGAGGATTTTTCTGTTTATTTCAAGATTATTTCAAGTCTCTTTTGCGGGCAGCTGCACGAGGATGATCGCCGCAAAAGCAAGGGCGCACCCCGACAGTTCCCGCACGGTCAGCGTCTGGTGCAGCAGCAGCCAGCCAGCCAGGACGGAGATCACCGATTCCAGGCTCAGGATCAGGGAAGCCGCCGTGGGGTTCATGCCCTTCTGACCGATGATCTGGAAGGTGTAGCCCACACCGCTCGAGAGCGCGCCCGCGTACAGGATCGGGAGCCACGCCGCCGACACGTCCGCAATGCCTGGCTTCTCGAACAGGAGCATCATGACCGTACCCAGCACTGCATTCGTCACAAACTGCACACAGGAGAGCTTCACGCCGTCCACCAGCGGCGAGAAGTGATCCACGACCAGTATGTGCAGGGCAAACACTGCCGCACAGCCAAGTATGCAGATGTCACCCCGCTGCAGATCAAAATCCCCCTTAGTGATGCACAGCAGATAGAGCCCTGCCGACGCGACCGCCACGGCGATCCATATCCTGATGCCGGTCTTCTTTTTCAGAAATATGCCGAATATCGGCACGAGCACCAGATACATCGCGGTGATGAATCCCGCCTTTCCCACTGTCGTGTACTTCATGCCAAACTGCTGGAGCGTGCTCGCAGCAAAAAGACATATGCCGCAGCATATGCCACCCGTCAGCAGTGACCTGTGATCCTCCTTCTGCCGTCCCTGTTCGCCCTTTTTCCTGCGGTTCCTGTCCGTGAGTACCACCCACGGCAGCAAAACCAGCAGTGCGATCACATTGCGCGCCGCGATAAACGTGTATGGTCCCACATAGTCCATCCCCACACTCTGCGCGACGAACGCAACTCCCCATATCGCGGCAGCCATGAACAGGATCATGGACTGCCTCAGTGTATATTTGTTCATACGAATCCTTTCCTGCCTATCCTCATAATAGTACCGCCCGTCTCCTCCGGGAGACGAATCCTTACTGTCGTGTGCGCCTCTGGCAGTGCTCGCAGAAATAGATCGTCCCGCCCATATAGTTCGCCTTGTGGATCTCGTACCCGCACCGGATGCACGGCTCGTTCAACGAGTTCTTGCTCAGTTGCGTGACGTAGTTCCCCTTCTGCCCGAAGAGATCCCTCTCCGTGTCACGGCCGCCCTTTGCCGTCATCTCCTTTATGATCTTATTGACGGATCCATACAAAATGCGAAAATCCTCCTCCGACGCGTCCTGCATCGGAAAGCGCGGATCGATGCCTGCATCCCACAGAATGTCCTGAAGCACACCGTTTCCAAGCCCGGGAATGCGCTGCTGTGTCGCGAGAAACGCCTTTGCCGACAGCTTTTTGCCTGCCCCCGGGTACAGTGAGCGGAAATAGGCGTACGTGAATCCCTCCGTGAGCGGATTGGGCTTTGTGCTCGAGGAGAGGTAGTAGCTTTCCGTGCAGTTTCCTTTTGGGGCTACGGTGATCCCCCCGTACATCTGGATCGACACGAAGATCCCGGTCCCGTCGTCAAAAAAGACCGCAAACTGGTGCTTTTTCGGAAACTTTTTCGCATCGTCATAATAGCGCGGATATGCCCCGTCATTCAGAGCGATCATGCTGTCCTGCGTGTCGATCTGCACCATACCGCCCTGGGCGACTGCCCCGGTTATGGTCTGTCCCTCGAGATA
Source organism: uncultured Lachnospiraceae bacterium (assembly GCA_910588595.1). GTDB lineage: Bacteria > Bacillota > Clostridia > Lachnospirales > Lachnospiraceae > COE1. The sequence goes on along the minus strand of CAJUQU010000169.1, from coordinate 4,383 downwards.
TTCCGCAAACTTGTCCTGCTCCCCGTAAAAAAAGGCAAACCGGTGCGGCGTCTGCAGGATCTTGATCCCGCTGATGATCTTTCCTGTCAGATGGTCGTTTATCTGTCTTGCGATCGCAGTGCTTTCCGGCAATTCCAACATAATGATCTCCCCTCCCTGTCTGTCGCGTGCGCGTCACTTCTCGTAGTTTCCCGTGATCTCGATCGTGTTGCCGTCGGGATCCTTGAGACAGAAATAATAATAGGGGCTTCCTGCGTTGATGTAGCGGATCTCTGTCAGGTTCGCTGCTACGCCAAGCGACCTGATCCGCTCATATTCCGCCCTCAGATCGTCCACACTGAGATTCACGACCACTTTTCCGCAGTTTGGCGCCTCCACGATCGCCGTGAAGTCATCGTACAGCGCACAGTGCTCCCCTTCTGTATGCACCTCGTCCGGATGCTCCCTGTCAAATTTTCCATTCATGATGGACAGCGTCAGTCCGTTTATGTCAAATACCGCAAAACGGTTCTTGTTCTGGTTCAGGACATCCTTCTCAAACAGCGCCCTGTAAAATGAGATACTCTGCTCAAAATCCTCTGCGATCAGATAAATGCTCCCGTATGTGATCATGTTCTTTCCCTCCTGGCTCCTGCGCCCTGAAACAGCCCTGCGCAGTGACAATATTTTTTATTAGTGACATCAACATGATACCACACAGAATATGACAGCAGGGTGTCATATTCTAGAGCGTGTTTGAAAAATATTACCTGTCAGATCTTGCTTTTCACAAATAAGGTATCTTTCATCATTTTTTCGACTTTGTCAATATTTCCTTTTGTCAGATAATTCGGATTGAGCTTCCGCTTGCTATAGGCATATATCGTATCTTTTGTCAGGCGTTCGAGAAGATGATTAAAATACCTCTCCCACGAACTATATTCACCGCTTTCAACAAATGCTCCTGGCTGTTCCAATATCTCCCTCAATCCCTCCGCCTGAACAATATTCGACCGCAAAATCAAATATTCAAAAGATTCAGGCGCCCATAAAAAACTTTTCTGATTTACTTCCAATGCATGCATCGCGCTTTGCATATCAGCGCCAAATGCTGCGCCGTCAACGATTGCCAGAATCCGGTCTTCTTTGTGGGCGAGCATGTATTTTCCCACATTCGATTTGCCTCTGGCAGAATCGCAGACCATCTGCATATTCCGGCTGACAGCTTCAAACATCTCAAAACCAGCATTGGAATCCTCCGTGAGCACAACGGATAGTTCGATCCCCTCTGCCGCTCTCGCTTCCGGATATACCTGATGCATGGAATTATATACCTGTCTGGTGTTTTGATAATACCCGCTGTTTTTCAGGTAATAGATCTCATTAACACTGTATGGCAGCATATTCAGACTATCTCTTGTGATAAATACAAAATAGCAGTCCGATTCCAACACCGCTTTCGCAAACGGTTTTGAGTACAGAAAGCGCTCCTGTTCGTCCACAAACACGACTGCATTCTTCTGCATACCCAACTTCGCTAACGCACTTTCATCGTCACCTGATAACACAACACATTTCCGGTCACACACTACTTTTGTTCCCGGTCCGGCTTTTCCTGCCAGATAGTCACTTATGATCTGGATCATGGTTGTCTTTCCGCTGGCGCTGTCTCCCTGGATGATCGTAATGTTCCTGCGCAGTTCCAGTTCATAGCGCAGTCTCTTGGTGGATATCAAAATATTTATACTACCCTTCAAAGATCTCCACCTCCTGGAATTCCCACAGAAATTCGGCATACGTGTGGATCACGCTGCCGCTGTTTTCAATACATATCTCAAAAGGCTCCTCAAACCGCATCTCGTACCCGAGTCTGACTGTGATATCCTGTCTCTTTCCTATTTCCAATATCCATTTGGCACAATTGTCCCCACATGCAGATGCATTGACAATGAGTTCCGGTTCCATATACATGATTATCAGCGCTTTCACACCGCCTGACAACCGCTCCGGCGCAATGATCCCGAGAACCGGACTGTCAATGGAATGTGCTGACAATACCGTAGATCCATCTACATCATGAACCATCTCTTTCACCAGCTCATCCTCAAACCACGCATCCTCATAGTTGTATTTGAAATAAGTATCCGGACTGAACACATAATTTTCATCCTCGATATCCTTCACACCTCTGTTAATGATGATGTTCAGCATGATCTCCCTCCACAATTTCCGTCCCCGCCGTCACTGTCCCGCCGGGTATATATAATGAATGTCGTTACGCCTGCAATATTTTTCGGCATAGCTCTTAGGCGCCACTGTCACTGTCACATCTGCATTCTTGCCGAAAATCGTCTCCGGCTCATAGCCCCGCGTGTAATTTTTGATCTTTTGTACTGACGTGGGCAGGACAACCGATCTCAGACTTGTGCAGCCGGCAAAAACCTGCTGCTTGATCTCGATCACGCCTTCCGGGATCACTGCGCTTTCCAGCGCCGAACAATTATAAAATGCCTGCCTGTAGATCACCTCGACAGTTTTGGGGATCACCACACGCTTCAGGGACAGACAGCCGCCGAATGTATAGGCGCTGATCTCCGTGATGCCCTCGGGCAGCTTTATGGCGCTCAGATGGTCGCAGCCCATAAAGGCGTCCCCGCCGATCCTGGTGATCCCATCAGGCAGATCTATGGTGCACAGATGATCACAGCACCCGAATGCCCGCATTCCGATCGCAGTCACGCTGTCCGGAACATTGATCTGTATCAGTGCCCGGCAATCGTAAAACGCGCCGTCTCCAATGGCGCAGATCGTCTCCGGCAGTGTTATCCGGGTGATCGCTCTGCGCAGCGCGGACTGTTCCTTTCTCAGGCGCGGAGCCCCCGGCGAAAATGCCCAGTCGCCGATCTTTGCCACAACGCTGCTGCCGATCTTTTCAGGAACCTCAACCTCCGTGCTGCTGCCCTTGTACCGCGTGATCACGAGCGTGCCGTCCTCACACTTTTCATACCCCCAGATCTTCTTTAACTCGGTGACAGAATTGGGATTGGCGTTCAGCTCCCGCATCATTCTTTTCTCCGCCCTGTCGCGCTCCGCGGCAAAGTCGGCGGTGCGATTTTTGAATTCGAGCAGCCACGCCGAGCATTCCGTCTGACTGTGCTCCGAGGCATATCGGATCATCTCATCGCGCTTGCGCGGCGTGTCAAGCCATCCGTTCTCCGCGCAGAGCTCGAGACAGGTGACGCTGTTCTCGTCGATCACCCCTCTCATCAGCTTTGTCTTGTTCATTTTCTTCTGGTTGAAGTGTTCGAGGATAAAGCGGAAAATCTCAGGCTTGTAGAGCCGGTCCCGATCGTAGTAAGTGCTGTAGTTCCCCCAATACACGGATTCCGTATAGTGAAACCTCTTGCCGCCGAGTTCCGCCGCAACGGCACTGAGCACCTCAATGTACTCCTCGTCTTTCAGGCTGTCTGACATGGTGCAGAACTCCATCCACTCGTAGCTGCGCCCGTTCTCCGTGATCGCCTCGATCCGCTGGTCAGAAAATCCGGCACCGAGTGTTTTGAGAACACCGGCGATCTTCTTGCTGCCGCTCATCAGCGCATAGTATAAAAGTTCCCCCGCGTCAAGACAGACTTTCTCGCGGTTGTCGTACAAATACTTCACGATCTCGACGCGCTGTTCGATTGGCAGTACGCCGATCCTCTCCTTCCCAGCCATCACCGCACTCGAAAAACAACTGTCCGGATTGACAAAAGTTGCCCGCAGCAGTACATTGTTCATCTCCAACGGCGCCAGCCAATAGTCTATCGTGTAGTAACCGCCCTCGTCCTCGGGGCGCTTATACGTAAAATCCGCACCTCCCTCGACCAGCGCCTTCACGTATGAAAGACCGCGGAAACGGCAGGCAAGCCCCAGCGCACGCGCGGAATTTTCAACATGCCCGAGCTGTTGGCACAGCGCTGCGATCTCCTCCGGCGATTTTGTGAGTACGGCATGCTCCAGGAGCGCCCTCTTATCTCTCTGTGAAGTATTTTCATAATTATTATTATAATTCATTATCATCTCTCCTCGTTTCCATCATACCGCTCTGCCATATCCAGAATGCGCTGTCTGACCTCCTGCCGGATTTCCTTCGGCGCAAGCACCTCCGCGGACGGTCCGAAACTCAGTATAACGCCGTAAACCCAGTCATCTACGTCCGCATGCATGTGCACCAAAAAGTCTCCCTCCGGCAGCACTTCGATCTCTTCCTCCTCGAATCGGTCGTAGATCCTGTAAGCTTCCTTCCTGTCGATCCGGATGTCGATCACTGCGGAAGGGGGCACCGGCTCCTTCTTATATTCTGCAGCGCCACCTGCATCCTCGGCAGATCCATCCCTCGGCACAAACACCTCGTTCAGTATC
>CAJUQU010000168.1 GCA_910588595.1 uncultured Lachnospiraceae bacterium | reverse complement strand
CTGCATTCGATGCCGTTCGTGTGCAGGCGGGAGTCTCCCCGGATGCAGAACCATGGAATTGGGATGATCTGCCCTATGAGCTCTCCCAGGATTTTGAGGAATTCAAGGCTAGAAAGGAGAACGGACTTTCGGAGATATCCTGTCTCAAGAATATGGTCTGTACAGTCACGTCATGCGATATCGCAGGGCTGGGAAACCAGATCAGCTACAAGGGAAATGCTTGGTACATCAGGTCGCTCGAGAGAAGGATCGAAAAGGGACTGCTCACAACCCGATATCATATGGCGCAGAAGGAGGGGCTTATGATCCTCTCCTATATGAACCCGGGAATCACAGGGGTTTCCATCAACGGCACCATCAAAGCGGTAAAACGTGACAAAGTCCAAGTGGAGCTGGAAGTGGATTCGGAAAAGCCGAAACCATCAAATTACTGGTTCCCATTCTCGACCGTGGCGGCCTCGTCAGATGGCAGCGGCTGGTACTGTATGCCGGAAGAGGGGGAGAGCGTGCGGGTGTATTTTCCGACGGACGATGAGAAGGAGGCCTATGTCGTGACCAATATAGAGTCCCATGCGCCGGAGGAAGGAAATGATGCAGATCCTATGGGAAATCCCAATGTGCGAAACCTGCAGACAGCCCAGGGAAACCAGGTGCAGTTTACGGAAGAGGGCGTAGTGATCGCGGCGGGGGAAGGCCAGGGAAGCATACATCTAAACAAGTCAGGAGAGGTCATTCTGGATGCGATACAGGACATTACCCTCTCTGCCGGAAAGGCGATCAACATCGTTGCGTCGAATGAGGTGATCATGAAAGCGCAGACATCGATCCGGATTGCCAGCCAGACAGGGGCGGATATTGAGATGAAAAAGGGACAGGTTCAGTTGCACGGCGCGCTGATCAATGAGAATTAAGGAGGCAGACATGGCATATGCAGCAGACAAGCTTGTGGTAGAAGGAATTCCTATCACACGCTTAGATAAACTTGAGATCCAATGTGAGCCGGGGGATCATGGCTGGTGCCGCCTTTCCGGTTATGTCGAGTCGGAGAAGGGCGAAGAGTTGATCTATGGCATGCAGGAGGAAACGCCGGTAAAGATCCTTGCGGACGGCAGCCTGGTGTTTGGCGGCGTGTTTACCAGTGTGAAGGTGTCAGGGATGGGAGATACCTGTTATGTGGAGGCGGAAGGGAGAACCAGGAGTATCCTGATGGATCAGAAGAAACGCTCCCGCTCATTCCAGGATGTCGATATGACATACAGTCAGCTGGCACAGATCATCCTGTTAGAATATACCGATGCAAAAATATTATTGTCGATCCCGGATGATCCCATAGGGGAGATCGCGGTGCAGTACAGGGAGACGGACTGGCAGTTCCTAAAGCGTATGCTTTCCATGGTGAATGCCCCTCTGACATGCCATCCGGCGGCGGAGAACATCCAGCTGTATGCGGGTGTGCCAAGGATTCCCTACAGAAACTGGAACTGCGAAGTCGTGGGATTTGGCAAAGAGATGGGGGAATACCAGTACTGGAAACAGGCAGGCAAAGGAGTAGGGGATGACAAATTCCAGATCATCAGACTGCGCACAGACATCATGCCGGAACTGTTTGAGACGCTGGAAACCTTTGGACAGCCCCTGGCTGTGCGGAGTATCTCAGGAAAGATGGACAAGGGCATCTTTGAGTGCCGCTGCGAACTTCAGAAAGCAGGGGGGATCCTGGCGCGAAAGGAATATCCCATGCATCTGATCGGATCGGCTCTGGAAGGGACGGTGCTTGCAGTATCGGGTGTCCAGATCAAAGTGCATCTAAAGATCGATGACGAAAATGACCAGCCGGAGATCCACTGTTTTCCTTTTTCCACGCTGTCGGCATCGCAGGATGGCAGCGGGTGGTATTACATGCCGGAAAAAGGGGACAAAGTCAGGATATATTTTCCGACCAAGCACACAAAGGACGCCATCGCGGTCAGTGCGGTCAGTTCCTATGACGGGAAGAACGACAGTGTTCCGGACCGGATGGGAACGCCGTCGACAAAGTATCTGAGAAATCCTTCCGGCCAGGAGCTCAAGATGGGGGAGGACGGCGTGACGATATCCTGCAATGGCGGTACGGCCAGCGTTACCATGGGAAACGGCGGAGATGTGACGCTGTATGCGGCGGATACGCTTCTCGTGCGGGCGACGAATAACGTGGAGCTGACGGCGGAGACAGACATAAATCTCTCAGCTGCCCAGGCGGCAGTCGTGTCCTGTGCGAAGGGCGGAAGTATCCAGATGCAGCAGGGAGGCATGCTGCAGGTGCAGGGAACAGAGGTAAAAATAGACTGATGCGGGAGGGAGAACCATGACTAGACAGGAAGCGCTGACACGGTTTCGGGAGGAGATGCAGCCGGTACTGGCAAAAGGCGAGGCAGCATTTGGCAGGGAACTGGAAAACCAGACAGGTAAACTGACAGAGACGATCAAGAAAGTTATTTCCGGGCTGCGGCAGGAGGCAGAGCAGTTAGAAAAGGAAAAGCTGATGTTTTTCCATATATCACTGCTCAGGACGGGAATCCTGCAGCAGACCTGGCAGGCCATGGCTCAGGCGATGGATGCCAGATGGTATCTGGACACGGAACCGGCACAGGTCTGTTTCCCACTTGACTTTCTCTTTTCTGTGTTTGGCGGGGTGCGTGAGGAACTGATGTCAGGTGTCGGGAAATATATGGGAAAGGTCAATAGCTACGACGTGGAATACCTGGTCGAGGAGAGTGTGATGAGATGCAATCTCGTCCTGGCGCAGCAGGCCAGATATATGTTTCGCGACATCGAGGAGGACGAGGATTTTGCGGCGATGGAGAAGACCGATGTCTGGTCCGTATACTGGGGGGAATACAGGGATGCCTGTGAACTGGTCGCATGTGTGAACAGGGAACCCAAGAGCCAGACGGAATTTGAGCGGGCGCTGCGTCAGACCCAAAATGAGGAGACCAGCATGATATTCAGCTACTGGTACAGCGCGGAATTGAAAAATGCAGACTGTGCAAAGAAGCTGCTTCATTTTGTCCAGTTTGAGGACTGCAGTCTGGAAAATATGATCTTTGATCAGGCTGTGCTGACTGGTGCGAGATTCAGGAACTGCCGCATGCAGGGATGCAGTTTCAAAGGGGCTGTGCTGCGTCAGGCGGATTTTGAGAACTGCGTATGGGAGGACAATGATTTCGCGGGCGCAGTTCTGGAGAACGCCGTCTTCAAGGAGCAGGAGCTTGCGTTCCTGCATCTGGACCCGGAACAGATGCAGGCGATACTAGTGGACAGGAGGAATGCAGGGTGAGATTTTTTACAATGGAACAGGATAAAAGTCTTCCGGACAGGATCGAATTCAGGGATTTTGATATCTGCGGGCCGCGCCATATCTTTTACAAAAAGGACGCGGAAGATATCAATGATTCCACGACACTATATCTGACTGAAAAAAGCGGGGAATGCGCGCCGGATTTTATTCAGAGTCCGATTCCGATGGTTTCCGATACGGTGAAAAAGGTACTGGATATGTATGAAGATGATATGGTATTCAAGTCCGTGGCCATCATAAGCAAAGAGCGCGGGGTGATCCTGCCGTACCACACACTCTTGCTGGACAGCATGGATATGCTCTCAGAGAAAACAGAATTCTATCCAAACGGCAGCGTGAAGAGGCTGGTGCTCGATTCGGGCCGGGTCGGGGAGCATCATGTATTCTGGCTCAATGACAGGCGGTTCCGCAACCCCTTTGTGAGTCTTGAGATTGTCGAGAGCCTGCTGAGAAGAAATGTGATCGGAATAATATTCCGTGAAGTGGAGGTGGAGTGATGGCAGATTTAAATGATACTTATGTGGTACATACAGCGGCTACCGCATGCAGCATGGGGATGCGCCAAAGCTGTGCAGTGCTGGGCAATTCGCACGGCGTGTATCTAAGGCAGCAGCCGCAGATGACCGTGAACGATTCCCTGCCGATGGTAAACGTCATGTGCTTCGGGGGATGCTACAGCATGGAAAATCCGAGCACGCAGGCGGCCGCGGCGGCAATGCAGGCAGCCGTGCTGGCGGCATGCCCGGATACGTTTCTGGACAAGGTGATGAACTTCTTTACAGGCGGAAAGAAAAAGGCAAAGACCCAGGCAGCCCAGGAGGGCGTCCCTCGGGTCGTGGGCGTGTGCACGCCGACGATTCCTCCCGGGACAAAGTGGGATAACGGAAAAGACGGCGTGGAGACGAAGGGGAACAGCCCCCTGCTTGGCGGGGCAAAGATCCGGTGCCTGTTCGGAGGGGAGATCCAGATCGTTGACTCCGGGCAGGTCGAAGGAGCCGGAAGCGCCGAGTCATACGAGAATGAGGACGGCGGAGAGGCAGAAGGAGCAGCGGGAGCCAGCGCAGCAGAATCCGGTGCTGCAGGGGCAGCAGGGACGGCGGCAGGATCCGGGACGCCAGGTGCGGTCGGGATCTGTACAGGCGCGGCGGCGGTCGCCGCATCTGTAGCCAGGGAAGCTGGAGCCGCAGTTGCAAAGGAACAGTTGAAGGCATCGTTAGACACTGCTGTGGACGGTTACATAACCCCGGGGCAGAGGATTGCAACACTGCCATGCATGGGGAATGACGAGGCATTGGAGGTAGTGCTTTCCCACGATGCTGCGATTGAGGCGGCGTCTGAAAAGTACAATGTCGATAAAGAGATGATACAGTCAGTTCTTTTCCAGGAACTGCGGTTTTACAATGTAGGGGATCCTGTAGCGGATTCCATTGTGAGACAGTCGCAGTTTTATGAGCACCAGTTGGAAGCATATGAAAAAGCCGGATTCTTGGAAAAAATGGTCAGGGGAGTACCGGTTCCGCCCATCGTGTACCGCAAGGATTCATCAACCGGCCTTGGACAGATATTTGCGAGTACAGCCATAGACGCAACGAACTGGTATGAAAAGACAAACTATGACCGGAATGATAAAAAGGACCTGGAAAAATTCTGGAATGAGCTGCAGGATGAAGACTATAACATTGACATGGTAGGCAGGGTCCTGGCCTACAAGAGAAGCACACTGCCCGAGGGCGCCGATGCCAAAAGGATCATGAAAGCCTATAACGGATCCGGCGAGCTGGCGGAGAAGTACTCAAACGTTACGTGGCAGTATTACAAGGCTTTTGAAGAATACAATTCCGCACTGGAAAAGCTGGGGGGACAGTGATGAAAAAGAAGATATTATATGTCACCTGCGGGATTCTCCTTGCCATCATGCTTTCTGCGGCCGCGCTTTTTGTCTGGGCTGTCTATGATGAACTGGCAGAGAAACCGCTGGTCCGGGAGAACCTGCTGGAGGAGGATGTGGAGCTGGGCGTCCGGGGAGATGATATACAGGCGCTTGTCGGGGAAACAGAGGCGCTGCTCCGGCTCGGGGAAGCCGGGTGGGATCTTGGCAGGATGATCGTGGGGCAGGAACGAAGCAGCAAAGGAACAATGGAATATATAGCTGTTTATTTATATTACCGACAGAAAGACGGGACGTACAGGCAGGAAGACGGGACGGAATCCATCCACCGAATGATACGCCTGCTGAAGGAAAACGGCAGATGGATCGTGACAGAAGCATACGAACGGAACGAGGAAGTCTATATGGATGGAACGCTGGACGAATCCATGCTGGAGGAGATCCTGGGACTGGCGGAAGAACAGATGTCCCTGAATTATCCCGGATATGACGGGTATGAGATCAACATGACATCAGGGAGGGTATCCGTCACTGTCTGCCAGAAAGATGAGGGCGGAGAAATGAATATAGCGAAACGACTGTCATTCAAAATCAGTGAAACAGAAACAAAATACCGGCTGGAGGAAGTAATCGCAAATCCGGATTAGCCGGATGAATATCTGACTGATTGTAAAATAGGAGGTAGAACCATGACGCTTACATACAAAGAACTGGAGATCGAACTAACCCTGGAAGGACTGCTGGAAGTCGAGGAATTCCATCTGACCCTGGGACTGAACCAGCATGCATATCTTTCCATGAAACTGCTGGTAAATGAAGAGAATGCAAATGACTATGTGAACCTGGCGTCGGTTCTGCCCGTTAAAGTCTGTGAAAAAGTGGCAACAAAGGGGCAGATCCTGTTTCAGGGAAAACTGGAAAATGTATCGATCGAGAAAGAGCGCGGTCTTTGGTACCTGCATCTGGACGCTTACTCCTACACGAAGGACTGGGAGCGGGTGGACAAGAGCCGCAGTTTCCTGGATGGCGCGATGACCTATCTGGATGTGGCGAAGAAAGTGCTTGCCGATCAGGATGGGGGAGATATCATAGACAAGGTCTCCGGCGGGGAAAAGATCCCGGGGATGCTCCTCCAGTATGAGGAGAGCGACTGGGTGTTCCTGCGCCGCCTGTGCAGCCATTTTGGCGGGTATCTGATGACGGATGCGACGGACAGCTGTGGGCGGGTATACTTTGGCACACCGGACAACCGATACGGGACAGAACTGGACAGGCAGGACTATGTGCTGGTGAAGGATCTGCTGCACTATGCCCGTGTCCTGGAACCCGAAGGGATCCTGTCCCAGGAGGTGACGGGCTGGAATATCCGCAGCCGACGCTGCCTGCGCATGTGGGAGACTCTTCTGTTCAACGGGGTGGAGGCCGTCGTCACGGCAATGGACCTGCACACGGAAAAGGGCGAGCTGGTCTACGGATACGGGCTGTCCAGAAAGGCAGGGCTGAGACGGGAAAGAGAGCGCAACCCCAGGATCTTCGGCATGAGCCTCCCGGCGACGGTGAAGGAGCGCAGCGGCAACCGCGTGCAGGTGGAATTTGATATTGACGTGGAATATGAAAAAAATAAAGAAAACAAAAAAAACAAAAAAGATAAAAAACAAAAAGAATCCAAAGTGTCCGAACAGATGAAATACTTCACCTACGCTATCGAGAGCAGCAGCATCTACTGCATGCCGGAAGTGGGGAGCCGCGTGCAGATCTATTTCCCGGAGCACGACGAGCAGAGTGCAGTCGCGGTCCATGCAGTCCGGGAGGCAGGGCCGGCAGCAGGGGGAGGGCAGAGCCCGGAGAACAAGCGGTTCTCTGATCCCAGCGGCAACGCCATGGACATGACGCCCAGCAACATGGACTTCGCTCCGGACAGCAGCGGCGCCATACGGCTGCACCTGGACAGCAGCGGCTTCGTGGCACTGACGGGACAGGACATCACACTGAAGACCCAGACAAAGCTGGTGACAGGGGAGGAGGAGCCGGTCCAGAACCTCATGGTCTGCGGGGAGAAGAGGACGACGCTGCAGATCGGCGACAGCGGGGACGATGCTGTCATCATGGAGTCGGGGGTCGACATAGAGTCCGCGCTGATCAAACAGACCGCGGACTCCTCGCCGCAGGCGCAGCCCACGGCGGGAGAGATCGAGGAGCAGATCGGGGCGGACGACGAGGCAAACCGCGCGGCGGAGAACGAGGCGGTCCAGCAGAATATGATCCAGAAGAAGAAGGAGAGCAAGAGCAAGTTCCTGAACGGCGTCATCAGCCTGGTGACGGTTGTCGGTCTGACCGCGCTGACAGTGGCGACGGGGGGCGCGACCGCGCCGCTGCTGATCGCGGCCGGGGTGAAGGCGACCTTCGCGGTGGCGGACATCGCGGAGGGGCTGGACGGCTACAGCAAGATGAACGCGCTGGACGCCTCGCAGCCTGCCAACTTCCTGCGGGACACCGTCTTCGGGGGGAACCAGTTCCTCTACGACATGACCTCCATGGTGACGGACATCGTGTTTGACGTGGTGAGCGGGAAAGCGCTGATGAAGGCGGCCAAGGGAGGGAAGCTGATATCGAAGTTCCAGCAGATCAAGGGGAAGGCCACCAAGTTCTGGGACGGCATCTGCAAGAAGACGAAGGTGGCCAACTTCTTAAGCCAGACCGGAGGCACTGTCCTCTCGGGCATGGTCAACGACTACCTGACGACGGGGAAAGTGGACCTAAAGAACCTGGGGCTGGACGCGATCGGCGGCACGATCAAGGGGACCTTCGGCACCGCCTTCACGGAGTGGGGCAAGGGGCTGCTGAAGACGGATTCCAAGGTGGTCAAAAAGATCGCGGGCACCCTCCTGGGCGCGACGTCCGGAACGGGGGTGGACCTGGTGACGGACCTGATCGCGGGACGCCCGATCGACGTGCTGCAGACCTTCCAGGAAAACCTGATCCAGAGCGGCATGGGGC
>CAJUQU010000167.1 GCA_910588595.1 uncultured Lachnospiraceae bacterium | reverse complement strand
CATCCTGTCACACAGCTCCGCAAACATGGAATCGTTATCATACAATTCCATATAGAGCCAGCGCAGCTCATCGTGGTGACGTGCCAGTCTTTCCTGATAGACACTTATTTCTTTTTTCACTGTGATCCCTGCCTCCTTCATCAAATCAATGTGTTATCGATTTCATATAATAGTATTATAATACTCTTATTGGAGGAAATTGTAAATAATCATTTTGCACAATTCTGCCCATTCGCCGAACACACTGACAGCGCTAAACTTCCCTTGCGATCCTGTTTATAGTGCGCCGTCTTTTTCCAGCTCGTCCGACACCAGAACTTTGCCAAAGAAAGCGAGTGCAAGTCCCTGCCCCCAGCCCTGGATCCAGTCTCTTGATATGTTGCGGTAGCCGTCTGCATCGTTCATCACAGCTGTTCCTCCAGACACGTTCCGCACCCTTCCATCCGGACCGACATTCGCAAGTATTCCCCTGATCGACTTGTTGATATATTTCGAGTGCAGGGGATTTGCCCTCGAGACCATCGCCGCTGCGATCCCCGCGGAAGCCGAGACCTCCTCATAGGAACTCTCGTCATCCAGTATCGTTCGCCACAGCCCGTCCGCTGTCTGGAGGAGCTTGATCGCGGACAGCTGCTCGTTCAGGGAGCCCGCCACGTCCATATACTTCGGGTACAGGTAACACTTCGGCAGCATGTCCCCCACCTGCGACATCGTAAACGCCGCCCACGCATTGGCACGCCCCCAGTAAAAACCTGACATGTGGTTTCCTGCCACATTGTCATACCCATGATAGTACAGCCCGCTGTCCGGATCCTGCAGGTATTTGATATGCCAATAGTACTGATTCAGCGCGTCCCCGATGATCTCCTCGTCGGCAAGCTCCACACCGACCCGCAGCAGGAAAAACGCCGCCATGAAGAGCGTATCTGCCCAGCACTGCTCAGGAAAATCATTGTTGGCGGACACGGTGTGCTGCAGCACACTGTCCCCGAAGCGGAGTGCTTCTTTTCGAATGTAGTTGATCTTGCTCATCACGATATCCCAGTATTTCTGCTCACCGGTCGCCTTGTAGATCGTGATCAGGCAGTGCCCCATCGCACAGGCATTGACTGTCCACACCCTGGGCAGTCCCAGATCGATCAGTTCATCGACCCTGTCCTTCAAGAGATTTAGATACGTCTCGTCTCCCGTCTTTTCGTAGGCATCGGCAATGCCAAAATACGCCACTCCGCACGGCCAGTCCCAGGTCAGGTCCATCTTCATCGTCCGCTTTACGATCCTGTCGATCACCTTCAGGATCTCCTGTTTGTCATACTCCAGCTTCAACATAGCCCTCCCCCTTGTATATTGTATATTCATGCTGCCGTTGTATAGATTCCATGACTGCTTTCTGTACAAATTGCACGTCACCCTCCACCGCACAAGCTGATATTCCTTCTGTTTCTGTGTCAACTATTCCATTGAATGCCATGCGGACAAAACATCTAATATTTCCAAAGGTTTTTCCACAAACGTTTTTGCCCCGTGCGCCTCCAGGAACGCCCTGTCCCGAAATCCCCACAATACACTGATACACGGGAGTCCTGCATTTTGGGCTGTGGCAAGATCCACATCGGAATCCCCGACATAGATGGCTTCCTCCCTCCTCCTGCCAAGCTTCTCCAACGCGAGTAGTACACTGTCCGGCGCTGGCTTTCTCTCCAGGTTCTCACGATCGCCGATCGCGACGTCCACCTGCGGGAAATATCTTGCGTTCAGATCCTGTACTGCCGAATCTATCTTGTTGGAGGCGATCGCCATAACATAACCAGCGTTCTTTAATTCCTGCAATAACGCTGGGATTCCGTCATACGCTCTCGTCGTATCGTTGCAGTGCTCCCCATAGTATTGCTTAAAGGCAGCAAATGCCTGCTCAAATACTGGGTTCTCCTCCCCCTGCGGCACGGCGCGGATCATCAGATTGCGCACCCCGTTTCCCACAAACTGCCTGATCTCACCGCGCGTCCGCTCCGGCATACCGCAGACCCTCAACGCATGATTCGTCGCATTTTTCAGATCCTCCAATGTGTCTAAAAGCGTTCCGTCCAAATCAAAAATTACTGTTGTTATCTTTCTGTCAGACATTTTTCTCCTAAATTTCCTTTCGTTGTGTTCTGTTGATCTCCGCAAAAACTTTATTGTACGCTTCAAGATATGGGATCCCCTGTTCCCTGCAGACTGCTGCCAATGCCTCGTACTCAGGATAGACCCTGTCGCCGCACACCTTCACTCCAACCTTTCCCAAACAAGTGTTATCCATACGCTGCTCGCGCGCTAACACAGTGCGCTCCATCTCCACCCTTCTGATACCGATCGTGGTCGTCTCTCGGAAGATGATCTGCTCCAACCTGGAGAGATCCGCCTCCCTGCAAATGACATTGAGCTGATATGCCGGTCTGTTTTTCTTCATATAGATCGGCGTATAGTACACATCCCTCGCCCCAGCCTCAAACAGCCTGTCCATCACATAGCCAAACACCTCTCCCGGACAGTCGTCTATGTTTGACTCCAGCTTATAGATGACCTCTTTCTGTGCTTCTAGATCCTCCACGATCATCGCCCTCAGCAGGCTCGCCTTCTCATAATTCCTCTTGCCCGCGCCAACACCGCCTGCTATGACTTTGAATCTGTCCGGAAGACGCTCCGTCGTCCTAAATGCCGCAGCGATCGCCGCACCTGTCGGCGTCACAAACTCTCCCTGCACCTCCATAAAGTGCACCGGCAAACTGTAAGCCATCATGATATTTGCCGTCGCAGGTACCGGGATTGGCAGAATACCGTGCTGACAGCGCACACTGCCATGTCCCTCGTACAGTTCAGATATAGCAACATCTGTTATGTTATATTTTTCTTTCAGCGAATCCATGCACACGGCTACAGACATGATATCTACGATCGAATCCACCGCCCCAACTTCATGAAAGTGCACCTCATCCACCAGTTTATTGTGCGCTTTTGATTCCGCCTCGGCAAGAATGCCAAAAATCTTCATTGCAAGGGCTCTTGCACCGTCCGTGAGTCTGGCTTTATTCAAGACATCTGTTATCTCTGAAAGCCCCGCGTGCGTGTGATGGTGGTGGTGCGCCCCTTCATGATGATGCCCCTCCCCGGTCTCTTCGCTGCCATGATCATGCCCTTTCTCATGCCCGTGCAGATACTCCATATCATGGTCATGATTCTCATGCTCCCTGTCAAGTATCACAGCAAAATCACAGGCGTCAATCCCCGATTTCTGCACTCTCGACACTGCGACATCAAACCCTGGCACAAACGGTCTGATGCTGTCTATCGCCTCGTCGAGCGCCTTTTGGTCCGCGCCAAGATCCAGCAGGGCTCCGACGGTCATGTCCCCGCTGATCCCAGAATAACATTCCAGATACAATATTGTCTTCATACTATCTCCCATCTGCCTGCTTCAGCAGGCGTTCAATTCTGGATGGTGAAATGCTCTTTTTCACACTAACTCCCATCTGCCTGCTTCAGCAGGCGTTCAATTCAGGATGGTGAAATGCTCTTTTTCACACTATATTCTCCTATAATTGTTCATTTATATCCGCTCTTATACGGTCTGTTTGCTGTCCTTTTGTTCACTTAGGAACTGTGCACTGAGCCGGTCTCTCCGCCAGCCGGTTGATCTGCGTCGCCATATATCCCGCACCGTACCCATTGTCGATGTTCACTACCGCAATGCCGTTCGCACAGGAGTTGATCATCGTGAGCAGCGCGGACAATCCATGCATACTCGCACCGTATCCGACAGAAGTCGGCACCGCTATGACGGGATTGCTGACCAGTCCGCCGATCACACTCGCCAGCGCTCCCTCCATACCTGCCACCGCCACTACACAGTTTGCTTCCTGTATCGTCTGTGTATGCGCCAGCAGTCTGTGCAGACCGCTCACCCCCACATCGTACACCCGGTTGACGAAGCTGCCAAAGTACTCCGCCGTCTGCGCTGCCTCCTCCGCCACTGGGATATCCGCCGTCCCCGCCGTACAGACCGCGATCTTTCCGATGCGCCCTGCCGCCTTTTTCTGCGCATCCTCCTCTATCTTCAGGATCTTTGAAACCTTGTCATATTGTACCTGCGGAAGTTTTGCGCGCACAAGCTCATACTGCGTCTGTGTCGCCCTTGTCCCCAACACCTCGCCGTTCTTCTCATACATCTTCTGAAAGATCGACACCAGATATTCGTCTGGCTTTCCTGCACAGTAGATCACCTCCGGGAATCCGGACCGAAGTTCCCTGTGTGTGTCAAGCTTTGCAAATCCCATCTCCTCAAAGGGCTTCCGCCTCAGGTACATTTCGGCTTCCTCCACAGATATCTCACCTCTCTGCACCCTTTCCAATATGTCTTTCACTTCTGTCTTTCTCTCCATACCCGCCCTGCCTTTCCGTCAAAATCACTGCTCCGTTTATTATAATACATTCATCCAAATAGGGGAATACCTTTTTTGCCGAACAGAGCCGCATCGACTTGTGACAGCCGAGTGGATGACACAGGCGCAGCATACACGCTGCGCCTGAAAACATCAACTATTTATATTCACTGATCTCATAGAAAGTCACCATCATGATCATGGTATCTGCCCGCTTACCGATCACCCTGACTGTCACACGATACCATATATCATTGGTCAGCTCGTACTCCATCGGTCCGCAGAAATCTCCCCTCACGATCTTCGCAAACGCCTCACAGAGCATTTCTCTTTCCGCCTTCATCCGCCTGTTGTGCTCATGCTCACTGACACTCTTGTCAAACACAAGTTCGCTCTCATATCGTGCATTCGTTCTGAGCAATTCGAGCTTTTCATGCCTGTACTCATACACAGCGATCGGCGTATCCAGCATGTCAAAAAGCCTGCTGGTGTTTGAGCGCGTGTTCCACAGTTCGTTGACGATCGTAATATTCTCGTCCTCGCAGCATTTTGCCCCCATTACCTCTTCCTTGGCAATAAAAGCCTCATAGTCCGCGACCGTCATCGGCTTCGCATAATAATATCCCTGCGCATACTCGCAGCCGATACATTTGAGGAAGTCAACCTGCTCAAGCGTCTCCACGCCCTCCACGATCGACGGCAGATGCAGCCATTTTGCCATGCGGATCACAGAGGTGAGCACCTTCTCACCTTTGCCGTTGAACTCCTGATCCTGCAGGAATTTCATGTCCACTTTCAGATAATCGACTTCCATATCCTTCAGGACATTCAGCGATGAATACCCGCTCCCGAAATCATCCATCATGATCTTAAAGCCCAGCTGATGCAGATTGCTCATCGTCTTCATGATCAGATCCTGGTCTTCCATAAAAGCGCTCTCTGTCAGCTCCAGGTTCAGAAGCTCAGCCGGAATCTGATACTCGGTGATCAGCTTCTTGAAAATCTGTATCAACTGCGGATTGTAGATATTGACCCTTGACACGTTGACTGAGATCGGATTGGGATTTTTCCCCTCGTCCAGCCACTTGCGCAGCAACTTGCAGACGTGGCGCCACATATACTGATCGAGTCTGCCGATAATGCCGTTGCGCTCATAGATCGGTATAAACTCGCCTGGAGAGATCATTCCCAGATCCGGATGCTGCCAGCGCACCAGCGCCTCCGCACCATACGAACGGTCCGTCGCCAGGTTGATCTTCGGCTGCAGATATACCTCAAACTGTTCCTCCTCGATGGCACGGTTCACCTCATTGATGATGAACTGCTCCTGGCGCATATCCTCGATCATACTGTCGTTATAGTAAGCAATGCTCTGCACAAACTTACCCTTACAGCTCTTAGCCGCCAGAAATGCCCTGTCATATATCTCAGCCACATCCAGCGTGTCATCATTGATGACATACACCCCACACGACACCTTGATATTGTAGTCCTTGTTCACTTTCCTCAGATTGATCTGAAGCGCGTTGACCAGCAGCTCGATATTCTCCTCTTTAAAAGGCATGCACACCCCGAACACATCGTTCTCGATCCGTCCATAGACAAACTTCGCAAACACTGTCGCGATCTTCCTCAGCTCCGAGGCGACACTCTGCAGGACCTTGTTCCCCTCCTTGACCCCATAAAAATTGTTGATCATCTTAAAACGGTCAATGTCGAAGCGCGCAAAGGCAAATGTCTCCTCCGTATTCTCCAAGAGCAGCATCCTCACTGCCCTGTAAAATTTGTATTTCGTATATAGCCCTGTAATCGCATCCCGCTCCGCCATGATCATGCGGCTCTTGTCGATCGCATTCCTGATGCGGAACTGTAAGAGAAGCGGATTGTACGGTTTCATGACAAAGTCCCAGACACCAGCCTCCAGACACTTCTGCTCAGAATGCCAATCCTCATTGGCAGTGGCGACGATCACCGGAATGTTATCGTACTCCTGATGCCTGCGGAACTCGTCCATAAACTGAAACCCATCCATGATCGGCATGATGAGATCCAGCACGATCACTGCTACCTTATTGATATTGGCGGCGAGAACATCGAGTGCCTCCTGCCCGTCCGACGCATCCAACACTTCAAAATTGTCGTTGATCACATCCCTGAGCCTTTTCTTGACCATCTCCTCATCATCTACCAATAATATCGTGTTCTTATTGTACATATATGTCAACTCCTTTATGTTAGAATAGCCTCTCGGAGTCTTTTAGACCGTCTCCATCCAGTTGGCAGCCGCTTCTATATAGATCTATCAGACAACAATTAGACAACATTACAATTTCATCTTACTTTTATGTCATCTTTTTGTCAATATATTCTAATAAATTTGTGCATACAAGTATACCTTTTGTGCAAAAATGCCCTGACCTTCCACCCGGTCAGGGCATTTTTGCATTCCTATGACTTATTCCACCGAGATCACTTTGTAGTCCTGGTCCTCCACTGTCTTTTTCAGGATCTCATCGCTGATCTCCGCATTCAGCGTGAGCACTGCTGTCCCTGCCTCGTGGCTCACCACAGCCTCCGTCACCTGCTCAAGCGCCTCGAGACATTTCTTTACCCTAGACTCGCAGTGTCCGCACATCATACCCTCGATTTTCATTGTCTTTGTCATTTTCTTCTCTCCTTCCTTTTTTGTATGGCCGCTCTTCCCAGCCGCCATATGCCGTTTCCTGTCGTGCTTTGCGCTGTAGATGTCGACCAGATTCAGCCGCAGTGCATTCGTCACCACACAGAAGCTTGACAAGCTCATCGCTGCAGCACCAAACATAGGGTTGAGCTGCCATCCAAACAGCGGAATCCACACACCTGCTGCCAGGGGGATCCCTATGATATTGTAGAAAAACGCCCAGAAAAGGTTCTCATGAATATTTCTGAGCGTCTGGCGGCTCAGCCTGATCGCGGCGGGCACATCGCGCAGGCTGCTCTTCATCAGCACGACATCCGCCGCGTCGATGGCGATATCTGTCCCTGCGCCGATCGCGATACCGATATCTGCCCGCGTCAGCGCCGGCGCGTCGTTGATACCATCGCCCACCATTACCGTCCTGCCTTTTTCCATCAGGCTCCGTATGACGCTCTCCTTCCCGTCGGGAAGAACGCCCGCGATCACTTCGTCCACACCCGCCTGCTTTCCGATCGCCCTGGCTGTGCGCTCATTGTCGCCCGTCAGCATGACGACACGGATCCCCATACCCTGAAGTTCCTCCACCGCCTGCCTGCTGTCCTCCTTGATGACATCCGCCACGGCGATCATTCCCATGAGCGCGTCTGCACTTTGTGTTTCCCCTGTACGCCCCCGGGCAAAAAACAAGGGTGTCTTGCCCTGCTCTGCCAGTTTTTCAGCTCTTTGCACAAAATCCTGCAAAATACCGTGTTTGGAAACAGCAAGCTTTTCCTCGATGAACTTCGCATTTCCGCCGTACACCAGCCTGCCATCTACCACACCCGTCAGCCCGTTTCCGGGAAGCGCCCTGAAATCCGAAACCTCCTCGGCAAGATCTGCTTCATTCTGTTTCTCTGCAAAATATGCTCTGGCATACTCATTGACGGCGCGCGCAAGCGGGTGCTCGCTCTTTTGTTCCAGTGCGTATGCCAAGGCGAGCAGCTCATCTGCCGATACTCCATCTGCCGGTATGATATCCGTCACTCTGGGCTCTCCGCTCGTGATCGTCCCTGTCTTATCCAGCGCTACGATCGACACTTTTCCCGCCTCTTCCAGCGACACTGCAGTCTTAAACATAATGCCATTTTTGGCGCCCATGCCGTTTCCAACCATGATCGC
>CAJUQU010000166.1 GCA_910588595.1 uncultured Lachnospiraceae bacterium | reverse complement strand
TGCCAGCACTTCCATCTTGTTGTCCTTGATATTACCCATCCCAAATCCAAGCACTGACAAATACACACCGGATTCCTTCTTCTTTGTGATCAGTTCGTCAAGCGCACTCTCACTGCTGACACCCACATTGAGATCGCCGTCCGTAGCGAGGATCACTCGGTTGTTTCCTCCTTCTATAAAATATCTTTCCGCGAGCGCATACGCAGTCTCTATGCCCGCCGAACCATTTGTGGAGCCGCCTGCCTCCAATCCGCCGATCGCATTTATGATCTTCCCCTTACTGTCCCCGCTCTCTCCCTGTAAGATCACCTCATCAGAGCCTGCGTAGGTCACGACCGACACGGTATCCTTCTCACCAAGCTCCTCCACCAGCATGGCAAATGACTTCTGCAGCAGCGGCAGCTTGTCGTCCGTGTACATGGAACCCGATACGTCTAACAGAAATACCAGGTTGGAATCCGGAGCCTCACTGAAATCGATCGCCTGCGTCTTTAACCCGATCTGCAAGAGCTTAGCCTCCTCATTCCACGGGCAGTCGCCGATGACTGTCGTAACACCAAACGGTTCATTCTTCTTCGGAAGATCGTAGTCGTAGGAAAAATAGTTGAGCATTTCCTCGATGCGGACAGCTCCGGCTGGAATCTCATCCATCGTGCAGCCCCCCTCGATCATGCGTCGGATATTGCTGTAGGATGCCGTGTCCACATCCGCCGAAAATGTCGAGAGCGGACTGTTCGCCACCGATTGGAACCCCTGCTCCTTCACGGCACTGTACTCCTCTGTGTTCCAGTCAGCCGGCGCTATCTCTTCCACATATGACACATCGTAATACGGATTGGTATATGGACCACCCTCACCGTTTGTAGTCTCCTCCATGACCTGCGCAGAACTGTCGATCATTACATCCGCCGCCCCACTGTTTTCACTCTTCGTGTATGAATCCTTCGACGGCGCTGCGGCTTTACCGTCCCCGCCGGAACTGTTCCCACATCCAGAAAGTGACATAACTGTCATAATCATACTCAGCAGCACACATACTTTTTTCTTCCTCATAATCATCCATCCCTTCCCATTGACTCTGCTGTCACACGCTCCTGACCGCAAAAGGCTGTTTTGTACAGTGTTTCATCGTTTTTCGTTTCTGATATCCTATATACGAAACAACCCCTGGGATTTTATGGAGAATCATATCATTTTTTATATTCTTTTTATGTGCCAAAAGGTATCTCCCGATCAGGCAAGACACGCCCGATACACCTTCTTGAACGCCGTGGGAAGCGCGATCTCATCCGTCAGCTGTGCATCAGTCACCCAGGTAAGATCATTGCTGCTGCCCGCATTGTCACATGTGGCGATCCAGCATGCCATGTGCCACTCTATATGGGTAAAAACATGTTTCAACTGCCTGCTGCCAGCTGCGGGCGCCTGGATCCCGCTCACGGAAAATCCCTTCTTTGAAAGCCATCGCACAGCCTGCTGTCCGTCCAGGATGCCATCCGCGTTCGGCAGCTCCCACATCCCTGACAGGATCCCTTTTGCATCCCGTTTTCGGAGAGCGATCTTATCCTGATACCGCAGTACAAATATCGTCTTTTGTTCGATCCTGCGATCCGGCTTTTTCTTCTTGACCGGATACTGAAGCTGTGAGGAGCTGTTGTAAGCACTGCACAGACCAGCCAGCGGGCACTGCACGCAGCGCGGCTCCCCGTTAGGCACGCACACTACCGCCCCAAGCTCCATCAGACTCTGCGTGAAGTCTCCCCTCTGCTTTGCAGGATATATCTTTTCCAGATCCTCTGTGACCTGATCACGGAATTTTGCGTCCGTAATGTCACGGTCATCCTGTGTCAGTCTGGTGATCACACGCAGCACATTTCCATCAACTGCAGCTTTGGGCTGCTCAAATGCGATGGACGAGACCGCCCCTGCCGTGTACGCGCCGATCCCCGGGAGCGAAAGGATCTCCTGATACCCCTGCGGGAACTGCCCTTCATAACGCTCACAGATCACCTGTGCCGCTTTCTTCAGATTCCGCGCACGCGAGTAGTACCCCAGTCCTTCCCACATTTTTAAAAGCTCTTCGTCCCCGCACTCCGCAAGCGATGCGACCGTGGGAAAACGCTCCATAAAACGCTCAAAATAAGGTATCACTGTCTCAACACGCGTCTGCTGCAGCATGATCTCTGACACCCACACGCGGTACGGATCCCTGTCCTTGCGCCAGGGCAGACACCTGAGATTCTCATGATACCATTCCAAAAGCGGCGCAGTGATACGCCCTAACTGATTCCACTCCATACGATTTCCCCCACATAACAAAAGGGGACTGCGTCCCCCTTTGATCCTAATATTTTATTTCAGATATTTTTTGAGCAGCTGCGTCAGCCTGTTCACATCGATCGGTTTTGCCACATGTTCGTTCATGCCGCAATCAAAACAATGCTGTATGTCGTCAGAGAACGCGTCTGCTGTCATGGCAATGATCGGCAGATTGGCATCTTCGCGCGGCAGGGCGCGGATTGTCTTTGCCGCATCATAACCGTTCATCACAGGCATTCGGATATCCATCAATATCACATCGTACTGCCAGATCGCCGACTGTTCAAACTTCTCCACACAGATCTTACCGTTCTCCGCCCGCTCCAGTTCAAATCCTGCCTCCGACAAGAGATCTTCCGCAATTTCCCAGTTCAGATCGTTATCCTCCGCCAACAGGATCTTCTTGCCGGCAAATTTCTGTACCTTTGTGTCTTCGTGCTTCTCCTCGTCAACCTGATCCAGCATATAGCGCTTTAACCCCAGATACAGATTGGACTTGAACAATGGCTTGGATATAAATCCCTGAATGCCGACTTCTTTCGCTTCCTCCTCAATATCACTCCAGTCATACGCTGATATGATCAGAATAGGAACTTTCTGCCCCAGAAGTTTTCTCATCTCACGCGCAGTATGCAGACCATCCATATCTGGCATCTTCCAGTCCAGCAGCACCACTTCATAATTCCTGTCTTCGTCATGGCATTTTCTTACCATCTCCACTGCTTCTCTGCCATTCGTAGCCCAGTCAGCCTCGATCCCAATCTCCTTGAGCGAGGAAACTGCACTCAGACACAGATCCTCATTGTTGTCGACCACGAGCACCCTCCACGACGGAAGCACCATATCTGCCTCCATTGTATCCGCCTTTTCCAGATCAAGCGTAATATGGAATTCACTGCCCTCGCCCGGCGCACTCTTCAGATCGATCGTTCCATTCATCGCCTGCACGATGGCTTTCGTGATAGCCATGCCAAGACCAGTTCCCTCGATCTTATTGATCTGTGCTTTCTCCTCTCTGGTAAATGTATCAAATATCTTTTCCTGAAACTCTTTTGTCATGCCGATGCCGTTATCTTTCACACAGAAATGACACCGCACATAATTTTCTCCCACCGGCGATTCCTCCTGTGTCAGAAATACTTTGATGATTCCGCCTTCGGGTGTGAACTTCAACGCGTTGGACAACAGATTGATCAGCACCTGGTTCAGACGCACGCTGTCACAGTGCACCTCCTCAGTGATAATGTTCTGTATGAAGATATCAAAGTGCTGCTGCCTTGATTTGACCTGCGGCTGTACGATATTGACAATGCTGTCCATCGTTTCGCGCAGGGAGATCTGACTCATGTTCAGTGTCAGTTTTCCGCTCTCGATCTTGGACATATCAAGCACATCGTTGATCAATCCCAGCAGATGCTTGCTTGACAATGTTATTTTTGCCAGACAGTCCCTCACGCGCTCTGTATTGTCAATATTTGAGATCGCGATCGTCGTCATACCCACGATCCCGTTCATCGGTGTGCGGATATCATGGCTCATGCTGGAGAGGAACTCGCTCTTTGCCTTGTTCGCTTTCGTCGCCTCTTTCCTCGCCTGATCCAACTCCTCCATCTGCTGCTGTGACAGTCTGTAATAAATGCCAAAGATGACCATCACACCTGCAAGTATGAAAACAGCCATGATCACTGTGATAAACTGGCGCTCACTGCCCAGGTCTTCTAGAATCTTATCCAGCACTCCGTGCGGCATCACGGAGATCAGAAACCATTCTGAGTTAGCCAGATCTGTAAACAACAGATATTTATTTTCATTGTTTTCCCGAAACATTGTGGAGTACCCTGCCTTCCGGCTCATCGCAGCGCGCAGCTCGTCCACATAGGTCTCTGTACTCTTTCCATTGTAATCCGCAAAATTTTGTCTGACATAGCTGAAATAATCCGTCTCCTGTCTGTTCCTGACCACATATGTACCATCTGCACGGATAATAAAGGAGTACATCAATGCTGAATCATCATCCAGTGCCAGCACATTTTCCAGATCTTCCATAGGTGTGGCGGCAACGATCGCTGAACTGATCTTCCCGTTCCGCATAGGATACTGGGCATTGACCAGCATACACAGCACTTTCTCACCCTCTGCACTCGTGCCTGAAAATACACGCAGACTGCTGTCGTCCAACACACTCCGAAACGTGATCTCACTGTCATACTCCACATCGGATCCGTAGATCGTCTCGCTTTCCCCGTCCTCCGTGTAAAGTCCCAGATAGACAAAATCGCGCACCTGTGCACTCAGTGCCAGCTGATCAAACATTTCCTGATCATACTCCACCGAATCAGGCGGATGCCTCTGAACGATCCCGTTTAACTCCGAGATCTGCATATCTACCACTGTATCAAACTTCTCCTGCATCTGTTTCGCCATCGCAGACATATAGAGTGAACCGATCTCATTGATCGCAAAATCGCTTTTCTTGGCAATGACTGACGACGTGACCGTGATCATCACAATACATGCGATCACCAACAGTGAAAAACTGATTGTCAAAAATTTTTTTGTATTTCTTCTCATTGCAATTCCTCTTTTTGTGAGTCTTTTTGATCTCACAAATTCCCCTATCCTAGACTAGAGCGTGTTTGAAAATGCCCTAACTCATGACTTTAAAACTTCTATATAAAATTATACAATATATTCAAACAAAGTCAACATAGTTTTTCCATCCCAAACTTCTGCGGCACCAGTCCGCAGCGCTCGTAAAACCGCCTGGCACCCTCATTGCATGCCCACACGTTCAGCGTCACATTGTAGCACCCCTGATCTCTCGCATAATCAAGAACATGCTCATACAGCATCTTCCCAATATGCTGCCCCCGCCTGTTCTCATCGACACACAGATCATCAATATATAATGTCCTGATATCTGTCAGGATATTATCGTCTGTATGCTGCTGGAACACACAGAACGCATAGCCCGACACGTTTTCATCTGCGTCGATCCCCACAAAGACCGGCCGCTCATCGTCATGGATCAATGCCCGAAGTTCCTCGTCCGTATACTTTTTTGTATCCGCCTTGAACAGATCCGGTCTGCCGTTGTGGTGCACTGTCAGCACCTGGCAGAGCAGACGGTTGATTCCGTCCATGTCCCTCTCCTGCGCACGTCTTATGTTCATTGCCGCATTCCCCTTTTCTGCTTTGTATATATCCAGCTGACGCTTTGATATTTATCCGGACAGATAACATTATATTTCATTTTACCCAAAAAGACAATACGGAACTGTTTTGAAACAATCATAGACTATTCGTCAACAGTCGTTAAATACTCAAGAAACTCTTTCTCACACCTGCGTCTCCCCCGCTTTGCGTCATACAGTGCGCAGACTGCCCTCGTCTCCATCTCCTCGTACACCGGCACGCGAAACACGTTTTTGGCGTTCAATTCCGGCTGTGCCAGCTGCTCGGGCACATATCCAATCCCGAGATTGTTCTGTATCATCGGCACCATCAGGTCAGCGGTCGCGACTTCGATGTCCGGTTTCAACACGACGCCGTTCCTCAGGAAAAAATCACTTGTCATATCGTATGTCACGGTATTTTTCCCGAGACATACCCACGGATAACCTGCAAGCTCCCGCAGATGCCTCCTGGTGCATGCCAGATCTGCATATGCGCTTCCGCAGATCAGCACATCCCTAAAATCAAACAGTTTCTTGCTTTTAATGTTTCTATTGACATGAAACGGACTGGTCACAACGCTGATGTCGATCGCCCCCCTTGTGAGCTCATGGATGGCGTCCTTGGTGCTGTAGTTGTAGATCTTAAACCGCACTTTGGGATTTTCCTGCTTAAATTCCTTTAATCTGCGAAACAGCATCAAGTGCAGCGCTGTCTCTGTCGTCCCGAGAATGATCGTCCCCTCGATCAGTTTCCCGTCAAGGCTCAGCTCCTCCTCCGCAGCCTGTATCTGATAAAACGCCGCAGACACACGCTCGTATAAAAGTTCCCCCTTTTCTGTGAGGGCTATTCCCTTGTTGCTGCGCAAAAGCAGCTGGCACCCAAGCGCATTCTCCAGCAGTTTCATCGCGCGCGTGACATTCGGCTGGCTGCTTCCCAAAGCCTGTGCCGCCTTCGTGATGTTTCGGTATTTTCCCACATAATAAAACGCTCTGTAATATTCGTAATTAATATTCATAATACACCTGCCGCGTTCACGCCTCAACTTTCTGCCATCATGACAGGCATCCGAAGCGTAAACAGCCATCATATATATTTTATATCGCAATTATATAAAATATATATTTTTCATATTGTCTTTTTGCTATTATAATATGAAAAGAATATTATGAAAAGACTGATCTGCAAATTGATTCTCACAAATTTTGAAAGGACTGATTGCTTTTATGAACAAACTGCTGACAAAAAAAACGAATAAAACCATGAACAGGGATCTGACTGTGGGAGATCCCCAGACAGTACTCTGGCAGTTCTGTCTCCCGATGTTTGGCAGCATCATCTTCCAGCAGCTCTACAACATCGCAGACAGCCTCGTCGCCGGCAGGTTTATCGGTGAGAACGCACTCGCCGCCGTCGGCAACAGCTACAATGTCACTCTCATCTTCATCGCGTTTGCTTTCGGCTGCAACATCGGATGTTCCGTCATCGTGTCCCAGTTTTTCGGTGCGAAGGATTACTGCCAGATGAAGACCGCCGTCTACACGACACTGCTCTCGAGCGCTGTTGTGTGTGCGCTGCTGATGCTCCTTGGTTTTGTGTTCTGCGATCCGCTGCTGGCACAGATGAAAACCCAGCCGGAGATCATGGCGGACTCCGCTCTCTACATGGACATTTACATACTGGGGCTGCCATTCCTTTTCTTCTATAATATAGCGACCGGAATCTTCTCCGCACTCGGGGACTCCAGGACACCTTTTTATTTTCTCGCACTCTCGTCAACCTCGAACATTGCAGTTGACATCATTTTTGTAAAATGCTTTCATATGGGGATCGCAGGTGTCGCATGGGCGACCTTTTTGTGCCAGGGAATCAGCTGCCTCCTATCCGTAGTATTGCTGTTAAAAAGACTCGCGGCGATCCGGACCGACAAAAAAGCAGCGCTGTTCTCATCAGCGCTGCTCAAGAAGCTCACAGCGATCGCCATACCAAGCATCCTGCAGCAATCCTTCATCTCTGTCGGAAACATCTTTATCCAGAGTGTCATCAACAGCTTTGGCATCAGTGTGACCGCCGGATACTCTGCCGCTGTCAAGCTCAACAATCTGGTGATCACTTCTTTCACCACACTCGGAAACGGCGTGTCAAACTTCACAGCGCAGAATATCGGTGCCGGTATCCCAGACAGGGTTAAGGGCGGACTGCGCGCCGGTCTCAGGCTGGTCTGGTGCATCTGCGTTCCGATCGTACTATTGTATTTCTGCTTTGGGAGGTACCTGCTCCTGCTGTTCATGGATGCGGCTTCCGCCGAAGCGCTGCTCACCGGAAAGCAGTTTTTGTGGATCCTGTCACCCTTTTATTTTGTCGTATCCGCAAAGCTTGTGACAGACGGGGTACTGCGCGGCGCCGGTGCCATGAAAGCATTTATGGCAGCCACCTTCACCGACCTGATCCTGCGTGTCCTGCTTGCCTTTGGCTTCTCGAACCTGTTCGGCGCCATCGGTATCTGGTGCGCATGGCCGATTGGCTGGACTGTTGCGACTGGTATGTCCGTTTATTGCTACAGACGAATGCACGATTGATGTGTCAGTGGCATCCTTTGCATTTACTACAATCGCCGCCGCACTGCAGCGATCTTCCCTTTTTCCTGTCGCGGACCATGCTGCGCACAGCCATGCCTACGACTGCGAGCAGTATCACCAATGTGATCGTTGTTCCCACATCGATCCCCCCTTTCAAGTTGCTAGAGCGTGTTTGAAAAATCATTCCCGCCATCTATATAACGACGCCATAGCG
>CAJUQU010000165.1 GCA_910588595.1 uncultured Lachnospiraceae bacterium | reverse complement strand
GACTGCACCTGAAGACCGTTCTGGATATCGGCAGGAACGAACTGTACGCAAAAGTGCAGGCAAAGTATGCGGCAGACAGGGAACAGCTCCTCGAGGAGCTGGATGCGCTGGAGAAGATGCGCAGAAAGATCCGCATGCTGTGCGCCTCCGGCAAGGATGTGCCGGAGGATCAGCAGCGCAAGGTCTTTGCCGCGATCGAGGTCAAGACACATGCACTGGCGGAGCTCGACGGCGAGTCGGCAAAGCTCGCCAACCTCACGGAGCAGACGATGAAGGAACCCATACGAGTCAGGGGCAGGGCATTTGAGGGCAGCTCGATCACGATCAACGGCATCTCATACCTCCTGCCGTCGGAGGTGAGAAGGGTGGTCTTCAAACTCCGAAACAAGCAGGTTGTCATGGTGGGGCTGTGAGCGCACGACAATATCCAGTACTGTTCAGTATCGTAACAGTGCCAAAAAATATATAGAAAGTATGGTAAAATCATGAATCGTGATACTATTTTAATTTTTGAAGACAACGCAATCGACCGGGAGATCTTAGTCGAGCTGTTCCGGTCAGAGTACAAGATCCTGGAGGCTGAAAACGGAAGACAGGGCATAGCGCTCCTAAAGGACCATATCGCCTCCATCGCAGTCGTCCTGCTCGACAATCTGATGCCTGTGATGGACGGCTTCACCGTGCTTGAGCACCTGAAGGACAAATCGATTCTCAACAGGATCCCGTTCATTATGATCACAGGCGACAGCTCCCACGAGGTGGAGCGAAAGGGCTATGAGTACGGGATCGTCAGCTACATCACAAAGCCCTACCAGCCCGATGTCGTGAAGCAGGTAGTCCGCAATGCGATCGGCTGGTTTCAGTACAAGATGCAGCTCGAGATGATGGTCAAGAAACAGAACATCAACATCCAGAAGCAGAACAGCGTCCTGAAACAGCAGGCAAAGAAGATCAACCATATCAACGAGATACTGATCGATTCCCTCAGCAACATTGTGGAATTTCGAAATATGGAATCCAAGCAGCACATCAAAAGGATCCGGGAGTATGCCCTCTGCCTCGGAAACAGTGTCATGAAGCTGTTTCCCGAGTATGAGCTCACCCCCGAAAAGCTGACGCAGATCGGCTGGGCGTCCTCGCTGCACGATATCGGAAAGATCGCGATCTCGGACAGCATCATCCTCAAACCCGGCAAACTGACGCCCGATGAGTTTGAGCTGATCAAGTCCCACACCACCAAGGGTGCGGAGATCATACAGCACAGGATCTGCCTGAATGACCGGGCGATCTACGATTACGCCTGCGATATCGCCAGACACCACCACGAAAAATACGACGGCAAGGGCTATCCGGACGGGCTGAAGGGGGACGAGATCAGCATCGCGGCGCAGATCGTCTCCCTTGTGGACGTGTACGACGCACTCACCACAAGGCGCGTGTACAAGGAGGCATACGATTCAGAACAGGCATTCCAGATGATCGTCAACGGACAGAGCGGATCGTTCTCCCCCAAACTGCTCAAGGCATTTGCGGAGGTGCGCACGGATATCGAACGCCTGTTGGTAATGTACCCCGACGAGGAGGCATAAACAGCGCATCGAAAGGAGAAAGAGATGCAGGGCAATACAAAGATGATCGCAGTGGCAGGAAAAGGCGGCGTGGGCAAGACTTCGCTGGCTGCAGCGATGGTGAAGGTGCTGGTGGAGCGCTATCCCGGCAAGCGGATCCTCGCCATCGATGCAGATCCGGCAGTCGGTCTGTCGACCGCGCTTGGCGTGGAGGTACATGAGACGATCGATGATATCCGAAAGGCGGTCGTGTCAACAGTGGAGGAGGGCGATACCAGGACGGCACTGGAGTTGTTGGCGGAGTCGGAGTACCGCATTTATGATGCTATGGCAGAGTGTGACGGTTTTGCGTTCATCGCGGTGGGGCGCCCGGAGAGCGCGGGCTGCTACTGCAGGATCAACAATTATCTGAAAGCAGTGATACAGCTGCTTTCAGATAATTTTGATTATGTGGTGATCGACGGCGAGGCCGGCATAGAGCAGATCAACCGCCGCGTGATGGAGAAGGTGACGCACCTGCTGCTGGTGACGGATTCAAGCCGCAAGGGGACACAGGTGATCCAGACGATCAAGAAGGTGGCTGATGAGCTTGTGATGTATGAGTGGACAGGGGCTGTGATAAACCGCATTTTGTCCAGAGAGTCCGTCAAACTGATCGACACTGGCGACATTCCCGTTGTCAGCTATATCGGTTCGGATGAGAAGCTTGCCGAGACAGACCTGAAAGGGGAGAGCGTGCTGGCGCTGCCCTCTGACACGGAACTTGTGCGGGGAGCAGGGGAAGTCCTCGACAGGATGGGACTATAGTGTGCGCTGACAGGTCTTTGGATGCAGGTTGTCGGCAGTATGGGGAGACAAGATGAGAGATTTATCACAGTTATATTATTTTGAGAGGCTTCTGGAGGAGGCAAATAACGATCTGGTGCGCGAGGGCGTGGCTGCAGGTCTGCACCCGATAGGAAGTGTATGTTCACTGATACCAGAGCCGCTTTTGAACCTGCCGGGGTGCTTTTCGGTGAGGCTTCGCGCGCCGCGGACCGGTTCGATCGATATCGGTACATATTATATGTCAAGCCTCTTATGTGAGTGCTGCCGCGCGGTCTTAGAGCGCGCGGTGGAGGGCGGGTATCAGTTCCTCGACTGTGTCATCGCGCCGGATGCCTGCTCCCAGATGAACCGGTGCGTGGAAAATATCGAGCATTTAAAGTGTGTTGACAAGGAGGGATTTTTTGTCTCCTACTGTGATGCGCCGATGAAATCAGACGATACCGCGCTCCGTCATTATGTGAGGCAGATGCAGGCGCATGTCCTTGCGCCGCTGCGGGAAAGGTTCGGCGTTGACATTTCAGATGAGAGCCTCCGCAAGGCAGTAGGACAGCACAACCGGATCTGCAGTCTGCTGCAGGAGATATCGGAGTACCGCAAGGAGGAGGATCCGCGCATCACGGGTTACGAGTTTGCAGTCCTGTGCACTGCCTCGTACTGCTGTCCCAAGGCGCTTTTGATAGACAGGCTCGCATCGGTGGCTGAGGAGCTGCGCACGCGGGAGGCCGATCCGAAGCCGGCGTTTCGAGTGAAAGTCGTTGTCGCGGGTTCTGAGATCGATGATCCCGGATTGATCAGATTGATGGAGGAGACCGGTGCGAGGGTCGTCGCGGACCGCTTTTGCTTTGGCTCGCTCCCGGAGCGTGTACCGATCAGGCTGGATGATACGCAGGACGTGTTGACGCAGGTCTGCAGACATTACCTGACAATGGGAAAATGCCCGCGCTATATGAATGCACAGAAAGTGTCGGAGCGCCAGGACTACGTGAGACAGCTGGTGCAGGAGTACCGTGCGGACGGCGTGATCTACCAGCAGATGAAGTTCTGTGATTACTGGGGTTATGAGCGCGCCTACGCATCGAAAAATATGCGGGAAAAATACGGGGTCCCGACGCTCTCTATAGACAGACCGTATGTGACAGGAAATTCCGGGCAGCTGCGGACACGGTTCCAGGCGTTTGTGGAGAGTCTGGAGATCAAGAGACTGTAGAAAGGCGTAGGAGCAGACAGATGGGAAAACAGATGGGGAGCGAGAAGCTCGGTTCATTCTATACAGGCAAAAGGGCAAAAAAGCGGCGTGAGTGGCGCGGTGTCAGGGACACTTTCTATGACTATCTGCAGTGGCTTCGGATCTGGGGTGTACTCATCGGTTTTGCCGCAAAACCAAACAACGTGAAAGCGTTTTTCCGGTATCGCTGGATGGTCAATTATCTGGTGGTCCCCGATTTTTTTGACAGGCACACCGAGGGGATGCGCGGCTCACAGCTTCGCATCACCCACACAGCGCTCAGCATTGTCGTCATCGATATGTGCAAAGCCATGACGAGGATGTTCAGAGCAGATCCCAATATCGGAAACGACGAGAAGCTTCGGAAGAAAATGGTACTGTTTGATGAAAATATGATGAGCGAGATCATGAATGGATTTCCAAATCTGATCTGGACTTCGGTGGAAGTACCTGCGGTGTACACCTGCGCCATGATGGTCCAGAATGGCGTGGTGCACTATACGGACGCGGCGCAGACGTACGGTGTTCCGTCAGATGTCTGCCCGATGCCGCTTGCGGAGCTTGGCGTTGCCCTGGAGGACGACTATCCGAGGATCGGGGCATGTGCGGTGCACTGCAACACGACTTGCGACGGCAGCCTGATGGGAAACAGCATCGAGGGACAGTATTTTGGCATTCCGACTTTTGAGCTTGCCGTGCCGATACGCCATACCTATGAGAGCGTGGAACCGTATGCGGTGGAGGAGATCCAGAACTGCATCGCTTTTATCGAGGAGCACACAGGTGAGACATTTGACTGGAATGCGTTTTTCAAGAGTATGGAGCTCTTTAATACCGAGACGCAGAACATGCTCGACTGGTTTGAGATCAGCCGTACAAAATACCCGCAGATGATCGGGACGAACCTTGCGCTCTACCGCTACTGTGTCTACCAGGCTACAGGCGGCAGATATGAGGTGTTCCGGAAAGTCGAGCAGAAGCTCAACCGCTATGTGCAGAGAGGATATGAGCGCAGGGAGCTCGTCTGCCAGGAGATCAGGCACCGCGCGATCACATGGGGCGTGCAGTCAGCGTATTACACAGCTTTCACAGTCTGGCTGCAGAACTGCTGGGGCGTGGCGGCGCTCGTGGATATGCTCAGCCTGTGTTCCACGCGCATGGTGGACACGCAGGACAAGGATCAGGCGTTAAAAGATCTGGCGTATCTGTATGGAAAGATGATCATGCGCAGCCGCTCCAACGGCGGTTACGAGGTCGGTGTCGAGGATCTGTGGCGCTTCTGCGAGAGCTTTGACGTGGACGTGGTCATCATGTACTGCCACATGGGGTGCAAGGCGATGTCAGGGTATCATGGGCTGTTTGAGGAGGAGGCGAGAAAGCACGGCGTTCACCTGATCTGGGTGAACCACAATCTGATGAAACCGGAGGACGGTTCGAGAAAGGACATGCGCACGGAGGTCAACCGGTACATGCGCACCGTATTCAGGGAGGAACCGCTCGATCCGAGCCTCGAGGATTTTGACGATGACAATAACTGGTAGTACAGGGAATAGAATGATAATTATATAGTACAGTATTCTGTGCAGCAGTGAACATGCAGACTGAAGGTAGCAGGAGGGTGAAAAATGAGATATTTCGGTGGCTGTGATGCGGGGAGTACATACACTAAATGTGTGATCATAGACGAAAACAGCACGATCGTGGCGAGTGTCACAAA
This sequence comes from uncultured Lachnospiraceae bacterium, assembly GCA_910588595.1. GTDB lineage: Bacteria > Bacillota > Clostridia > Lachnospirales > Lachnospiraceae > COE1. The sequence continues at coordinate 2,981 of CAJUQU010000165.1, read as the reverse complement.
CAGGAGCCGCATCAATCCGGTATTGAGTGCAGAGGCGGCTTTGAACGAGGCGGTTTCGCAGGTGGAGGGGCTGCATTCGCCACAGGATCTGGTGTATCTGGTCGGCACGGGGTACGGGCGGAACAAAGTGCCCTTTGCCGACGAGAATATATCGGAGATCAGTTGTCACGCGATGGGCGTGCACATGGCAGATCCTGGTGTGCATGCAGTCATCGATATCGGCGGTCAGGATGTCAAGGGTATCGCCATCGACACGGACGGGACGGTGCTCAACTTTGCGATGAACGACAAGTGCGCAGCCGGAACGGGACGCTTTTTTGAGAGCATGGCAAACGCTTTTGAGATGTCGCTGGAGGAATTTTCCAGACTGTCCCTAAAGGCGAAGAACGTGATACCGATCACTGCGCAGTGTACCGTATTTGCCGAGAGTGAGGTCGTGTCCCTTGTCGGGGAGGGAAAGCCGATGGAGGAGATCGCGGCGGGCATACAGCTCTCCGTCGCAAAGCGGTGCTTTGTCATGGCAAAGAAGGCGGGGGCGACAGACAGCATCGCCCTGACAGGCGGCTGTGCCAAGAACGAGGGCTTGAAGCAGGCGATTGAGAAAGTGCTCAAGATCAAGGTGGTGGCGCTGCCGGTCGACCCGCAGCTGATGGGCGCGCTCGGGGCGGCAGAGTACGCAAAACGTGTATCTTTACGTTTAATGTAAAATGCACGTTTAACTTTCCTTTTTAAAAATTGTGTGGTATAATGATTTTTACGGTGCAGAAATTGTATAAGGCATAAAAAAGCAACTATCAGTTTTTTTATTACGAATTCTAAACAAGTGTTTAATTGTTGAGGATTCGTAAAGGAAATGAAAGGGAGAAGATAATGAGAAGAAAAACGAGTATTATTTTAACTGTGTTGATTATGGCATGCTCTGTGACAGCGTGTCAGAATGCTGCCGCGTCGATCACCCAAAATGTTATCGAGGATAATCAAGTGACGACGAAAACCGAAGAGTCGGAGACACCTTCTAGTGTGGAGCCAGAGCTGTCAGACGAGGAGCTCGAAGAACAGGAGCAGGAGCTTTACAACGCATATATTGAAGTCAATAATTTTATGCTTGGCAGGGTCAGTGATTCCCTGGAGCGCTATTTCAATTATGTAGATATAGAGCAGGAAGAGTTTGCTCTTTTGGATCCGGATTATGACTATTACGACTGCTACTCTTTATCGGAGTATGACATTGAGCAGGTTGAGAGCGCCTACGAGATGGTGAACAGCAAGAGCGACAAGACTTCATTGGATGAGGCGTTTCTGAAAATGTATCCGTCCCTGAAAATGGTGATATCGACACTCAATGACATTGAAGTCTACACTGAGATGAAATCATTTCTGGATGATGATTACCAGAAAGCAAAGGAATATCACGCGAATTTGCTAAGCGCTCTGGCAGATTATATGGATGATGGTGATGCATTTATGGCGGAGCTCGATATTGTTGCCAATGAACGTCAGGAAAAGGCGTACGAGAGGATGAAAGAGGAGGGGCTCGAGGTATTCTATGCGATGAACAGGGTGCTGGATCTCGCCAATGATATAGAGACCGAGCTGTACAATCAGGGCGTTTGGGATGAGAACATCCTGGATATGGATCTGGAAAAGATTCAGCCGCTCTATGATGAATTTGTAGAGAATGTGGACGCGCTGCTCGCATATGACAATGATGAGGAAAAACTTGCAGCGGAAGGAATCTCCAAATACGGCTGGTGGAACAGCTTTATCAGGGATCTGAAGGATACCAAGGTTTCCCTGACAGAAGTGCTCCAGAAAGTCAAAGACGGGGAGGAGCTGAGCCAGTTCGACATAAATGCAAGTTTTTCAGGTCAATGCTCACTGTCCTCTTTTGATGCGGGACTCTCATCGCTGATCAATGACTACAATAACATCATCGATGTAGGTTAGGAAACGGTCATGATGATATTGAAGCTATTACTGGGTGTGGTGATCGTGGCAGCAGTGTTTTTCATACTGACCTTTACCGTGTATTTTTTCAATCTTGACATGAAAGCGGCGGCAAAGATCATGCCATGGATATCAAAGCGCTACGATAAAGTTAAGAAGGAAAAGCGGCTGTAGACAAAGCAGTGTATTTGATAAAGGAAAATCTGAGTATGAACCTCTATGATGATATGATCAAGGAAATCATAGAACAACTCGATCAGCTTGCGTCTGCGGAAAGTGCGAGGCTTGCGGAGCCGTCAAAGGCATGGCGGGATGTGGGGGAACACCGCATGATACTCGGCAGCGAGACGGCATATGAGCTTGGCGGGCAGAGTACGCTTGGATTGAGCGGATGCTTTTACACGACGCAGCCGCTGCTTTTGCCGCAGGGCGTCTATCTGTACGGAAGTGATTTGGCACAGATCACGGGGAGCTGTTCCTATGCGCGGATCGTGTTTGCCCGGCTGGAAGGGAGCGATGACAAGGAGGCGATGTACCGGAAACTCCGGGAGATCGACTATGTGCGTTATCACGTTCACCCGGAAGGATACATGGCGCGCATCTCGCCGGTAAGCCAGCGCGAGCCGGTGCGCATCAGCAGAAGAGTACTGGCGGACAAAAAGATGTGTTTTGCCGATATCGGGCACATGTATCTGGAGCGGTATCAGAAGATTTCCGGTGTAAAGAATGTCAATGTGATCTTTGTCACACACAGGGATTTTGATTATCGCACATTGGAGCGAAAGCTTGGCAGGGCAGAGCAGATCACACAGTCGCTCAACCATATTTTGACGAGCCTCGACATGGATTGCGATACCTGTAGTCTGAAAAAGGTATGTGACGAGGTGGAGGGGCTGCGCGAGCTGCATTTTGGACAAAAGTGATAGATATAGCGGAAATGAAAACCGCAGGCAGTAACGCCTGCGGTTTTTATGCACAGGGGCACCCAGAGGAAGAATGTCATCAAACCGATAAATCGGTTCGCTGACGGGTGC
>CAJUQU010000164.1 GCA_910588595.1 uncultured Lachnospiraceae bacterium | reverse complement strand
TCCGACCCCACGCTTAGGAGGCGTGTGCTCTATCCAACTGAGCTACGAGGACTTAAATGTGAAAATAAATTTTCACATATGAAAAACCTGCTAATACGCAAGTTATTCAACTATGAAATTGTTGATTTTACGTCGCTCTGGTTATCAAGCACCTACCACTTAGGAAGCTCTTGTTATATCCAATTTAGCAAAGAAAACAAATACTGCTTTTGTACCTCTTGCATTAGCAGAGAGTAACCAAACTTAATATAAGCTAGGAGGCGTGTGTTCTATCCAGCTAAACTACGTAAACATATATTAAATTGTGTATGATTTGCTGTCTCCTGTCCTCCGAAAATATCCATTGTGGATTCTCGCGGGAGACAATCGTTTTTTGTATGACATAACAAATCCATGTACTTTTCTATTATAACAGATGATACAATTATTGCAACATATTTTTAAAAATTTTGTTGAGGAAATTCAATAAAACCCTGAAGCCACACAACACCTTTAAAACGTCTGCCAACTGCTGGTTCACCGTATAAGTCTTCCCTGTTGATACACACCTCCAATACAACTTCATTGCACTCAAGCGTCATGAAAATAACTTCTTCCTTCGTGATGTAATTCGTATCCAGACGAAATTCTGCAATCTCGCCGAGGATAGAATATTGATCACACTCCACGCCATACGGCATAAAATACGTATCCACAAGACTGAAAACGTCTTCTTTGTGAATCCGTCGCGATATTGTCGTATAGGTATCCATATCTTCCAAAGTCAGGCTCTCGATCGCGTCCTCATCCCCCATCCTTGCCTGTGCCAGCAGCTGGTTGCGCTCATTTGCCACCTTTTTAATGCGCTGTTTCTCATACTCGTTCTTAATGATCGGCATCATGATCGTACCATCGACTGACAGTGCACTCAATACAAGTGATGTTCCCTGTACGGGCAGGCGTTTCAGTGCTTTCAGCCGTTTGTATGGGATCATATTCTGCAAATAAAAGATGATCGTAACACCGATTTTGATATCGTCGCAGACACCTGCATAAGATTCTTTCTCCGCCTGTCTCTCAATCGTGATATCCTCGTTGGAACTGACATGATCTCCCCTCAGATAAGGAAAATAATATTCGTATAAAAATCTATTTTCCTCATCAAATTCACCGCGAACACAGATCCCGGCACCGTGCACAAAGTCGAGAGACAGTTCTGCATAGACACAGTCTTCCTCATCCGCTGCAATATCCCTTGCAGACATGTATCCCTGCGCTTTTCTTTCATTTGCTTTCTTATTCAGTTTATCTGGATCTAATATTGTCTGCTCAACCACTTCATTGATCAGCGCCTGCAGCTCTTCTCTCTTTTTTACCTTGCTAAAGCCGATTGCTCTTAAATATCTGTGCACTGTTATTAAGCCTTTCCAAATCTTAAAGATTTATTTTATTTCCGTCTTTCCGCCCATATACGGCTGCAATGCTTTCGGAATCCTGACCGAACCATCCCCCTGCAGATTATTTTCCAAAAATGCGATCAACATTCTCGGAGGCGCAACCACTGTATTGTTCAGTGTATGGGCAAAATATTTCCCGTTTTCTGCATTTACCCTGATCTTCAGTCTTCTGGCCTGCGCATCACCAAGGTTGGAACAGCTTCCCACCTCAAAATATTTTTTCTGTCTCGGGGACCATGCCTCCACGTCGATCGACTTCACCTTGAGGTCAGCCAGATCACCGGAACAACACTCCAGTGTCCGCACTGGAATATCAAGACTCCTAAATAGATCCACCGTATTCTGCCACAATTTCTCAAACCACATCGGAGATTCATCGGGCTTGCAGACAACGATCATCTCCTGTTTCTCAAACTGATGTATCCTGTATACACCGCGCTCCTCGAGACCATGTGCACCTTTTTCTTTTCTAAAACACGGAGAATAACTCGTCAAAGTCTTCGGTAGCTCTGCCTCCGGGATGATCGTATCAATAAATTTTCCGATCATCGAATGTTCACTAGTACCGATCAGATACAAATCCTCACCCTCGATCTTGTACATCATGGCATCCATTTCATCAAAGCTCATGACACCCGTCACCACATTGCTCCTGATCATAAAAGGCGGAACACAGTAGGTAAATCCCCGGTCTATCATGAAATCCCTCGCATAAGAGATAACTGCGGAGTGAAGCCGTGCAATGTCACCCATTAAATAATAAAAACCGTTTCCAGCTACTTTTCTGGCACTGTCCAGATCAATACCGTTCAATTGCTCCATGATCTCAGTGTGATAAGGTATCTCAAAATCAGGAACAAGCGGATCTCCGTATTTCTGGATCTCCACATTCTCCGCATCATTTTTTCCGATCGGGACACTCGGATCAATGATATTTGGTATCGTCATCATGATCTTTGTCACCTTTTCGCTCAATTCCTTTTCCTTCTCAGCAAGCTCCTCGAGCGTCTTTGCCTGCGCGTTCACCTGCTTCTTGACTTCTTCAGCCTCATCCTTCTTGCCCTGTCCCATCAAGGCACCGATCTGCTTAGAAAGTTTATTGCGCTCCGCGCGGAGATTGTCCGCTTCCTGCTGCGTCTTTCTAGCCTGCGCGTCCAACTCGATCACTTCATCGACCAGCGGAAGTTTGTGATCCTGAAATTTCTTCTTGATGTTTTCTTTCACAGTATCTGGATTTTCCCTCAAAAACTTGATATCTATCATGTCATCTACTCCTCATACTATTGTTATATTTTACGATTATTTTTTATATATGTTTCAAAGTTTTCTTATACACATAATTATGGAAACTGTATTTCTGACAACTTGTGCCACTCTTCAGCTCAACCGCTTGATGATCATATCGCGATATTCCGCATGATGCGGCATTCCACCACCCAATCCACCAAGTTTTGGAAACATGATTCTAAAATAACTTCCATTTTTCATTGCGATAAAACATTTCACAGATCCCATCCATCCCTTTTTGATCTCACAGCTGCATATTTCCTCAAGTGCAAAACAGGTTCCAATATCAGAAAATAGGATCTTTGAGGTAACTTCCTGTATATTTCCGGCATCTTCGTCTGATTCATTGTCAAATTCGTACAGATAACTTTCTTTATCACAGTCAACGATCACCAGAAAATGCTCCGTAATACCTATATAGATATCATAAGCTGAGTATTTCCTTTTATTCAATACAATGATACTTCCGTTTTCATCTGGGATCAATCCTCTTTCTGTGCGATCACATTTGCCAAAAATACCTCGTATATTGGTTTCATGGGATATTGCATGTATGCCAGCTAACAGAGTTTCTCCGTCATGTATATATTTTCCCAAGATCCGCCTCATCTAAGTCTCATCAAAAACACCAGACATACAATTCCTCCTCTGTTTGAGATACTTCCACTTTTTCCATGAACTATCATATTACCTTTGTTGTTCATCTGTCATGCTTTACTTTATAGGCAAGATCACTTTATGACTTCCTGTATCACCACAGACGTATCCTTGATCAAGTCCACGATCAGCTCTGCGTGGATCGCCTGTCCATACTTATCCTCCACGATACGCAATACCGGTCTCTCTGGAAAATGCGGATTCTGCCTCATGACGATCCCAACCTCTCCTCTGTTTGTCCGAACCTTTGAACCGAAAGGATAGACAGCTATGAGTTGCAAAAATGCTGTCACAATATCCGTGTCATACCAGATGCCACTATAATTTCTGATATTGTTGATCGCTTCGTGTACGCGCACTCTGGCTTTTCCGATCCCGCAGATCAGTTCATCAAACTCATCACATACACCCACGATCTGCGTCATGCGGGAGACAAGATCCGTTCCAAGTGGATATCCTGTCTTATCCTTGCGTTCGTGATGATTGAGTACGATCTCCTTTGCATTGTCAGACAACCAGGTCTCATTTTTTATCGCTGTATACGCGTAGATCGGATGTTTTTTGTACTCCTCCTGCTCCTTTGCCGGAAGAAGATTGATATCCTGATCTTCATACCGCACTACAAGATATCGCAAACCAAGATCATGGATCAAAGAGGCGACACTGATGTCATAAACCTGTTTTTTCGTGAGTCCGAGTTTTAATGAGATTAAAGTTGCAATCGTACATACTTGAAGAGAATGCTCATAAATGTCAGCACTTCTCTCCTTTACGTCATACACCTTCTCTACTACTTCCTCTTCCTCCAATATATCTGTTATGATATTTTGTGCCGTTTCTGCTATCTGCTCTAATCCCTCTGTCTGCTGGTATACATGCATCTCCAGAATATCTTTGATCTTATTTTTAACCTGTTCCTCCACATCGTCACGCAATATCGTCACTTTTTCCAAAGAGATCTTATTATGCGGAGTTGTCTTTGCTGGTTTTTGTTCCTGGGCTGCCGGTGCTTTGGGTTGAACTGGTGTTTTCTGTGGCGTCTGCTTCGCTGCCTGAACTGCTGGTTTTTGCGGTGCCGGTGCCTTTGGTGTCGGTTTCTGTGGCGTTGGTACTTTTGCTGCTGGCGCTTTTGTATTTGCCTGAGACTCTTCAATATATACCGTAAAAATTTCCATCTCGCGCAGTTTTTCGATGTATGGCGCTTTGATCACAGTTCCTTTACTGAGTACAACTGTATAATCCTCAAGCATGACATCACTGGCAATTACATCTCCCTCTCTTAAATCTTCGACTGTAACTAATTTCATTTAGACATCCCCCATTCTATATATGAATTTTTAATCATTTACATATTATCTGATGTGTTGCCATTGACAGCACGTTCGACTGCTACTTTCTCCTCATTGCTCAATGCGATCTGGGAATCCCCATCCAACACACGTTTTGTGTAAGAATAGCACCCTTCTGAACTATGCACTGAATTAATGATAAACCCATTATTTTTTTCATCTAACAAAGCCAACGCAAAACTAAGTTTACCGCCCATTTCTGTAAATGCATCATATTTTACAAGACCAACTTTTTGAAACGTTTTCTCATGCTTTTTGAAAAGTTCTTTGATATCCTCTCTGTTTCTGTCAATACTAAGTTTCATGTATTTATTGTCTTCATATAATGTCATGATATCTTTCTCTAGATTCGCACCATCTTTGCCCAGCATAAATTTCTCGTATTTCTTTTTAAATTTACCGATCTTAACAAAAGCGACAACGATCAATATCAATAATAGTACACTGATTATCAATAGTCCAAGAAGTATGAATCCAATATCGACAGTGCCTAATCCTAAGCTATTTAAAAAATTACTGTTCATCTGTTTCTCCTGTTATATGCTCATATTTGAAAGTGACTCGATCAGATGGTCCAGATCATCATTTGAATAAAATTCAATCTGTATTTTGCCTGTACCACTATTTCCTTTCGAAGTGATCTCTACTTTTCTGCTGAGCTTTTCCTCTAGACGATTCTCGATATCCTCATAAATGTACAGTATGTTCTGAGGCGTTTCTTCTTTTTTCGGTTTGTTTGTCTCAGGTCTTAATATCTCCTTTACAATCTTTTCTACCTCACGCACACTCAGCTTTTCATCAAATATCCGCTGTGCGAGCTGCAGCTGTATTTCTTCGTCTTCAATAGGGATCAATGCACGTGCATGTCCGGTAGAAAGCATATCATCTATGATCATCTGCTGAACATTATCACAAAGTTTGAGCAAACGCATGCTGTTCGTCACAGCAGTCCTGCTCTTGGAAACCCTCTCAGCCACTTCGTCCTGCTTTAAATGAAATTCCTCCAAAAGTCTTTTGTATGCCAATGCTTCTTCAATCGGATTTAAATCCTCTCTTTGAATATTCTCGATCAATGAGATCTCAACAATTTCCTGGTCTGTATAATTTCGTATGATCGCTGGAATTTCCTTGAGACCAGCAAGTTTTGCCGCCCGCCATCTCCTCTCCCCGGCAATGATCTCATAATAATCTTTTCTGTCCTGCACAAGTATAGGCTGAAGCAAACCAAACTGTTTGATAGAATCTGCCAACTCCTGCAATGCGTCCTCATCAAAATTTTTTCGTGGCTGATCTCTATTTGGTTCAACCTTTGCGATCTTTACCATTGTCTCCGCCTGCTTTACTTCTTTGTTCTCACTTCCGCCTGATGCAGGTATCAATGAATCCAGACCTTTACCTAATCCTCTTTGTGCCATTTTTTTCTCCTTATAGTAATTCCTACTCTGTAATGATATACCCGATATCCTTTTAGATGCCTTTACATTATAAAACCCGTTTAACGACAGCCTTTTTGATTGCTGACTGCACTGCTTCAATATCACTAAAGGCACAAAATTTTACATGTTATTTCTGATCACTTCCTCAGCTAAAGCCATGTAACTCTCCGATCCTGCTGATTTGGGATCATACATATTGATCGGTTTACCGTAGCTTGGCGCTTCTGCAAGTCTGATATTCCTCGGTATCAATGTATTGTAAACCTTCTGACTTAGATGACTCTTCACATTATCGACAACCTGTGAAGAGAGGTTTGTACGGGAATCATACATTGTAAAGACCACACCATCCATATCCAGATCCGGATTCAACCGTTCTTTTACAAGATTCACTGTATGAATCAATTGACTTAATCCTTCAAGTGCATAATATTCACATTGAATCGGAACCAACACAGAATCTGCTGTTGTCATAGCATTCACCGTGAGAAGGCTCAGTGAAGGCGGGCAGTCAATTATGATAAAATCAAATCGATCCTTTACCCAATCAACTTCATTCTTTAATATGTACTCTTTCTTCTCAACACCGATCAACTCAATCTCCGCAGCAGCTAAATTTACATTGGATGGAAGTATAGAAATATTGGGGAGCACTTCCTTTAAGATACAGTCCTCAATTGAGCAGTCGCCTAATATCAACTCATATATTGTATTCTCTAATTCATTCTTTTCAATACCATATCCACTCGTAGTATTTCCCTGTGGATCGATATCTATGACTAACACTTTCTTACCCTTTGCTGCGATACATGCAGACAGATTGATTGAAGTCGTAGTCTTACCGACGCCACCCTTTTGATTTGCAATTGCAATGATTCTCCCCATCTCGTTCCTCCATACCAATCTAAATCTTTTGTTATCCGATGTCTATTATTATACCACTAATACACTACATATGCTATATAAAAATTCAATGTTTCACGTGAAACATTGAATTTTTATTCCTGTTAACACTTACAATATCACATTAATTGTCGTATGTAATGAATTTAGGCGTAAACAGTAATAAATCATTTTAAACATTATTTCTCATAAATTACAATTTTCTGTTCCTCCTGCAGTAAAGGTAAATCGCATAATGAACAAATATACTGAAACAAATCTGTATCTTCGCATATTTCATAATACTCTCCATAAGAATATTCTATATCAATATGCCGATCGATCAGGTGATCAGTACCAACATCATACATCTCAATCCGATATACTATACAAAATATTTCTTCATCAATATTACAATCCTCCATAAATAATTGCTTACATATCTTTTCCACTTCACTTCGCGTCAATATATTCATTTAGATACCTCCTAAATCTAAATGGTAGTGTCAAGATTAACACACCAAAATTGCCTCAACCTCAGTAAAATCGAGGGATTCAGCCTATCGATGCCTTTACCCCCTCTTTCTACCTCTTAGTGACCACTTATTTCGTTTCCAAATTTCTGTCAAACCCGGACTGAAAGCCCGTTAATTTCAGGCTTGACAGGGATTTGCGAAGCATAAATATAATGGTCTCTAAGAGGCAGAAAGAGGGCTACCATTTAATTATGGTAATCTTACAATCGGTCAATAACTGTAACAATGATCTTTTGATAAACCATATCCTTCCCAATTTTACTATAAAATGGTAGTGTCAAATCTAAACCACGAAAGTCTCAATCCAAGAAAAGAAAGAAGTTGCACCTCTCGGTGCTTATACCCTCTCTCTACTTCTTAGTGACCAGTTATATTGTTTTCTAATTTCTGTCTGAGAGTACCAGTACATCGTTTTTCAATTATCTGCACTTAAAGAATACTGTATTTATCAGTATATTAGACAAAAATATGGTCTAGTAAATTAGCGAATGCTGTACTAGTACAGTGTTGCATTAATATCGAAGTAAATAGCGCTTGATATTCGTGTCATCTGTGCGCCTTTAAAGCGACGGAGTAGTGGACCCTACGTCTAGCTTTGAAGGTGTGCAGAGGGCGCGTATAGCAGGTGATATTTACTTGATTATTAATGCAATGCTGTACTAGAGCGTGTTTGAAAAATCGAAGTAATTGGTCATTTTATCCAAATTAAAATTGAAGCGATACAAAGGAATCCCAAATATGTACATGCCAGTTTGTCATATCTGGTGGCAATTCGGCGAAAGCCTTTTAGC
>CAJUQU010000163.1 GCA_910588595.1 uncultured Lachnospiraceae bacterium | reverse complement strand
TCTGTTTTCGTATCTCCATACTACCATAAACCTCCTGATTTTACAAGCCGGGAGCAGACGCATAGCGTCGCGCATTTCTGAATCCTGGTCTGTTTGCATTATCGCTTTTTTACATCTGCTGTATCTTCAGCATACGCTCAATTTTGTCGCTCATGGTTTCCTTGCTGGTCTTGCTGAAATGAATCCGCACAATGTAGTTAGTCTGATCAATCTTCTTCACCAGTGAAACTTTGTTATCCTTCCTCACAATCTCTTTCGTCGCCGCTTTGGTCGCTCTGGCTCCTTCCTCCCAGAAATTCTTTCCGGAAAAGAAAACAAGCACACAACGTTCCACTATGTGGTCATAAGTCCTTGCGTGTGCAAGGTCTGTCGGGTTCTTGCTTTCTTCCAGTTTCAGGTTTGTCGTGACAATCAGCGGCTTCTTGCTCCGATACCGGCTGTCAATGACGCTAAACATCTGCTCCATGGCATACTCGGTATTCCTTTCTACGCCTAAGTCGTCAATGACAAGCAGGTTGTAATCGTTTCTGAGATGTATTGTGTAAAGGGTGGTTTGGCTGACTGTTCATTTGTGGCAAAATAGCCGGAAAGGCGGTGATCGACCAGCAGGAGGGAACCGAAGCGGGACCGTCTAGGGATGACCTGGGCGCTTCGTTCTCTTTGTCGGTCCTCTGCTAAGAGCACACTTACCCGGAGGTGTCCTTCCCTGCCGGTATATACGCCAACGGCGGCTTGTGCATCGGACGCAGCTGCGCCGGGTATATACCGGCATTGCTTGCTACTACTGTCAGCGCCTATAAATGAGAGTTGAAAACCATCGGTATTGATGGTATATTTTACTTATAACAATCTGATAAATAGACATTTATTTTTAATTTAAATGGACAGAAAATTGCGCTTTCCTTTTGTGAATTTTGGTGCAAATATGGGTTGTAATAAGGAGAACATCTATTATGGCAAAAAGTATCCAGCCAGCCTGGGCTGGTAAACTGCGCAAACAGCTTAAACGCGCCGGAGAAAAGGACTCGGATTTCTCCCGCTTTGGCGCGGATGGTCACAAGTACCGGCTAAAACCTCCTGCCTCGGAGGAAACAATAGCCGCTTTTGAGACGCGCTTCGGCGTCTCTCTTCCGGAAGCTCAATGGCCGGGATGAGGTGCTGGACTACTTTCTGGACTACCTGCCCAACAAGAAAAACCATGATCGAACGGAATATCACACCCTGATCTATGCTATCTGGGTGACAAAGGATATTCAGGACCCCCGGCTGGAACGGGTCTGGGTGTCATGTGCTCTTGATTGCTGATGGAATTACTCTCACCTTGGAGTTCATCATCTCGAGAGAGCCTGCTACAATTATTTTGTTATTATTATAAGGAGGAGATCAACCATGAACAATGTGATCGACACGATCAAAAAGCGCAGTTCCACAAGGGGGTACACCCCTGAACCACTGACGGATGAAGAACTGAGTGCCCTGCTGCACGCCGGGCTGCAGGCGCCCACAGCGGCAAACAGGCAGGAGATCCACTTCACCGTATTGAAGGGCGACAATCCCATCCTGCAGGAGCTCGAGGATGAGAAGAACCGCCTGCGCGGTCTCTCTGCACTACCCCACAACTTTTACTACGAGGCACCTGTCGTCATCGTGCTGAGCGCGGACAGCACCTACAGGTGGAGCCCACTCGACGCTGGGATCGCGGTCGAAAATATGGCGCTCGCGGCGGAGGCGCTGGGACTTGGCAATCTGATCATCGGCTGCATCTGCGATGCCCTGCGCGGGGACAAGAAGGACTACTTCGCAGAAGCCCTCCATTTCCCGGATCAGTACGAGTATGAGATCGCGATCGCGTTTGGACACAAGTCAGTCGCCAAAGAGCCCCACACCTATGATCTGCAGGCACAGGTCACATATCTGTAGAGATCCCATTGAACAGGCGGATGGTTCAGAACCATCCGCCTGTTCATCTATTCTTTATTCTTCCAAGGTAATAGGTGCCATTCTCCTTTTCTACTAATCGAACAGAGTGCAGTACTATGCGTTTATTTACAGCTTTCCGCAATGTCTTCCTCTTCGTCCTCCTCTGGAACTACAACCGGCTCATTGCTCCAGTTTAACCGTCCATACCGCTTGCAGAGCTCATGGATCTCCTTCTGCAATTGATCTGTCAGCTCTCCTCCCTTCAAGCGCCACTTCCAGTTTTCTCCCACTGTGGACGGCGTGTTGATACGGCAGGTATTGTCACATCCCAGATAATCCTGCATCGGGATGATACAAAGCTTTGCACGGCTGCGCATCGCCATGCAGATCAGCGATTTGTAGAGCTGTCTCTTCGGCGTATACTGATCGCACATATAGTCTCTCGCTGCCTGTATGTCTTCTTTCGGTATGCTGTCAAGCCATCCTACGATCGTCTCATTGTCATGCGTTCCCGTGTAGACGACACAGTTCTCTATGTAGTTATGCGGCAGGTAATCGTTGGCACTTCCTGAGTCGCGCGTGTCAAATGCGAACTCGAGTACCTTCATCCCCGGGAACCCGCTCTCCTGCACCATCCTGCGCACAGAGTCCGTCACAAAGCCCAGATCCTCCGCGATGACTTCCTTCCAGCCAAGCGTGCGCTCCATGTGGCGGAACAGGTCGATCCCCGGTCCCTTCTCCCAGTGCCCGTTCACTGCCGTCTCCTCCCCGTAAGGAATAGAATAGTACTCATCAAACCCGCGGAAATGGTCGATCCTCAGCACATCGCACAGCCGGAAACTGTACTCCAGCCTTGAGATCCACCACTGATATCCTGTCTGTCTGTGGTAATCCCAGCGGTACAGCGGATTGCCCCACAGCTGGCCCGTCGCAGAAAACCCGTCGGGCGGGCATCCCGCCACAGCCACCGGCAGATTCTCCCCGTCGAGCTGGAACAGTTCGGGATGCGCCCAGACGTCCGCGCTGTCCATGGACACATAGATCGGAATATCGCCGACCAGCAGGATCCCGTTCTCATTGGCGTAAGCTTTCAGCGCGCGCCACTGTTTCTGGAACATAAACTGCAGGTACTGCTGAAACTCGATATCAAAATAAAGCTCCCTCCGGTAATAGTCCATGGCATTTCCCCACCGGAAACGGATATCCTCCGCCCACTCTGTCCACGGGACACCGTCAAACCGGTCCTTCACTGCCATGAACAGCGCATAGTCCGAGAGCCACCAGCGATTCTCCTCCACAAATCTGAGATACTCCGGGTTATGGCTGACATCGCTCCGCTCATACGCTTTGCGCAGCAGCGGATAGCGGCTCTCATACATCTTTCCGTAGTCGATCGTTCCCGGCTTTTCCCCGAAATCCGCCTCACCGCACTCTTCCTCAGTCAGCACGCCCTCCTCGATCAGGGCTTCCAGGCTGATGAAATAGGGGTTGCCCGCATAAGTCGAAAAGGACTGATACGGCGAGTCCCCATAGCTGGTAGGTCCGAGCGGCAGTATCTGCCAGTAACTCTGCCCCGCCTCCTTCAGCCAGTCCACAAAATCATACGCGCTTTTTGAAAAACACCCGATACCGTATTTCGACGGCAGACTGGTGATCGGCAATAAAATTCCTGCTCCTCTGTCCATTATTACAATTCTCCTTTACATAACAGAATGATTACGTTCATACAAGTATATTGTAACAACACAGTCCGGAAAATGCAATGATTAAACCAGGATTCCTTTCACCCTGTACTGCCTGATCTTATCGCAAAGCTCCTGTGTCCGCCTCTTGTTGAGATCCTGCTTCTCGTTGAGATCATCGAGCAGCAGGTCGATATTTTTCTGCATCACGGTGATCGTTTGCCCCATATTGCGCATGATGTCGATGATATTGCGGGGATTGTTCTTGATAAACTCCTCCAGAAAATCCTTCGTGATCCGCACGAGCAGGACATCGTCGTAGGCGACCACCGTGTAGACGCTCGGCTGTTCTGATATCACGCTCATCTCCCCAAAACAACGCGACTTTGAATAGATTCCAATCAGGTGTTCGTCCTCCTCCCCGTAGCGCACATAGACTGCCACGGAGCCTGACAGTATCTTGTACATCGCTTCGCAGACCTCCCCCTCCCGCACGATCACCTCATCCGCGTGGAATGTCTGCATTCTCTTTCGATCTGTCCCATCCTGCTGCTGTACACCCATAATCTTTCCCTCCTGTTATAAAAATCATATGTTCTTCTTGATCCGCAGTATGTTCTGCCCGTCCTGATACACATACGTGATCTCATCCATGCTCTTCTTGACCATGTAGATGCCGAGCCCGCCAATCTCCCGCTCCTCGGCAGACAATGCCGTGTCCGGATCGTTCCTGGCAAGCGGATCATACTGCACGCCGTTGTCAATAAAGGTGATGACGACCGCGAGCGGATTTTCGATCACCTCCACACGCACTGTTGCCGGTCCGACATCGGGATTGTAGGCATAGTGCGCGATGTTGCCAAAGAGCTCATCGATCGCAACGGCGATCTGCATCTGCGCTTTCATCGGACAGTCCAGCGCTTCGAGCTCCTGCTCCACAAAAGAAGTCACTTTTATAATATTTTCAACAGTTGCATCAATCGTCATTTCATTCATACTGATCTCCCCTCCGTTCCCCCTGTGAACCACATCAACTTCTGACAGCGGGCGAACCGTTTCCCCTGTACTCCATGCAGAGCATCGTGATATCGTCAAACTGCGGCGCATCTCCCACAAACGCATCGATGTCCGCCTTGATCTTCGACAGCAGCTCCGACGGTGCCAGGGAAACGTTCTCGCAGAGCACCGTCTGCAGCCGCTCCATACCGTAGAGTTCATTTGCCTTGTTGGTCGCCTCCGTGACGCCGTCCGTGTACTGGAAGATCCGGTCCCCCGGCTCGAGCTGCATGGAACCGCACCGGTATCGGATCCCCTCCATCCCCGCAAGGACAAACCCCGCCTTGATCTTGTACGGTTCAAACACCCCGCCCTTTTTGCACCAAAACGGTATCTCGTGTCCCGCATTGACATAACGGAACTCTCCCGTCACCAGGTCGAGCACCCCCTCAAAGGCGGTGATGAACAGCCCTTCACTGTTGGATTCGCACAGCAGGTTGTTCACCTGTGTGAACACCTCACCCAGGTCCCTCCCCGGCTGTGTGTGATCCTTGATGAGTGTCTTCCCGATCACCATAAAGAGCGCCGCGGGGACACCTTTGCCCGAGACATCCGCGACCACGATGGCAAGATGGCTGTCGTCCACCATAAAAAAGTCATAGAAATCACCGCCGACTTCCTTTGCCGGATCCATCGAGGCAAAGACATCGAACTCCTCGCGCTCCGGAAATGCCGGAAAGATGCAGGGCAGCATGGATTTCTGGATATTGGTGGCGACATTCAGCTCCGCTGTCGTCTTCATCGTCCGCGCACTCTGGTCGATCGAATAGAAGATCATCCAGAACTCCACGACAAAGATCACGCAGATCGTCAGATACAGCGGAAAGAACCAGAAGCTGTCCGGATAGATGCCGACACTGTTCGACACCAGATTGATAATGTAAAAGCCGACCACCGAGATCACAAGCGCCGGTATAAAGACCATCATTTTCCCGCCCACAGCCTCGATCGTGCGGTGCAGCGTCCTCTTCAGATAACGCATATACAGGACGGAAAGCCCCGCGTACACCACGAGCTTGATGCCGATGAAAAAGATCAGGTTCGCCGTCTCATAGGGGCTTTCCTCGATCAAGCCAAGGCGTGTTCCCAGCAGATTGTCCGTCGTCCCGCACAGCATGAACGTGCTGACATTCGCGATCAGACACGCCATCAGGGCGATCGCCAGCTTGGTCGACCAGCTGTCCTTGTACAGAAGCTGTGAAAAGATGCACACAAGCGCGGAGAGCCCCAGGATTCCCACCGCGTCGTTGTACAGGTCGATGCTGTAGCTGACAAACGCCATGCCGTAGCCGAGCGCCGCCCCTGCTGTCCACACGGCAGCCCGGATCGTTCCTTTATACTTGGGCGTGAGCGTGATCCCCATGAGCAGTCCTGCGAACACCGACGCCAGAAAAACCGCAAAGCTCCAAAGTGCTATGGATGCCATCGCATTACCTCCATGTTAAAAATAACCCATTCCGTCCAACGCGGACAGATACCTGTTGATATACTCCTCCGTAACCTCACTCCAGCCTTCTGACAGATCTTTCAGATACTGGTCCGTATACCGCTGCAGTACCGGGATCTCGCGGTACGCGCCCGCCGACTCCTTCGTGAACAGCCCTTCGAGCTTCGCCCTGCCCTCCTCTGTCCGTTTCAGTTTCTGTGTGAGTGCATCAAACTTCTCATCCGGCAGCACAGCAGTCTGATAGCCCAGCCGCTCCATCCCCCGGAACAGATCTGCATAGCGCACCTCATCCGGCGGGTAGACATGGAATGCAGCCGCCTTGGGAACAGCCGTCAGCGAGACGATGTTGTGCGCTGTCTCGTCGACCGGGGAGAAATTGACCCCCGCCTCATAGACAGACTGCGGCACCGCTCCGATCTTGATGTAAGAGGAAAACTGGCGCGTGAACGCGTTGGAATGCATATTCATCTGAAACTCCCCGTCGCTGATGCGCCCCTGCAGGTTTCCGACACGCATCAGCTTTACCCGCAGTCCCTCGTCCACAGCCGCACGCAGGAGTGCGTACTCCGCCATGTATTTCGAGTAGATATATTTGTTCTGTATCTCCTGTCCGATGTAGAAGTCCGCCTCGCTGAAAGATTCCTGCAAGGCATTTCCCGCTGTCATGCCCGCAACGCTGATCGTGGAGATCTGGCAGAGCATGGCATTCTCATGCAGGGCATAGCGGATCAGATTCTTCACTCCGTCCGTGTTGATCTTCTCCAGGGCATTCCCATAGGAAAAGTGCGCGACGTTCGCCGCGGAATTGATGATGGTGTCGATCCTGCCTGTCCTGACCCTGGGATCCGCCGCACTGAGCGCCGTATCTCCCTGCAAAAACAGACCAGGCTGCGTGATATCCCCCTCGACAACCTCCCACTTGTGCCCGTACTCCTGCGAGAAGTCCTCCTCCGCATAGTAAAACAGCGCTGACCGCACACGCTTCTTTGCACTGAGTGTCTTTTTGGACCGCGCCAGGCAGATGATCCTGCCGCACAGCTCCGGCCGTCTCAGCAGATCGATCAGGATATGTGCCCCCAGATATCCCGTCGCCCCTGTCAGGAGCACGTTGCCGAGATATCCGCGGCTGGCCTTGTTTTGGGTGTGCGCCCCCAGATACTCGGCAAATCCCCTGTAATCCAGCGTGCTGATATCATACTCATCGCGGCTCTCCGCGTTTTTGTACAGCTTGTCGAGCAAAAGCGCAGGTGTCGGATACTGGTACACATCGCCAAATTCCAGCTGGTCCTTCCGAAGCGACAGCGCCTCCTCCACATGCAGCACCAGCGCGACTGCGCTGAGGGAATCACCGCCCAGCTCAAAAAAGTTGTCATCAAGCCCTACCTGTGTCAGCTCCAGCGTTTCTTCAAAGGCTCTGCACATCCGTTTTTCCCTTGCCGTCACCGGCTCACGGTACGCGTGCTGATATTCAACCGGCTCCGCCATCAGCGCCTTCTGATCCGTCTTGCCGTTAGGCGTCTGCGGCATCGCGGCAAGCTCTTTTAAGACATCCGGTACCATATAGGAGGTCAGATGTGACTTCATGTGCTCCCTCAGCTTCTCGCCCTCGACCTGTGCCCGCTCCGAAACAGTATAAAATCCCACCAGATGATCCGTCTTGTCGATCTTGCGCACAATACAGTTGCACGCCGCCACGCCCGGAAACGCTCCCATGACATTCTCGATCTCCGAGAGCTCGATCCGCAGACCGCGCAGCTTGACCTGCCTGTCATTCCGCCCGCGGTAAACCAGCCTGCCGTCTTCCATGAAACAGCCCAGATCGCCCGTTCGATACAGCCGCATGCCGTTCCACTCAATGTATTTTGCCGCCGTCTCATCCGGTCTGGCATGATAACCGATCCCCACACCATTCCCGTACACACAGATCTCACCGGACGCCCCGTACGGAACCGGTCTGCGATCCCTGTTTAGCAGGACGATCCCCATATTCGCGATCGGACTGCCGATGCTCAGGTCATCGCCCGCCTCCGTGATCGTCGCGCCGATCGTCGTCTCCGTGGGCCCGTAGCCGTTGTAAATGCGGATGCCATATGTATTGTTTAGCTGATTTACCAGACTGCCCGGAAGCACTTCCCCGGCAGCGAGCACCGCCCTGACATGCCCCAGCGCATCCGCAAATGCAGTGTTTGCAAGATATGCCGTGATGCGCGACGGCGTGCAGTGCAGCACATCCGCGCCGTGACGCCGGATCGCTGCCGCCAGCTCCCCGGCGTCGA
>CAJUQU010000162.1 GCA_910588595.1 uncultured Lachnospiraceae bacterium | reverse complement strand
ACTGGCACGAACCATGCAGTCCACAACTCTAATTTCTGTCTGGATGGAGCACTAGTTTGGACGGTGTCCAAGTCGTCCGCCGTCCATGCCGATGCTGATACCGCTTGCGCGCTCATTTGGCTGTATGATGACGGTAACGGGCTGGCGTGTGCCCCACTCAAAGCTGTAGGATTCTCCTGAAGCCTGGCCAATAAAGGTTTTCCAGTTTACATCCATCTTGACATCAGGGTCGCAGTAGCCGTTCCCCATCCAGCACACAACAGCGTCGGGATCGACGGCGAGAGTGGACTGTGTCTGGATGTTGCTCAACACGATCGGGTTTCCGTCGATCAAAATCGCGACGTATGCGTTGGGTCCCTCTCCTGTCAGCGTTGAGGTGGCAAGACCTTTCTGAGAGATGACGCCGCAGCCAATAAATCGAACGTCGTACTTGCAGTCCGGAGTGAACGCCAAGATATTCTCCGACTCGATCGACAGGATCTCGCCTGGCTGGAGCTGATACACCACCACGTGCTGGGCGTGATTTGCATAGTATGTAACACTGTCCCCGTTCATCATGACTTTCATGAGGGGAAGATTTTCACCCGTCACGCGGCGCATGAGCGATCCCAGCAGTGCCTGCCCTGCGTTTTGCTGCGGTCCTAGGAGCAGCTTTTCAAATTTATAATTTTTCTGTCCGTTGTTCTCCCCGCAGATGAAGGATCCTGCTTTTGTAAAGAGGACATCACTTCCGCGGCAGGTCACTTTCAAGGTTAATTCATTAATCACTTCAAATGTCAACATCGATAGGCACTCCTTTTATTTTCATATAAACAATTGTTTCAATAAATGTTCTAAACAACCTGTACGCCATACAGTTCGCACAGTCCTGCGAGGTCCCTTGCAACGCCGTTTCCGACAGCGCTGAATTTCCACGCGCCGTTGTGCAGATAGAGCTCGCCGATCATCATGGAAATGACATTGTTGTAGTACTCTGTCATCAGAAAGCTCACAAGTTCCCTGCCGGATGGATCCAAGATCCGCACATATGCGTCCTTAAGCATACCAAAGTGGAGCCTGTCTTTCAGTGCATCGTTGATCGTCAGGACGAAAACAATTTTTTTCACTTGAGGATCCAGGCGTTTGAGATCGATCTGGATCATTTCGCGGTCTGTACTGCCCGCCACAAATCTTGTGCTATGGTCAGGACTGATTGTCTGACCATAAAATACAAACCATGAATCCCCGATGATCTTTCCGTCTGCGCCAAGCAGAAATGCCGACACATCGACATCGCACCGCGCGTCGGTGACATTCCAGCCAAAGCACGCGTTTACAGCGCTCAGTGCAGTGTTGGAGAGCAGTATTTTCTGTCCTTTCTGCACCTTGTTTGAGAGCGGCGGAATGGGTCTTGCAGCAGGCATACCGGGGGTGCTCGCAGTGTTTTGCTGTCCTGCGGTCAGTGCGGGCTGGACGTTCTGTGGCTGCCGGGGAGGTCTGTTCTGCGATTGACCCAAAGGCGGTTGTGGAGCCGGTCTGCGTTGTGATTGCCCCGAAGGCGTCTGTGGAGACCTGCTCTGTGACTGACCCGAAAGCGGTTGCGGAGACCTGTTCTGTGATTGCCCCAAAGGCGTCTGCGGAGGCCTGTTCTGCGACTGACTCGAAGGCGTTTGTGGGATCTGATTTTGCGATTGACCGTATTGCGGCTGTCCGGATCGGATTTGAGGGAAACGGGTTCCGCTTGTTCCGGTGCAGCCTGTATTCTTGACCAGTGTCATGATATTGCTCTGATTTTTTACACTCTGTGGCTGCGGTTTATTGATCGATAATATCGAATCACGGTTCATGACACCGGTTGACTTCGTTGCTGTGTTGATCATGATGTTCCTCCAATCTGGAAGCAGGCTGCGCGTTTCTGCCATCTGTTTGCAAAAACGCACAAATAGATCGTATTTTTAGTAATTATATATCATACAATGAAAAAAATATAGTACATTATAAAAATTTAATGCCTTAATCGGCAAACTGCAAGAAACAATAAAAAACGACGGATTGATTTTTGTAAGATTTTTTGTGAGCGTCGTAGTGTATATGGAGGAAAAATAAGATGGCTTTTTTAGACAAAGTAAGCGGTACGCTGGCAGCAAGGAGCAGGGAGATGGCTGGCAAGGCAAAAGAGCTGGCTGAGTTGAACCGGCTGAACGGACAGATACATGCGCAGCAAAATAAAGCGGATAAAATTTATATGGAAATCGGCAAAGTGGTATACGAGAACCGTGCAGATTGGGAGAACATTGACATAAATGCGAGGCTGGAGCTGCTGGATTCCATATGGAAAGAGATCTCCGACCTTGAGAAAGAGGCACTCAAAGTGCGGGGGGTGCAGCTGTGTGAAAGTTGTGGGATGGAGATTGGCAGGGGTGTGTCATTCTGTCCTAAGTGCGGTGTCGTGGTGAATACAGAGGAGGAGGAATTCGACCCGCAGGACGCACCGGAAGAAGATGACGGCATATGGTAGTATTTCCCTCAAAGATTGAATGGAATTGAATATGAGTTTGTGGTAAAATGATATGGAGAAGTGTCAAAAATTTATAAATTCTCCTAACCAACCTCTGTCGGTCACGACTATATAAGTGTAACGATCATGATTGGAACGAAAAAGGTGCACAATGAATACAAACGAAACATTCACATTGCTTGAGGACAGAAATTTTCTCGATAAGATCTACCAGTTTTCTTATCACAGATGCAATACATCTGTTGAGGCGGAGGATCTGTGTTCGGATATCATTCTCGCGGTGATATCAGCCATACGCAAACAGGAGCATATTGACAATTTTTATGCATTTGTCTGGACGATCGCCCACAGGGTTTACGCGGATCACTGCCGTAAGCAGAACGCCGAGCGGCAGGTGTATGGCGTTGAGGACAGTACTTTGGGATCGGGATCAAAAGAAAATGAGATAGACGCCCTGATCGAGGAGGCGTATGAGCGAAAACAGGTTGACAGGATCTTTGAGGAGATTGCGTTTTTGTCAAGGATATACCGCGAGGTGATGGTTCTGTTTTACATTGACGAGGTGCGGGTAAAGGATATCGCCCGGAGGCTGTGCATCAGCGAGACGACTGTAAAGCAGCGTTTGTTTTCTGCACGAAATTCAATAAGAAAAGAGGTTGAAACCATGAGTGAGAGAAAATATGTTCTAAAGCCTGTCAGACTGATATTCACAGGAACCGGCGATCCATGTGGCAATGATCCCCGCACAAAAGCGGAGAGAATGTTTTCCCAGAATCTGATCTATCTGTGCAAAGACAAACCCAGGTCAGCCAAAGAGCTCTCGGAGGAACTGTGCATCCCCATGCCATATATTGAGGAGGAATTGGATATCCAGTGCCGCGGCGAAAATGGGAGGTACGGCATGCTCCGCAAGCTCGAAAACGGAAAATATGCAGTCAATATCCATCTGGTCGACTATGATGAGTACGATCAGGCGAACAAGATCTACGAAAAGCATATTTCCGAGTGCTGCCAGGTGATCAAGGACGTGCTGAGACGGAATGAGAAAAAGATTCTGTCCTTCCCGTATCTGAGCAGCCAGACCGACCTGCGGTTCATCATGTGGACTCTGAACTTAAGTATCAGCTGGGATCTGGGAGCAAGGATCAATGAAGTCATTGCAGAAAAATATTTTGCTGATGTGACGCCTGTAGAGAGAGATTTTTCCTGTGTTGCCGTGGCATACACGGATGAGCAGGTGCCGGATATGGAGTTTTATGGCTGTGACGGCACGGATGCAGTTTCTGTCGGCGGTTATCGGCATGTTTTCGTCTCGAATATTTACGGTAGGCGTCTCGATAAACATTTCCACTGTGGACACAATCTGGCGCGGGATCAGAAGCTTCTGATGGTACTGCGGGCGATCGGCGGGCTTTGTGTTGACGAACTGTCCGAAACGGATAAGGAGATCGCGGCGAAAGCGCTGGAGTGCGGGTATCTGCGCAAGAACGGAAATATCCTGGAACCGAAGATCATTGTGATCGAGCAAAAGAACAAAATGGATTTTTATAACCTTGTTCATGATTTCGCTGATGAGATTGGCACTGTGATCGAGGAGACTGCGGCAGAGCTGTCCGTGTTCATGCGCAGCCATATCCCTGCTCATCTGATGAATGAATATCAGATTTATGCAGAACTGATCGCGAGTACGAGGCTGCGGGCAAAGATGATCGAGGCATACATCAGAGAAGGTCTGCTCTCGGAACCTGAAAACAGGATCGGCGCGGAAGGTGTGCTGATGGTCGTAGAAAAGTAAAAACACACAGCGTTGTGCGCATAAAAAGCACCTGGGAGTGAGATCCCGGGTGCTTTTTATGCGCACGGCACTCCGGGGAAGCATGTCAGCAGAAGCTGACGGGTAGAAGGTCGTTCCACTGTTTGATCACACACGGGCATCCGGATGAAAAAACATATTGTGTCGGTGCATGAAGTATGATATCCTACCAGTGACGGTCAATGTGTTTCGGCAATCTGGTGACTGCTGTTTCATCCAGTTCACCATGAAAGCGTTATACAGGGTGAAAATGACAATTATAATACGGTCTGGAGGAATGGGGCTTGACACAGCAACGATACAATGACACAGAGCGGTTGATTTCAGACATAGATCAACTGCAGTTGACGAATGAAACGGAAGTTATGATTTATCGTGAAGATCGGCAGCATGAGGAAATCGTTGTCGATCTGGGAGGACAGAAAGAACAGTTTGAGGAACTGAAAACATTGATTGCGTTTCAGGATCACCTATTTTGGTGTGTGTGAGAACACGGAATTTGATGTTGTTTTTCAAGTGGCAGATGGTGATCTGATCCTGAGAAGTTTTGGCACGATAAAGGATATCGCGTCGGATTGGTATAAGACAGACGAAGGGTATCGATAATAAGTAATTGATAATAAGTATTAATAGGAATTGCTTTGGGAGGAAGTTATGGATTTTTTTGATTTGCTGACAATGGTAGGCGGTCTGGCGCTGTTTCTGTACGGGATGCACCTGCTCAGCGAGGGGCTTGAGAAACTCTCCGGCGGGCGTCTTGAGCGGGTTTTGGAGAACCTGACGAACAACAGGATCAAGGCGGTGCTCCTGGGCGCGGGGGTGACGGCGGTGATCCAGTCCTCGTCGGCGACCACGGTCATGGTTGTCGGTTTTGTCAACTCGGGGATCATGAAACTGTCGCAGGCGATCGGTATCATCATGGGCGCCAATGTCGGAACGACGATCACCTCATGGCTGCTGAGCCTCACAGGGATCGAGAGCGACAATTTTCTGCTGCAGCTCGTCAAACCGACATCGTTCTCGCCGGTGCTTGCGGTGATCGGCGTGATCTTTATATTGAAAAACGGCAAAAAGCGCGATCTCGGTTCGATCCTGGTCGGCTTTGCCATTCTGATGACGGGCATGGATACGATGTCCTCGGCGATGAAGCCGCTAAGTCAGGTTCCGTGGTTTACGGGGCTTTTCACGATGTTTACCAACCCGGTGCTCGGTCTGCTCGTGGGTGCGCTGCTCACGGCGGTGATCCAGTCTTCCTCGGCGTCCGTCGGTATTCTGCAGGCGCTGTGCGCGACGGGGAGCATCAGCTATGCGGCGGCTGTGCCGATCATCCTCGGTCAGAATATCGGCACCTGTGTCACGGCGATGATGTCCGGAGTCGGCGCGAGCAAAAATGCGAGGCGCGCGTCCATCGTCCATCTGCTGTTCAATGTGATCGGCACGGCTATTTTCCTGATCGTGTTCTATGTGCTGCACGCGTTTGTCGATTTTGCGTTCATGGAGAATGCGGCGGACAGCGCCGGGATCGCGCTGGTGCACACCGGATTTAACGTGGTCGCGACACTGATCCTGCTCCCGTTTGCGGATTATCTGGAAAAACTGTCGTTTATCCTCATCAGGCGCGACGATGAGGAGGAGCGGCAGGCGATGGAAAGCGAGCTCTTTGCCAAGATGGACGAGCGCTTCCTGAACACGCCGTCCTTTGCGCTTGAGCAGGCGTACTCATACACGCTCAAGATGGCTGAGCTCACCAGCGAATCCCTGGGCAAGGCGACGTACAACCTGTTTGACTACGACAAGAAGACTGCGGCGGAGGTCGAGCAGATGGAGAATCTCGTCGACCGCTATGACGACGAGATCAGCGGTTATCTGGTCAAGCTTGCGAGCAGGAATCTGAGCGAGCAGGATTCGCGCAAGCTCAATATGCTCCAGCACAGCGTGGGGGATCTCGAGCGGATCGCGGACCATGCGATGAATCTGGTGGACTGTGCCAGGGCGATGAACAAGAAGGAACAGTCCTTTTCGGACAAGGCGACGGAGGAGCTGAAAGTGTTCTCGCAGGCGGTCAGGGATATCGTGAGCGCATCTGTGGCTGTCTTTGAGTCGGGGGATGAGGCGGCGGCGAGGCTCATAGAACCGTTTGAGGAGACGATCGATATCCTGCAGAAAGAGATGAAAAAACGGCACATGAAACGTCTGAGGAAAGGAAAGTGCACGGCGGAGATGGGCTTTGTCCTCTCGGATATCACCAACAATTTTGAGCGGATCGCAGACCACTGCTCGAATCTGGCGATCAATGTCATGCAGCTGGGCGAGGACGACACACACGCGCACGAGTATGTCGACAGTATTGAGAAGGGCGAGGGATCGGAGTTTGACAGGGCCATGCAGGAACATCTGAGACGCTATGAGCTTCCCGGAAAGGCGGCAAAGTAGGCAGAAGACCGTCTTCCAATGCGCTCCGGCGCACAAAATATGCGTCAAATAGGACTGAAAAACGTGAATTATAACAACAAATTTTAGTAAATTGCACAAAATTTTCTGTGACTGCATTTTTTTGTTGTGCTGGAAAAAAAAATAAATTATAATATATTCGTTGAGTTTAGTGCGCTACAGTGTTAAATCAATTTCTATAAAAACAGATGTTCAAAACTATTTCAAATCGAAGGAGGAATAAAAGATGTCTTATGTAGATGAGGTATTGGAGCTTGTAAAGAAAAAGAATGCAAGCGAGCCTGAATTTATCCAGGCTGTGACAGAGGTTCTGAATTCGCTCAGACCGGTTGTGGAGGCGAATGAGGAGCTTTACAGGAAGAACGCGATCCTCGAGAGGATCACGGAGCCGGATCGCCAGTTCATGTTCCGTGTGCCGTGGGTGGACGACAAGGGACAGGTGCAGGTGAACAGAGGTTTCCGCGTGCAGTTCAACAATGCGATCGGACCTTACAAGGGCGGGCTTCGTCTGCATCCTTCTGTAAATTTAGGTATTATCAAGTTCTTAGGTTTCGAGCAGATCTTCAAGAACTCGCTCACAAGCCTTCCGATCGGCGGCGGCAAGGGTGGTTCTGACTTTGACCCGAAGGGCAAGTCCGACAGGGAGATCATGGCATTCTGCCAGAGCTTTATGACAGAGCTGTCAAAATATATCGGCGCCGATGTCGATGTTCCTGCCGGCGATATCGGTACAGGTGCCAGGGAGATCGGATTTATGTTCGGTCAGTACAAGAGGATCAGGGGCACATTTGAGGGCGTTCTCACAGGCAAGGGACTTACATACGGCGGTTCCCTGGCGCGCACCGAGGCGACAGGTTACGGTCTGCTCTATTTGACAGAGGAGCTGATCAAGTGCCATGGAGAGTCCATGGAAGGCAAGACCGTCGTTGTGTCAGGTGCGGGCAATGTTGCGATCTACGCGACGCAGAAGGCACAGCAGATGGGCGCAAAGGTTGTCACCTGCTCTGACTCCACAGGCTGGATCTATGATCCCGAGGGGATCGATGTGGCGCTTCTCAGGGAAGTGAAGGAAGTTAAGAGGGCGAGACTGACGGAGTACGCGGCGGCAAGACCGAGCGCAGAGTACCATGAAGTGAGTGCGGCGGACAGGAGCGGCGCAGGCGTATGGCAGATCAAGTGTGACATCGCACTTCCGTGCGCGACACAGAACGAGCTTCTGCTCGAAGATGCAAAACAGCTCGTGGCAAACGGCTGCAAGTGTGTGTGCGAGGGCGCGAACATGCCCACGACGATTGAGGCTACCGAGTACTTACAGCAGAACGGTGTGTGGTTTGTCGGCGGCAAGGCTGCAAACGCAGGCGGTGTTGCGACTTCCGCGCTGGAGATGTCCCAGAACAGCGAGCGACTGAGCTGGAGCTTCGAGGAGGTTGACGCGAAGTTAAAAAATATCATGGTGAACATCTATCACAATATCGACGATGCGGCAAAGAGATACGGCATGGAAGGCAACTATGTGGCAGGCGCCAATATCGCAGGCTTTGAGAAGGTTGTCAACGCGATGCTCGCGCAGGGCGTGTGCTGATTTTTGGTCTCTATCATAGCAGGATTGTTGTTTATTATATCTGCAAATGGCTAGTACAATGTTTCTTTGATAACCATATACTTTTTTCTTCCATTTTTTTATAAA
>CAJUQU010000161.1:4090-8555 GCA_910588595.1 uncultured Lachnospiraceae bacterium | reverse complement strand
CCATGGACGACATTCTTGAAGAGATCGTGGGAAACATCATGGATGAGTACGACTCCGAGGAGAACCATATCGAGGAGAAAGGTGACAATGAGTATGTCATCGAGGGGATGACCAAGCTCGAGGATCTCGAGGAGCGCTTTGGCATTTCTTTTGGTGAGACAGAGTTCGAGACACTTAATGGATATCTCATATGCAGACTTGACCGGATACCGGACGAGGACGAGACCTCAGAGGTGGAGATCGACGGATATACATTTAAGATTGTAAAAGTAGAGAAAAATGTGATACAATCAGTGTTGGTCAGAAAGATAGAGCAGAAGGAGCAGTCGGACGAGGAGCAGTCAGACAGTGTTTCTGCAGATAAATAAAGTTATGTGTCACAGTTTTGCAGGACAGGACTGTGGCAAGTGATGAGATAAAGGAGAAATAGAAAATGTCAGGACATTCAAAATTTGCGAACATTAAGCACAAAAAAGAAAAGAACGATGCGGCAAAAGGAAAGATCTTCACGATCATCGGGCGCGAGATCGCGGTTGCCGTGAAGGAGGGGGGCGCCGACCCAGCCAACAATTTCAAGCTTGCTCAGGTGATCGCGAAAGCGAAGGCAAACAACATGCCAAACGACACGATCGACCGCGGTATCAAGAAGGCGGCAGGCGACGGCAATGCAGTAAATTATGAGCATGTTACGTATGAGGGATATGGTCCGAGCGGTATTGCGATCATTGTCGAGGCATTGACTGACAACAAGAACAGAACGGCGGCAAATGTCAGAAGCGCGTTCACAAAGGGAAACGGCAGCATCGGTACACAGGGGTGTGTCTCTTTTATGTTTGACGAGAAGGGGCAGATCATCATTGACAAGGAAGCGTGTGAGATGAGTGCGGATGATCTTATGATGGTAGCGCTCGACGCAGGTGCTGAGGATTTCTCAGAGGAGGAGGACAGCTTTGAGATCCTGACTGCACCGGAAGATTTTGATGTAGTCTACAAGACATTGCAGGACAACAGGATCGAAATGGCGAGTGCAGAGGTTACAATGATACCGCAAAACTATGTCACACTTACCGATGAAAATGCAGTCAAGAATCTGAACAAGACACTTGATATGCTCGACGAGGACGACGATGTGCAGGCGGTATATCACAATTGGGATGAATGATCATATTGAAAAGAGGTCTGTCTCGAAAGACAGGCCTCTTTTTGAATATGTTTTAATATTGCCTATTCATTATCCTGATTTCGTTTTTCGATCATACCAGAACCAAAATCAGTCGTTTCGATGGTCATACCCTGTGACTCGAAATCAGATACGGTAGCGCTCAGACTGATGGTAGCCGATTTGTCGAGACTGTCGACAAGACCGATTCTGTGCAGGGTAACGTTGCTCGCATCGTTGTAATTGATATACATATATTCGCCGATATAATCGTCACCTTGCAGGATGCCGGACGCAATGCCCTCTGCATTCACCAGATCACTCTTTATTGCGTTTTCCAGCTCGAGAAGATCCTCTTCTCCCAATCCCAGCCCTTCCAGCGGCAGATAGTAATAATCGGTAGAATAGTTTACTGTATCACCCTTTGCAACCATATAATACTTAGAATCGTTTGCAGAATCAATGCAAGTAGTCATGGTACTGCTCAGAAACGGGTAGGCACCGGCGGTCAAAGCTTCCAGGAATTCATGATTGGAAGCCATGCTGTACCCCTTCATATCAGGATTGCGCGTGTTGAAAGTGATCGTTATTTCTTTGTCAACTGCGTTGTCGAGTCCCTTTAACAGCCAGGTGGGCATATCGGCAAAGGCCTCTGGACCTGCCGCGGCTGCCTCCATCATTGCCGTCTCGATCGCCTCTGAGGCGTCCTTGGTTTTGATGGTTACTGGCATGTCAAAAGAATCCGTCTCTTCACAGCTGATCTCAACATTCTGTGTAAGTTCATGTATCTTCTGATACACAGCATTCATGCCCTCTGTGCTGCCGGAATTGATGGACTCAAAATAGCATTCAAGCCCCATCCTGGATACAGTGGCATCGTTTTCCAGTTTCTTAAAAAACTCTTTAGCGTCTGCTGTCTTGTAGGCGTCTACGATCGCCTGAACCTTCTCATCATCATCTTTCAGCGCATCGCAGCCTGACACCATAAATGCCAGACAGACAGACGCAAATATTGTAATGATCGGTTTCGCTTTGATTTTCATTGGGAATCCTCCTTGACTCATTTGGTTTTTTGTTTTATCATTAGAACACAACATAAATTTTAATTAACAAAATGGGCTAAGTCAAGTCCCTTTGTTCAAAATGTTAAAACTTTTGTTTGGTTAAGGATCTGTACAAAATAACTGACACAGATCACGCAGGAGCGGCATACAGGAAGAAGGATTATGGTAATAGTACAGAATGAGTATTTCTCCGC
Organism: uncultured Lachnospiraceae bacterium; assembly: GCA_910588595.1. Taxonomy (GTDB): domain Bacteria; phylum Bacillota; class Clostridia; order Lachnospirales; family Lachnospiraceae; genus COE1. The sequence goes on along the minus strand of CAJUQU010000161.1, from coordinate 6,138 downwards.
ACAGCAGATCTGCATGTCAGGGCAGTGTTTTCGGATGGAAATGTGCACTGACAACAAGTACCGTCTTATCGCGTCTGGAAAGTATCTTGAAATATCACAGCGGGAGGATGAGATCGCGTTTGACTGTACGCAGGAGGAGTATGACGGGATATGGCATGATTATTTTGATATGGAAACAGATTATTCCAGGATCATCGGCAGTATCGATCAGGAGGATCCCTATCTGATGACGGCGGCAGAGTACGGGAAAGGAATCAGGATCTTACATCAGGATCTGTGGGAGATGATCATATCCTTTCTCATCTCACAACAGAACAATATCAGGAGGATCCGCAAATGTATCAGTGTGCTGTGCGAAAGGTACGGAGAGAAAAAAGCATCTGTGAGCGGGGTGGAGTATTTTGCCTTCCCGACACCAAAAGCGCTGGCGGACGCTTCGCTGGAAGATCTGTATGCGTGTGGTCTGGGGTATCGGAGCAAGTACATATGCCAGACTGCAGACAGCATATACCATGGTGGGTTTGATCTGGAAAAGATCCGAACGATGGATTATGACACGGCAAAGAAGGAGCTGTTGAAGCTGTACGGCGTCGGCGTGAAGGTTGCCGACTGTATCTGCCTGTTTGGGCTGCATCACACGGATGCGTTTCCGAGGGATACACACATTAACAAGGTAATGGCGTCGCAGTACCCGGAGGGGTTTCCTTTTGAAAGGTATGATAAGTACAGCGGTATACTGCAGCAGTACATATTTTACTATGATCTAAATAAAAAATAAAAAAATTTTAAAAAAACTATTGACGTGAGCGTGTTTTGTGATATAATCGAGATGTGCAATTAAGTATACCCGAACAGTCTGGCACACAATATTAGGGGCTGGAGGGAGGTTAGGTGTGATAGCATGTCAAATGTAATCGTTAAAGAGAACGAGACTTTGGATAGCGCTTTACGCAGATTTAAAAGAAGTTGCGCTAAAGCCGGAATTCAGCAGGAAATCCGTAAAAGAGAGCATTATGAAAAGCCAAGCGTAAAACGTAAGAAAAAGTCTGAAGCAGCTAGAAAGCGTAAATATAATTAATTTTTATTAATTGAATCAAAGTCCTTGGCTGTATTTGCGCCAAGGATTTTTGCGTATGTGAGGGGTGAAAAAATTGGAGAGAATATCTATGTGGTTGAGCAGGTATCATTTTGCTGGATATGATCTGTATCATCTGGTGGCGTGTTTCTTCCTGTTTAGCATTATCGGCTGGATGGTCGAGTCGATCTACATATCACTTTGCAACAGGAAGTTGACGAACAGGGGATTTATGACAGGACCGTTCTGTCCTATTTATGGCGTTGGAGCGACACTGGGCTACATAATACTACATCCGTTTGCCCATAATATTGTGGTACTGTATATCGTCGGAGCGCTGCTTGCGACCGTGTTTGAGTTTCTGGTAGCAAAGCTTATGATGAAACTGTTTGGTGAGGTGTGGTGGGACTATAATGATAAGTTCTGCAACTATAAAGGCGTGATCTGCCTGGAAAGTACGCTGGCGTGGGGGCTGTATGCGGTGATCATTATCACGTTTTTGTTTGAGAAGGTTATCAGTTTTGTGGACAGATATCCCAAAGCGTGGGGGCTCAAAACGATCGCACTGGTATTCGCGATGGTAATGATCGATTTCGGATATCATTTTGCGATGTCGGTGAAGATCGACGAGGAGACGAGAGAAGGTTTGTATGAAAAGAAAGAGGAGATCATTGATTTCTGCCATCGATTGATCGGTAGATGATCTCAAGACCAAGCAGGGAAAACAGTCTCCCTGCTTGTTGTGTCGTAGGTGTACATTCCCTCATCGATTCCCAAATAAAGAGTCATATATCAGGGGCTTTGGGCATAGATTTCATATAAGTAAGGTATGAGGTCTGCTTTATGAAATCTGTCAGAAAAAAATTATATAGAATCGCAGCGGCGGTGATGCTCATTGCCGTTTTGGCACAAAACACAGTCTTTGCAGATCGGAAGAGCGTCGTGTAGGGAAAGAGTGTAGATCTCGGTGGTC
>CAJUQU010000161.1:3788-4080 GCA_910588595.1 uncultured Lachnospiraceae bacterium | reverse complement strand
AGACGTGTGCTCTTCCGATCTGTCAATTCTACGGCCGTCAGCCTGTCGTCGCCATCAGCGATCCTGATGGAGGCATCGACAGGTACGGTGCTGTTCGAAAAAAATCCAGATGAGATGCGAAGCCCGGCGAGTATTACAAAGATCATGACACTGCTCCTCACATTTGAGGCTCTTGAAAAAGGCAGGATCAAGTTGGAGGATGAGGTGATCACAAGTGCGTATGCCAAGTCGATGGGAGGATCACAGGTCTTTTTGGATGAGGGTGAGATACAGACGGTAGAGACCTTGATCA
>CAJUQU010000161.1:0-3778 GCA_910588595.1 uncultured Lachnospiraceae bacterium | reverse complement strand
ACAGTGGCGAGCGGCAATGATGCGTCGGTGGCGATCGCAGAGTACGTCGCAGGGAGTGAGACAGAGTTTGTCAATATGATGAACGAGAAGGCTGCCCAGCTCGGCATGGCAAACACACACTTTCTGGATTGCTGCGGGCTGAGCTCGGACAGCGGTCACTATACGACAGCAAGAGATGTGGCGATCATGTCAAGGGAATTGATCACAAAGTATCCGCAGGTATATAATTACACGAAAATATGGATGGAGGATATCACCCATGTGACCAGCCGGGGCAGTGAGCCGTTCACATTGGCGAGCACCAATAAGCTGCTAAAACAATACCAGTGGACGACGGGATTGAAGACGGGTTCGACGAATGCCGCAAAATATTGTTTTAGTGCCACGGCAAGCAAGAATAACATTGATCTGATCGCTGTCATCATGGGCGCTCCGGATCCCAAAGTGCGTTTTTCGGAGGCGCAGATTTTGCTGGAGTACGGTTTTGCAGTGACAAGGCTGTATGTGGATGACAACAAACAGGCACTCGGGGACATTCCGGTGTCAAGAGGCAGGGCGGATCGGCTTGCGGTGGAACCGAGAGGGGCATTTCACTATCTTGATGTTACAGGTGTTGATTTTAATCAGATCGAGAAAAGATACCAGTATGTTGACAATGTGGTGGCACCCGTAGAGAAGGGTGCAGAGGTCGGTGCTATCATCTATAGTCTTGGGGGCAGGGAGATCGGAAGAATGCCGATCATTGCTGCTGAGCCGGTGGAGAAGGCGTATTTCATTGACTATCTGAGAAGAGTGCTGAACAAATATCTGGTGTAGAAATGGTGGGCGAAAGCCCGCTGGATCAGGAGAAAACAAAGAATATGCAAAATATGTTTGGAACGATCATACTGGTCATCTTGCTGCTGGGCATGGCACTTCTGGCAGTCGGGATCATAGATGGAAACCGATTTGTGACAGTGCGGGAGGAGTTTGCACTTCCCGGCTTGTCAAAGGAATGCAGGTTTGTGTTGATATCAGACCTGCACAATAAAGTATATGGCAATAAGAATGATAAGGTGATCGCATCGATCCAGGAAATCAACCCGGATTTTATCATACTGGCAGGGGATCTTGTCACATCGCAGGTCAGTGAGGATATGACTCCGGGAATAGAGTTGATCAATACACTCAGCCAGAAGTATAAGATCTACTATGGTCTGGGAAACCATGAGTCAAAGATGCAGAGGGAGTCCGAGCGGTTTGGCGGCAAATTTGACACATTGATGCAGGCAGTTTCCAACAAAAATGTGAAGGTATTGCAGAATGAGTCTATCGATTTACCGCAATACAATATCAGATTGACCGGACTTGATCTTGCACTTGAGTATTTCGCTCATTTTAGGACGGTGAAGATGGAGGACGGCTATCTGCAGGAGGTGCTTCCGGAATATGATAGGACCAGGTGCAATCTGCTGATCGCGCACAATCCGGATTATTTTGATGATTATGCCGGATGGGGGGCGCAGCTGGTATTGTCAGGTCATGTGCATGGCGGCATTATGCGCCTGCCGTTTTTGGGAGGCGTCATCTCGCCATCATATAAGTTGTTTCCCAAGTATGATGGCGGTGTGTTTCGGAGAGGGGGATCGGTCATGCTCCTGGGGAGGGGGATGGGTTCCCACACGATACCGCTTCGGTTTTTCAATCCCGCAGAGCTCTACGATGTGGTGCTAAAGTGCTGCGATCAATGAGCATTATAAGAATGTCAGTTCGCATTGCAATTTCAGTGAATTCTCTGTAAAATATATCATGGAAGAATGTATACAAACAATGGGGGTTTTTGTATGGGGTTGTCTGTGCGGCTGACAGTATTTGAGGGACCTTTGGATCTGCTGCTCTACTTGATCGAAAAAAATAAGATCGATATATATGATATACCGATCGTGGTCATAACAGAGCAGTATCTTGATTATATCAGAAATATGCAGACAGAGGATATGAATGTCATGAGCGAGTTTCTCGTGATGGCGGCGACACTGCTTGATATCAAGTGCAGGATGCTCCTGCCCAAAACCGTCAATGAGGAGGGAGAGGAGGAGGATCCCAGGGCGGAGCTTGTTCAGAAACTCCTTGAATATAAGATGTACAAGTACATGGCGTTCGAGCTGCGGGACAGGCAGGTGGATGCGGCAAAGAGCTGGTACAAAAAGCCGATGCTTCCCAGGGAAGTTGCGGATTATCAGTATCCTATAGACTATGAGGAGCTGGCAGGGGATGTTACCCTGGCGAAGCTTCATGAGATATTCAAAGCAGTCATGCGGCGGCAGGAGGAGAAGATCGATCCGATCAGAAGTCAGTTTGGCAAGATTGAAAAGGACGAGATCAACTTGGAGGAGAAACAGGCATATATTGAAGAGTACGTAAAAAATCACAGGAGATTTAGTTTCAGAAGTCTTCTGGAGAAGCAGGGAAACAAAATGGAGGTGATCGTCACCTTTATGGCGGTGCTTGAGATGATGAAGCAGGGGATCATTTCGATCGAGCAGGAAGAAACTTTTGCGGACATTATCATTACATCAAGCTTTGCGGCGTGATTTTTCGAGGGTGCAGATTGTAATGGAAGAAAAGAAGATAATGGCAGTGATCGAGGCGGTACTCTTTGCGATGGGGGATTCCGTTGCGCTCTCCAGCCTGGAACATGTGTTGGAGATGCCGGCGGGGGAAATACGCGAAGTGATTGTCAAGATGAACAATAAGTATAAGAAAGCAGAGCGGGGTATCTATATCGTGGAACTAGAAGACGCGGTACAGTTATGTACGAAGCCTGAGTTGTACGAATATCTGATCAAGGTGGCAAAGGCACCGCGGAAATACGTCTTGACAGATACCCTGCTGGAAACACTCTCGATCATCGCGTACAAGCAGCCAGTGACAAGGCTTGAGGTGGAGAAGATACGCGGAGTGAGTTGTGACCATGCAGTGAACAGACTGCTTGAATTGAATCTGGTTCAGGAGCTTGGACGGCTTGATGCACCAGGGCGTCCGTTGTTGTTTGGCACGACAGAGGAGTTCTTGAGGACTTTTGGGGTGAAGTCACTAGGAGATCTTCCGATGCTGAATCCGGAACAGATGGAGGATTTCAGAAAACAGGCAGAGGAGGAGGCTGAGCAGAAAACAGAATTGAATGTGGATGTTTAACAGGTAAGGAACAGACAGATTAAGACGGTTTCTGGTGCGGAGGGATCATATGGTGTACGTTGAAGAAGGGATACATAACAGTATGATGATCGATGACAGTGTCGGAAGAAAGATTCTGGACACTGCTGCGGCGATCATCAGCAGGGAAGGCTATGAAAATCTTACGATCCGCAAGGTTGCGAAGGAGAGCGGATGCTCGAACTCGGCGATCTATCAGCATTTCGGGGACAAAAATGCATTGTCGGCAGCGATCGCTGCCTTGCAGGCAAAGCCGCTGCTGGTCGCGATGGACGAGTCCTACTCCAGGGATACGGACCTGCTCACAAACATAAACAGGATCACGAAGAGCCTGCTGGAAAAGTTGTATACTTTTGAGGTGGAGGCAGTATATATGCAGATCGCTTACCGGGGAAGACTGCGCAGGGAAGCCAATCCGTTCATCCTGCGGGTTGAGAGTTATCTGATGAACGCGGCAGAGCGCGGTGAAGTGGACAGTGCGGATATCAGGGAAAAAGCATTGTTCCTCTCATCGTCTTTCTGGGGGTTTGTGCAGATGCTGCGGGCAAACAAGGATATGGATCTGGAGCAGGCGAAGAAACAA
>CAJUQU010000160.1 GCA_910588595.1 uncultured Lachnospiraceae bacterium | reverse complement strand
CTGCAAAATCAAATGATTTCACATATCTTCCACATTGATATGGTAAACTCAGAATATCAGGAGGTGCTTATATGGCGGCATTGCTTATTGTGGAAGATGACAGAAAAACAAACGAGGCAATATGTGAATACCTAAGAGCGGCAGGACATGACATCATTCCCGCTTATGATGGTGCGGAAGGTTTGCAGATATTTGGCAGAGGTGATATTGACCTTGTTGTATTGGATATCATGCTCCCCAAAGTGTCGGGGCTTTCCATCCTGCATGAGATACGGCAGAAAAGTTCAGTGCCCATCCTCATGCTTACGGCGCTTGAAGATGAATATACGCAGGTGGCGAGTTTTGATGGACAGGCGGATGATTACATCACAAAGCCTTTTTCCATGATTTTGTTGGGGCGGCGCATCACGGCTCTTTTACGGCGGTGCGGAAAAGGCGCGGTATCCGACATCATGACTTTTGGGGATGTTACGGTTAATTTCTCCGGCTATACAGCAAAGGATAAAAACGGCAGGATTGACATTACCCCGAAGGAGATAGACCTGCTAAAACTGCTTGTGGAGCATAAAGGGCTGGTGCTTACCCGTTCACAGATACTGGATGACCTGTGGGGGAACAGCTATCCGATCATTGACCGGACGGTTGATACCTACATTAAAAACCTGCGGAAGAAGCTCCGGCTTGACTGTATTGTCACCGTCAAAGGCATAGGATACAAATACGAGGTGGGGCAATGAAAAAGATGAAGTTATTCCCTAAAACCTTCTTTTATACATTAGGGCTGATGCTCTTTATTGTCGGGATAGCCCACTTGCTGCTCTATTTATTTACGAAACCGGAATGGCTTGTAATCTCAGTCAGCCCTCACGATGAATTGTCCCTCCACACAAGTTTGAATGTGACAGACTATGTTACGCAGACTGTCCTGAGAGCCCTGCCACTATCCCTGATCTGCTGTGTGATTATTTCCATATCCTGTTCCTTTGTATTTTCACGGAAAATCACGGTTCCAATTAAGCAGATCGGGGCGGTGACGGAGCAGATGGCACGGATGGAAAGGGATGCTGCCTGCAAAATCAGTTCAAAAGATGAAATAGGCATACTGGCAGACAATATCAACCATTTATACCAAAGCCTGCTGTCGGCTATCGAGAGCCTTGAGATCGAGAAACAGCGTGTAAGCGAGAGCGAAAGGTCAAAGGCTGATTTCCTGCGGGCGGCTTCCCATGAATTGAAGACGCCGGTCACTGCGCTGAATGCCACGCTGGAGAATATGATACTCGGTGTCGGGAAATATAAGGATTATGACACTTACCTGCCGGAGTGCAGGGAAATGACAGGACGCCTCGCAGATATGATACATGATATCCTCGAAACCTCGAAAGCAGGGATGTCAGCAGAAAACGAGGAAGCCGTGGAAACTGACCTGTCAGAAATGCTTTCTTCAATGTGTGAGCCGTATATGCTGATTGCCAGAACAAAGGGGATCGACTTCTGCCTGGAATTGCCGGACAGCTTTGAAGCGGTACTGCCGCCTCAGATGTTTGGAAAAGCAGTGTCAAATATCCTTGCCAACGCCGTGGCATACACAGAACCGGGAAGAACAGTTTCCGTATATTTTGACAGGCGCGATATCCTTATAGAAAACGAGTGTGTCCCTATACCCAAAGAAACGCTGCGGCATATATTTGAGCCGTTTTACCGTCCTGACTTTGCAAGAGACCGCGACAAGGGCGGGAATGGGCTTGGACTGTATATTGTGGATACATTATTAAAGACAATGAACATTTTTTACTCCTTCTGCCCGATGGAAGAACCGCAGGGTATGAGATTTATCATCCATTTATAAATATGTGGAAAGCTCCCCAATAAACCGGGGAGTTTTTCTTGTCCTCAGACGAAGCACGGATTTTTCTGAGAGGCATTCTTTGGCGCAGTATAAAATTTTTTCTTTTCTTTCATACTGGTTCCACATTGGGAAGTTATGATACCACTGTCAGACAGATTAACATCAGAAAACGGAGGTATTCATAATGAAAGCTATCAGACGGGCGTATCTTTACGTCATACGGAAAAAGGGGAAAAGCGTACTGATCTTCTTCATTCTCCTTACTATGGCAACTTTTGTATTGACAGGGCTTTCCATCCAAAAGGCATCACAGGAAGCGCAAAAAAATCTGAGGGAGGCTTTAGGCGGCGAGTTCTGCATTACGGTTGAACTTTCAGAAAGCAATCCATATTTCAGGATGGATGATGACGGGGAGGGTGGATTTGAACTGTACACAGAGCTTCCCATTACGGAGGATTTGATAAATGCCGTTATGGAAACAGAAGGAATAGAAAAGTACGATGCATCGGCACAGACTCTTGTATCCACAAACATGGCTGTATTTCCCGGCAATGTTCCCTTAAAAGGTGACCTTAATCAAAAGGTGTATGCACGGACTGTCGCAGGCACCGAAAACAACAGTTTTTTCCAATCAGGGATCATGGAACTGACCGAGGGAGACCATATTGCGGGGAAAGTATACAATGCGGCGGTCATCAGCAGGGATCTGGCGGATTTGAACAATTTGAAAATAGGTGATGTTATTTCTTTACAGGCTGATAAGGAGACGGAAGTCAGGGTCATTGGTATCTATGAAATCCGAAAGCCTGATCCGGCATTTGCGAGCATTGCAACTTATGAAAAACTGGAAAACCAGATTTTTATAGATACAGCAGCGCTTCACGATTTATTTGGGGATAAGACGGTGGGGTTTTTTGAGGTAGCATTTATGGTGAACGATCCGGCACGGCTTGACGGCATCATGTCAGAGGTGGAAAGTTTGTCTGATATCGACTGGCGTGCTTTTCAGGTTACGGCGGATAACCAGACTTATCTGGATGCCGCTGCCCCTTTGCAGAAACTGCAGGCACTGGTGTCATCCATCATCTGGGTGATCGTACTGGTAAGTGCAGTCATCCTTTCACTGGTACTTATCATGTGGGGGAGAAGCCGCATACACGAGACAGGCGTATTCCTTTCCCTTGGCATTGGAAAGGCGGGGATCATAGGGCAGTACCTTGCAGAAGTTTTGATGATTGCGGCGCTTGCTTTTGGATGCTCCTATTTTACGGGCAATACAGTTGCAGGCAGGATTGCTGATGGATTGCTGCAGCAGGACATTCTAGCCAAGGAAGGACAGTTAAATGATGATGTGGCCTTTGATGTAAAGGAAGGGTATGGAGATGATGTCATGGTCAGCATAAAGGATGACTCTGCTCTGCCTGATGTTCCTTCCGGTCAGGATACCGCCCCGGAAGTGGAAGTTTCGATAGACGGGGCAGAGGCAGATACGAAGCAGATCAGTGTTACTATTGGGTTTTACAATATGCTGCAGCTCTACTTTATAGGTATTGCCGTTATCGTTCTTTCAGTAGGTGTTTCCTCAATGTCGGTAATGCGTTTGAAACCCCGTGAAATCTTATCGAAAATGAGCTGAAGAAAAGGAGGGTTATAAAATGGCTGTTTTGGAAATGAAAGAGATATTCTATGCCTATGAGAAAGGCAGGCCGGTATTGTCAAACGTAAATACTCAATTTGATGCAGGGAAAATGTATGCCATCCTTGGGCCATCCGGTTCCGGCAAGACAACGCTGCTGTCACTGATCGGTGGGCTGGATACCCCACAAAAAGGTGAAATCCTCTTTGAGGGTGGAAATATTTCACAGTGCGGGCTTGCCTATCATAGGAGAAATCATGTCTCACTGATATTTCAAAGCTATAACCTCATTGATTATATGACGCCGATTGAAAATGTGGCATTGACAGCGAAAAAGGATGTCCTGCCTATGCTGCTACGGCTTGGACTGACATCCGGGGAAGCAAAGCGCAATGTGATGAAGCTGTCTGGCGGGCAACAGCAGAGAGTAGCAATCGCCCGCGCCCTGGCCTCTGATACCCCTGTCATTTTAGCGGATGAACCGACAGGGAACCTTGACGAGGATACGGCGGGAAAAATCATGGGAATATTGAAGGAAAGCGCACATGGACTGAATAAATGCGTGATAGTTGTAACACATTCAAATGAACTGGCGGCACAGGCGGATGTTGTTTTGAGCTTAAAACGTGGTAGCCTTCATACTGTATAGATACGAAAGACAAACCGCCGCACTACGGCCTTCATTCGCCATATGTGGCGGTCCGCTTTTTCCCAGGCCGGGCGGTCTGATAACAGAAATCACTTGGAAAGCGGGGAATTTATATCTGCAAAATGAACCAGTTCCCATGCACTATTTCTCATACGGGTTCTGCCAGTCGGGGCAGAGGTATGTCTCGCTCCATGCCATCATGGTCTGCAGGACGGGGATGAAGCTCTCCCCAAACTCGGTAAGTGAGTATTCCACTTTCGGCGGGATTTCCCTGTAAATTTCCCGGTGGAGGAAAGGGTACACGGCGGCTGACATACTGGAGCAGTGCCGGAAGCTGGACGAGGCGGAGATGGAATATTATTTTGTCTATATGACCGGGCTTGCGGGGAAGGACAGGGGATACTGGAATGCGGTGAACAGTGCGAAGCTGTTCAGCCAGCTCAATCCATATTTCATTTTCATGGATTCCCTCACGCTGTTCCCGGATACGGAACTGTACCGCATGGAACGGGAGGGGAAATTTACCCCTGCCGGGGAGAAGGAACGCATTGAGGAACTGCAGGTGTTCATCAAAAATTTGCAGATCAGGACCCACCTGTTTGCCAATTCCAGTTCAAACTTTTACCCGGGCACCGCTTATCTGCCGAAGGAGAGGGATTTTGTGGCCAGTGAACTGCAGCACGTCTGCGATACGGTAAGCGAGGATAAGATGGCGGAATACCGCAGGAACCTGAAATCTTTAGGATAATAGGATGCACAAAAGATAACCGCTGCTATGGTTTTATTCTGTATGCGGCGGTTCCCGTTTCCCCATATCGGCTATGTGCCCAGATACGCTTATAGTCGTTTCGTGCAATTTATGGGAGTTTCGTGCAATGGGATTTGATAGGATACCCTATAATCCGATATAATTTATGGTGGAAAAGAATATGGAATTGAGGGATATGCGATGAAGATAGCAATCTGCGATGACAGCAGGGAGGACAGAGATGCGCTGCGGGCGCTGCTGGAAGCCTGCGGGCATGGTTTTGAGATAAGGGAATACGGCTCTGGCGCGGAGCTTTATGCGGATATGGGGTATGTGCGGGAATGTGGCATCGTGTTCCTCGACATCAACATGGAGGGCATGGACGGGCTGGAGGCGGCGGGGAGGATCAAGGCGGAATGCCCGAAGGTACATATCGTGCTGGTGACCGCCTATGTGAACTATGCGCTGGACGGGTACAAGGTGAAGGCCAGCCGTTTCCTGTTAAAGGACGACTTGGAACGGACGCTGCCGGAGTGCGTGGAGGACATCCTGCGGGAGGAGCGTGTGGTGGAGTTCGATTTTGTGGAGGGGAACGTGCGCCTGCGGGTGGACGACATCATCTATATCGAGACCAGCAGGCACAAGAACGTGTTCTACACGGCGGGGGAGACATACAGCATCTATAAGAAGATGGATGAGCTGGAGGTGGAACTGGCGGGGATGGGCTTCGTGCGGATACACCAGAGCTTCCTCATCAACATGAGGTACATCGGAAAACTCGGCAGCTATGTCATGGTACTGACCACAGGGAAGGAGATTTCCGTCCCGAAGTCCAGATACCCGGAAGTAAAGCGGCAGTACACATTGTTTAAGGGGGCGGAGTGATTATGGGGCGGTGGATGTTTTCAGTTTGTATCATGGTGGAACGTGTATTTCTTTGACACTTTTCTGGGCCGGAAGAAAGGGATTTTTTTCTGCCGATACAGATTTCCGGCATATCTGGCCATGATGTTTGCTGCCAGTACGGCAGGATACTGGATTGATATGTGGAAACTGCCTGTGTATATCTTAGGATATATCCTGCTTGGCAGGGTGTGTTATCAGGCAGGCTGGATTCAGGGGATATATTTTTCTATGTTAAATTATTCCATGATATTTCTGACTGATCTGATGTTAGTCAGCCTGATGGATCTATGGGAAACACAGGAGGCCATATGGGGGATATGGAGCGTCCCCGGGGCATTGTTTGCAAAGGCGTGCTGGATTGTCTTTATTTTTCTTTTCCGCAGGGTATGGAAAGAGGGGGCGGATTATGGGGAACTTACGGACGGAGAATGGCTGAAGCTGGGGCTGATGCCTTTGTTTACATTATCTTCCATTGTATTGACATTTTTCCGGTGCAAGGAGCAGCCAGAACTGCGACAGATCTGCGTTTTCCTTTCCACAGGGCTGGTCATGGTCAATTTCCTTGTCATTTGGCTGCTGCGGGAAATATTGGAGCGGGGGAAGAAAATACGGATGGGAACCGAGTCTGCAAGAAAGACAGAGGATCAGCTTGCCCATTACCGGGATATGCAGGCAGTCTATGAGCGGCAGGGGAGGAAGATGCACGACTACAAAAACCAGATAAGGACAATGCAGGCGCTGGTGAAGAAGGGCGATACGCAGGCCGCCGCCGCGCTTGCGGAACGGCTGACAGAGAGCATATCGGTGGAGATGGTAGCGGTCAGCACAAACCATCCGGTGGTGGATGCCGTCCTGAACCAGAAGTTCCATGCCGCAAGGGAGCGGGGCATGTCCATGACGTTCCGTGTGGGAGACATGGGCGGATTGCGGCTTAATGAGGAGGAAACGGTGATCCTGCTCTCCAACCTGCTGGACAACGCCATCCATGAATGCGTGAAGGTTGTGCGGCAGGGGAGGAATGCCGTCATCCACGTCAAGCTGGTGCAGGAGGGCGGGAAGCTGATCTTCTCCGTAAGGAACCCCGTGGTGGAAAAGGTGCAGGTCACGGAAGGCACCGGACTGTCGAACGTGAAGGCCGTGGCGGATAAATACGGGGGCGATTTCGCCGTTTCCTGCGACGCAGAAAAGTTCCTGGCGGTGGTGATGTTATAAACTTTATGGTCATTTCGTGCAATTTATAGTCACTTGGTGCAATCGCGGTTTGAAATGGGGGCGTATCTGCCGATGGACTTTATGAAACGGCAGGGTGTTCATCCTGTCGGTGATGATGAAAAATGAAAAGGAGGAGAAGTGATGACGGATTTCGGAGTGACAGGTAAATTGGGAGGGTACTATCTGGCGGAGCAGTACCGGAAGAATGCGGCAGGCAAGAGCGAGGGCTGAGTTTTGCGGAGCTTGCGGCTACGAAAGCGGCAGGGAAAACAGAGAATGTTAGTTTTAAGGAAATGCTGAAATCAAAGTATCCGGGAGCATATTACAATGTCATGGATACATCCAAGATTGACAGTTCCTTATGGGGGAGGAATGATTATCCGTGGGATAAGTATTTCAGCAATAATGCGGATGATTCTGTTCTGAACTGGAAACCGTCGGGAGCTGAACCCGATATGCAGAGTCCGGCAGTCCGCACCAAGATGAATGCAATGCTTGGCAAGATTGCTGTAGTTATTTCACCGGAATTGGAAGAAAAAATGAAAAATAACACGGAACTTGCACAAAAAGTAATGGAACGGGTGGATAGTTTTATATTAGCTAATTCTACTCCTGGTGAGAACGAAGGTTTTCTGATGACATTTGATGAAAATGGAGAGATTAACCATGCTTGTGTGGTGGGAGAACTGAAATTTACTGTTTCATCATCGGAATTTGTGGAAGCCCGCAGAGCAAGGGAAGCAAAACACGCAGAATATGAAAGGCTGGCGGAGGAGGCCGTCCTGAAACGCAGGCTGATGGAGCAGGAAGCAGACAAGAGATATTATAAGGACAGCATGACCAAAAAGGCGGTTTCGATTGCCGCATATGAGGCGGCGGGCATTTTGAAGTAAGGAAGATCATGCCCGGACTTACCATAAGGGGGCATGGGCGGCTCCGAATGACAGAGGGGCCGTCATTAACAATAAAAATTTTATCAAGGAGGAAAAATTATGGCAATTTCAGGAATTGGAAACAACTACAGCAATGTGTATGGGAGTACATACACGGCACAGAAAAATGAGACAGTGAAGAAAACAGAAACAAAGGAAGCTGCGCCAGCACAGGCGAAGAACACAGGGACAGACAGCGTATCGGATTATTATTCCTACCTGCAGAAGAATTATGACTGTGTAAAGAATGGCAGCGTGGCGATTTCAGGCTCTTACCTAAAAGAGTGTGCAAGGAACCCGGAAAAGGCGAAGGAGCTTGAAGAAAACCTGTTTTTTTCAAAGAAGGTTATGAAAGCGGTCTTAAGAGCGCCCAGGCCAATGCAAGGGCTATCGGGGCAAGGGTGGTGGACCATACGGAAAGCTGGAGCATCGACAGCACAGGGAATATAACCATGATGGCGTCCACCACGGTAACTTCCGACAGCGGGGTAAAAGGCTGGAAGGAACTGGCAGAGGAACGGGAGGAAAAATTAAAGGAGAAGAAGGAGCAGGAGCGCACCGAGGAAAAGAGAAAGGAGCAGAAGGAGCAGGAGGAAGAACGGCTGGAAAAGATTCAGATTTCAGCGCAGCCAGTGACTGTCATATCGGATGCGTACCATAAGCCTGTTGACATCAAGGCGTAAATGACACTCTGAGCGAGAGGGATACACTGTTGGTGATAAGAGAGATGAAACTT